>JAQUPS010000008.1 GCA_028716485.1 Patescibacteria group bacterium
TAGAATGCTAAATAATAAATTGCCTAATTACTTGGAATACTATAATGCCGAAAGATTGCATATGGGCATTGAATTCAAAACGCCAAATTATTTAATAAATCGTTTCCAAGCTATTGGATAGAAAACGCCGGCTATATTCAGGGAATATATTTTTTATAATTCTGCTCGGCGATGAATTGTCTTTTTTTGTCCGGCAATCGCTTGGCGTAAATGACGATAAAGACGATCCAAACGACCATGCCGATCACCCATAAAGCAAACCAGATTCGGGCGGAAAGGAAAGGAACCAGTTCCAAGCTGAAAAAATCGAGCAGGGCGCCGATAATGAAATTGCTGATGAAAAAGATTGATAGTTTATTCCAGAACGGCTTGTAAAATCCTTGGCGCTTTTTTAGAAAAAAACAAGCAACCGCGGCGGCGAGAAAAAAGGCGATTATTGCCAGTAATAGATTTTGCATGGCCGGAATCAGCGAGTCGGGACTCTGATTAAACCAAAATTGCGCGGTCAAAAGGTTATTCATAATATTGTCGGGATTAAATTTAACGGATATTCATCTTAGCACTAAGGCGGAATTTTTGGCAAGAGAACTTTTGGCGGCTACATTTTCATAAAAAGAACGCCATAGTGGAATTCGCCGGCATCGAATTCTTCCTCGACTTTCAGGCCGAGCTTCTCCGACACTTTTTTCAATTGTTCGATCTTGACTCTTTTTTCCGGCGGCGGACCGAAGGGGGAGGAAGTGTCTTCCCATTCTACCACCAGCAGCCGCCCGCCCCTTTTCAGCAGACGGATCGATTCGCGCAATATCTCCGCTCTTTTTTGCGAGTGGAACAGGGTGTTTATCAGAAGCGCAACATCGAGGCTCTCCGTTTCAATTTTGGTGGCGCGATAAACTTCCAGATCGCTCCAAATCGTCAGGATATTATTAATGTTTTCCTGACGGGCGCGGCGGGCGATCGATTCCAGAGAAGGTTTGAGAATATCGACGGCATAAACCAGGCCGTGCGCGCCGACAATTTTCGCGGCCGGAAAGACGAAGTGGCCGGACGTGCCGCAACCCAAATCAGCCACTTTCATCCTTTCTTTAAGGCGGGCTTTGGCCATGATAAAGTTGACGTTAAGCAGCGCGCTGCCGCCGGTTGGGTTATTCATAATCGTTTTGAGGGGGACGCAAAATATCGCGTTCCTACGGATATTATTTAACCAGAATTTGTTTTTCAATAATTTTTTTTCGGCTATATTTATTTTGCGCGGAAATTATTATCGTGTTTATCCCTATTTTAAGATTGATTCTTTCTTGAAAATTGCCGGTGCTGTCTTTTAATATTTTCCGGCCGTTAATGGCGATTTGCGTTTTGGCGTCGGCGCGGCCGATCACGTCAACAAAATTATTCTGCGTGACCAGATTATCCGGCGGCTGATAAATTTCCACTTTGGGCGAGGAAAAGGTGGAAAATAAATAATATCCGAGATACGAAAAAAGGATAATGATGGCGGCAATCAACAGAATATTTTTTAAAATTCCGGGAAAGATAGCCAGCTCGGATTTTTTTATTTTCTTTTTGGAAAAAACATCCTTATTCCCGTTGTTCCCGCCCCTTTCTTTTTGGTATTTCTCGGCTATCCAGACGGGGTTTAGGCCGAGCCAGGAAGAATATTGCCGGAGAAAAGTTTTTTCATAGACGCCGCCGGGCAGAGCCGTATAATCGCCGCGCTCCAGAGCCGCTAAATATTCAGGATTGATTGAAAGTTTCTTGGCCGCCGCCGCAAGAGTGAATTTTTTTTCTTCGCGGGCAACGCGCAATTTTTCCGCCACGGTTTCCTCATCCTCTTTGATTTTGTTGCGGGTGAAAAGCATAGCGAAAAAATAACCGTCCGGCAACTGCTGTTTAGATTTTAATTTTCAAACCGGGAGCGACATTCGCGCCCAGCAAGCCGGCGGAAAATTGGATTATTAAATAGCTGGCAAAAACAATTACTAAGCCGATAATGGCGTTCATCAGGATAGTTTTACCTTCTCTGACTTTTTCTTCATTGCCGCCGGAAAGGATGAAAACAAAACCGCCATAAACGAAAAACAATAAGGCGATGGCGCCGATGCTGCCCAAAATCCAGTTAGAAACATTGACCGCCACCTGAAGAATATCGTTAAGCGAGTAATTGCCGCAGCCATTGGGAGATGTGCAAGTTCCGGTTTTTTGTCCGTTTTCCGTCGGTAAAATTCCGGCCGCGAAAGCAGTTGGCGGGCAAAGGCTCAGCCAGACGGAAACAGCGAATATTGATTTTAATAATTTATTTTTGAACATTTTTTCAGGCATCAGGTAACAGGTAGCATATAATGAAACGACCTGTCCCGAACGATATTTTAAAACACGCTACATGGTATATGTTACCTGTTACTTGATAGTTGCTTATTGAATGGTCTGCTGAACCTTGGACGCGCCCTGGTTGATTGTCTGGTTGATGTCTTTGGTATTTTTAACCGTCAGATCAATCATTTCTTGCAGAGCGTTTTCCGCCGCTATTGGGTTATTGCCGCGATACCAGCTTTGGGTCGTCAGCACCTGGTCGGCAAAGACGCCGATGTCCAGATCGTTGACTTGCGAATTTATCAGCGCTCGTAAAGCTGTGGGTTTTTTGGCTATTTTTAGATAATTTTGCACTTGGTCCTGTGAGGTTTCATATTGAATAAAGTCCCAAGCTTCATTGATATTTTTGCTTTTGGCGGAAACGGTTTCCAGCCAATAGTTGGCATAGTTGACCAGTTTGGCATTGCCCTGGATTTGCGGCATTTTGGCAATGGAAAAATTAAGTTTTGGCGCCGCCGCTCTGATGGTCGGCAAATCATAAGCATAATCAAACATTATTCCCAGATTGCCCTGCTCAAACATAGTTAGAGAATTGGGCAAGTTGCTGTTCCAGCAATAAACGTCTTTGGCCGAGTTGGAAAAATCCGTGTAAAAACGCAAGGCTTCCAACCCCGGGTTATAATTTTGGGCGCTGCCGGGCGGAATCGATTGGAACATCACCGTGCCATTATCCATCATCACTGCGCCGTTTTGCATCATCAATAAAGATAAAATATCCTGCGGCCGCTGGATATTTGCCGAGCCGCCCAGGGCGACGCCGGCTTGAACAATATTGCCCTGGCTGTTTAGCTTGGTTAATCTTTTTACGTCCTGCTGAAATTCCGCGTTCCAGTATTGCGGCGGCCCCGAGATGCCGGCGTTATTGAAGAGATCAGTATTATAATACATTGCCAGCGTATCCATATACAGCGGCAGGCCGTAAATTGCGCTCGCGCCGTTTTTAGAGAGCACCGTGTCGTTATAAACAATATCAACGAAATTATTCTTTAAATCTTTTAAGCTTAAGCTCGGAGTGGTGCGCAGCTCGGCGACCGTGGTTTTTTTGATTGTTCCTTTGACGACCGGATAAACCAGAGTTAATTGCGCCGGCAGAGGCGTGATCTTATTTTGATATTCGGAAAGCCAGCTTGAAGGGATGGAAAAGATATCCGGTCCGCGATCCTCGGCCAAAGCATTGATCAATTCTTTTTCATATTCATCGTAGCGGAATTTTTTATATTGGATGGTGATGTAAGGATGGATTTTCTGGTAATTGGCGATGATGGTGGCGAAAGCGTCTTCATCATCGTAAACTCGCCAATAAGTGAGGGTTATCGGTTTGACGCTGGAGGGCGGAACAGTGCTGGCGCAGCCGGCGCCGGAAGTCAAGATAAAAGTCAAAACCAGAAATAAGGCGAAAATTTTATTTTTCATAGATAAATATATTGGAATTGTGATATTTCCTCTTTCTTATTATAACATAAATCGGAAAAAAAATGGAATGGCGCGGCTGCCGAAAAAAATGCGGCGCCAAATTTATTGACGCCGCCGTGATATTTCGCGCTTTCTTTCTTTTTTAAGCTTTTTCAAAGTAAAGATTGGTTCCGCCCAGCCGCACCAGCCTGCCTTCCTGGCGTTCGAAAAATTGAACTTCATTGCCGCAAGGCTTGGCTCTAAGGATTTCACCCGGCCGGCAAAGAGGATGTTTATTGCTGCCCACTCGTTTAAAATCAACTCTTTTATTCGCGAAGAAAAAGACGATTCTTCCGTCGGCTGATTTTTTGATTTCCAGCTCTAAGCCGTTATAAGCCGATTTCAGGTACCTTTCCGCGATTATCTTGCCCCGTCCGGGTTTTTCCACCGAATCAAGATTGATCGCGGTCAAAAAAAATTTTCCCGGTACGCTCGGCGGTTTTATCGCCTGGCAATTGGCCGCGAATTCCAAACTCTGAGCCAATGCGTATTTTTCAGCCAAAGTCTTCGGCCATTTCCCCCCCCTTCTTTCAATCAGTATTTGTTTGACTCTTTCTTCAACCTTGCGATTCCGCATCTTTCGATAACTGACGCTGGTCGGATTAACAGCCACAAGCATGAGCCCTCCCGCAATAGTGGTGATTGGAAAGATAAAAATAGTGATTATATTGAAAGAACTGATTATTCAAGATTAAGGCTTGGCGATTATTGTGTCAAGCGGATTTTTCCCGATATTGCAGAGCTTCGGCCAGATGGGCGGTGGAAATCGATGGTTCATTATCCAGGTCAGCGATAGTGCGAGCTAATTTTAAGAGGCGAAAATAGGAGCGAGCGGAAAGATTGAGTGTGTCGATGGCGCTGCTGATCAGTTTTTTGGCTTCATCATCAAGCGCGCAGCATCGCCGGGTTTTTTCCGAGCTCATTTCCGCGTTGGTGAAGATTTTTTCGTTCTTGAATCTTTCCGCCTGGATTTCCCGCGCCGCGGTGACGCGTTTTTTCATGGTTGAAGAATTCTCGCCGGGGAGATTTTCGTCCAATTTTTTGAATTCCATCCGCGGCACTTCCAGTTGCATGTCGATGCGGTCCAAAATCGGGCCGGAAATTTTTTTGCGGTAATTCTGGATCTGCATCGCCGAACAGGAACAGGCGCGGGCGCGGTCGCCGAAAAATCCGCAAGGGCAGGGGTTCATCGAAGCGATTAAAATGAATTTGGCCGGAAAATCCAGATGTCCGGCGGCGCGGCTCACGGTAATGACGCCGTCTTCGAGCGGCTGGCGCAAAGCTTCCAGAACCGGACGGGGAAATTCGGCGAATTCGTCCAAAAACAAGACGCCGCGATGGGCAAGCGATATCTCTCCCGGGCCGGGCTGGATGCCGCCGCCGACCAAAGCCACGCCGGAAGCGGTGTGATGCGGGGCGCGGAACGGCCGGGACTTTATCAAACCGCTTTTTTCTTTCAGTTTGCCGGCGACGCTGTAAATTTTGGTGACCTCTAAGGCTTCGGCAAAAGCCAGATCCGGTAAAATGGAAGGAAAAGTTTTAGCCAGCATTGTTTTACCCGAACCTGGCGGGCCGAACATCAGCAAATTATGTCCGCCGGCCGCGGCTATCTCCATCGCCCGTTTTACCTGCTCCTGGCCTTTCACGTGCGCCATGTCATATTCGATTGGCACATTAAAAAGTTCCGGATCGCGGTAGGGAAATTCGGGAATGGCGACTTTGCCGCGCAAATGAAAGACCAGCTGCATTAAATTTTTAACTGGAATTACCCTGATTTCTTTGGCTAATTTGGCTTCGGCCGCGTTGGCTTCCGGCAAAAAGACCGTTGTCTTGCCGGCGCGTCTGGCGCAAAGCGCAACCGGCAGGGCGCCGGTAATCGGGCGCAGATCGCCGTTCAAAGATAGCTCGCCGGTAAAAATAAAATCGTCCAGATTGATTTTTCCCGAAATGAATTCGCTTTTCTGCAAGATGCTGATGGCGATCGGCAGATCAAAAGACGGCCCGTGCTTGGGCAGATAGGCCGGCGCCAGATTAACGGTCACTGAAACGCGCGGAAATTCAAAATTGGAATTTTTAATGGCGCTCCGCACCCTTTCCCGAGCTTCGGAAACTGCCTTATCCGGCAAGCCGACTAAAAAAATTTTTCCATACTCTCCCCCGCCGGTATCGGCCTCGACCTCGACCAATTCGGCGTCCAGCCCGACCACCGCGGCGGAAAAAACTTTACTCGACATGAATATCAATTAAAAATTATGCCGACGTAAAGTCGGCATCCCGAGCTTGCCTCGGGAAAAATGAAAAGTTAAAAATTATTTAAAGACGATAACTCTTTTATTATAACATAAAATAGATATTCGGTGATTTAGGTAAATGCGGTTGACAAAAAAGATTTTTACTGTTAAGTTTAAATTAATTTTTATGAACTATCGGTTGTTAAAATTTATCAAAGAGGCCTTTAAAAATCCCGGGACAGCCTTGGATTTTGGTTCGGGTGAAGGTATGGATAAGGCCTGTCTTAAAAACCTCGGCTGGATTGTAAGAGGGGTTGATTTAAAATCAGGCACAGATTTAAATTTGCCTTTTGAGGCAAAAAAAGTTGATTTGGTTTATGCCAACTATCTTTTGCAATTTTTGGATAATAAGAAGCAATTTATTGATAATTGCTTTAATAATTTAAAAAAGGGAGGGAGACTTTTTTTGCATACATTTGACAAGTCCGACCGGGTTCTTAAAAAAAAAATAAGCACCAAAGAACTTAAGAAATTATTAAGAGATAAATTTGAAGATATAGAAATAAATATTTTTAGCGAGTTTGATAATCACCCCAAACATCGTCATTGGCATAAGATATTAGAAGTAACGGCAAAAAAAAGAGAACTTTAACAATTCAACGAAGGGATAAAAAATGTCCAAAAGATTTTATCTGCAATGGCACATCACCAATCAATGTGGCAATAGATGTCGTCATTGTTATCAGCAGGGAAATTATGGCGGTCCAGAAGTCACTCTCGAAAGAGCGGCTTTAATTTTGGAAGATTTTTTAAGTCTCTGCAGCCGGCTTAAAGCCGATTCTTATTTGGCGATAACCGGCGGCGATCCATTTCGGAACAGTGCTTTTAGGTCGATATTAACGGTGGCGTCTTCCAGTTGTTTCTGGGTCAGTATTCTCGCCAATCCGGAAAACGTTACCGAGGAAAATTTAGAGTGGCTGGAAAAACTAAAGATAAGATTTTTCCAAGTTTCCCTCGACGGTTTGGAAAAAACTCATGATAGCATCCGTTATCCAGGGAGTTTTAAAAGAACCATGGAGGCCATCAAGCGATTATCAAGAACATCTATCAAGCCCATGGTAATGTCCACCGTCTCTTCTCTCAACTACAGAGAAATGCCGGCTGTTATGAGAGAGGTTTATGCGGCTGGCGCCAAAAGATGGTCTTTTGCCAGGTGGACGCCTGTGGGGATTGGCGATTGCGGAATAAAACCAGATGAGTATATGTGTTTTTTGAGAGAAATTTCTAAAATTCATAAAAAGTTCGAAGCCGAGGGACATGATCCTGTCGATAAAGATCCTTTAACAATCCTAATAAACGCTAACGAATGTTCTGACTCTTCGCAAATGGTTGCCGGTGGTTGCGGCATAGGGTCATCGGTTTTGACGCTTTTGCCGGATGACACGGTAATGGCTTGTCGTAGACATCCAGGTAGCGTCCTTGGTAAGTGGACCACTGAAAATAACTTTCTGTATCACTTTGCGCTTAATCCCAAAATGGATGAGTTTAGACAATTCGAAAAAATCGAAGGATGTGGAAAGTGTAAATTTTTAAAATATTGCCGGGGTTGCAGGGCTGCAGCCTATTCAGCAACAGGAAATCATTTTGGCCGCGACCCTCAATGTCCGCTATGTTGAAATAATATTGCCTTTTTCCTTCAGTAAAGAAAGGAGGTGATTAAAATGAAAACCGAAAAAAGAATTGATGAAGTCCTAAGTAAGCTTCTTCATCAAGGCTTTATTTTTGACGAAAGTGCGGATACTTGCTGTCACTGCAGCTTTACCTGCACTACCGATTAAGCTTTCTTTATAGCACGGGCAGATGATGTCCGTGCTAATTTTTTGTAATAGCTTGTTTTGTTTTTGTCGTTTGATAAAACGAGAGTTTAAATAAATTAAAAAACCGAGATTTTAAATAAAAAACCCAGCTTTTAAAAAATAAAAATTATTTTTTAATATAATCCTCCAGCTTGATGCTCAATAATTTGGACACGCCGTTTTCTTGCATCGTTACGCCGTAGAGGACGCTGGCGCGATGCATCGGGGCGCGGTTATGGGTGATGACGATGAATTGGGTTTTGGACGAGAGATCTTCCAAAATTTTCGCCAGACGCTCGGAATTGGATTCGTCGAGCGCCGCATCGACTTCATCAAGGAAGACGAACGGCGAAGGGTTGGCGCTGATAATGGCGCAAATCAAGGCGATGGCAGTGAGAGCTTTTTCGCCGCCGGAAAGCATGTTGATCGAAGCGATTTTTTTCCCGGGCGGGCAGGCCTGGATTTCGATGCCGGCCAAACCAGTGGCGTTATATTTGGAAAGCCGTTTGATTTTTTCCCGCAATTCGTTCTGCTCATCTTTTATTTCTTCAGCCGCGCCATCCGATTTTGCGATTTCTTCTTCGTCTTCCAATTTGATAATTTTGGCAGAGCCGCCGCTGAAAAGAATCTTGAAGTATTCTTCGAATTTATGGCAGATTTCTTTGAATTCTTTGTCGAATCTTTCCTTGATTTTCCCGTCCAGCTCTTTGATTACTCCTTCCAGCGTGCCGATGGCTGATTCCAAATCATCAACCTGCTCTTTGAGGAAATCAAATTTGGTTTTGGTTTCGTTATATTCTTTTTCCACTTCCGGATCAATGCCGCCGATCAGGTTCAGCTGGTTTTCCAGTTGGCGGATTTTTATTTCCGCCTCTAAAGTATTCACTTCTCCATCGGCGCGGTTTTCTTTGATATCTTTGAGGTTGTCGAAGCTTTTGCGGATCTCGGTTTCCAAATCTTCCAAGCGAGTTTCGTATTTGGCCGAATCGATTTTCAAGACATTTAATTCATTGGCCAGCCGGTTGATTTCCTGCTGGAGATTCTGCCCGGCGCGCTGCAGCTGGAAAAGCTGGGCGCGTTTGGCTTCGCGTTCGCGGTTGAAAGCGCCGAGTTTTTCTCTGATTTCCCGAACTTGATTATCCGTTTCTGATAGTTCGACTTCCAGTTTGGCTTTTTTATCTTTGACGTCTTCATTGCTTTTTTTCTCGCCGCTGGATTTTATTTTTTCCGCGGTTGCCGCCAGTTCATTTTTTTGCCGGCGCAAATTTTCCGCTAATAGATTTATTTTTTCTTCCAGCATTTTCGCGGCCATTTCCGGTTCGGCGGCTCGGCCGAATAGTTCTTCTTTGGCGCGAGCTAATTTCAACAATTCTTCCTGAATTTCGCGCTGTTTGGCGTAAAAGGCTTCATTATCGCCGGCAGAGGAGCTTAAATTGATGACTTCGGCGATGAGCGTTTTCAGCTTCGCTAAAGTTGCTTTGATTTTCCCAATTTCATTTTCTTCTTCCAATTTCTCCAATTCAATTTTAATTTCGCTCAAGAAAGAGTTGATTTTTTTCTCATCGCGGACAATCCCCTTTTTGTCCCCGGTTAAGCCGCGCAAGACTTTATTCAATTCCTCGATTTTTTCATTCAGCCCTTTCTTCTCGCCGCTGAAATTATTAACCAGATTTTTTTTGGCTTCCAATTCATTCTGCCAGCTATTGAGCGCCGTTTCGCTGCCGGCAATTTCTTGTTTCAATTCGCTTTCTTTATTGATTAGCCAGGACAAATCAAAATTACCGGCGGCTTCCAATTCCAAGGATAATTGCGCGTCGGCGGCGGCGATTTTTTTCAAAACATCTTCCCGCTGTTTTTGGATTTCCGCGGCTTGATTGGATAATCGCTCGTATTCCTCGCTCTCGCGGCTTTCTTCCATCTTGCCGAGCTCCGAATTGAGCTTGGCAAGTTCTTCGGTTTTGGCGCGCAAAATTTCTTCCAGCGATAAATATTTATTATTGTATTCGGAAAACTTGTCATTCAAATTATGCCAGACGAATTTGAAATAAGACGCGCGGATGTTTTTCAGTTCAGTTTCAATTTCGCCTCTGGCGCGGAGCTTGTTGACCTGTCGGGTCAAGCTGCGCAAACGCGGTTCGATTTCCGCCAAGAGCATATTGGCTTGGCCGGAATTTTCGTAGCTGGCGATCAATTTGGACAAAGATTGCTCGCGCTTAATCTGGAATTGGCGCACGCCGGTCGCTTCGTCGAAAAATTCTTTGCGTTCAGAGGCGGTGGTGGCCAAAAAAGATTCCACCATCCCCTGGCCGATGACGCTGTAAGTTTTCTGCCCGACATTCGCTTTGGCCAAAAGAATCTGGATATCGACCAGGCGCACTTTGGCTTCGTTTAAGAGATAATCGCTTTCGCCTGAGCGGTAAATCCGGCGGGTGATGACCAATTGTGAAAAATCGATCGGCGCCTGGCCGTCTTCGTTATTCAAATGCAAAGAAACCTCGGCCATGCCCAATTGCCCTTTGGAAGATGAGCCGGAAAAAATGACGTCTTCGCCGGTTTTGGCGCGGATGGTTTTCATACTTTGCTCGCCCAAAACCCAGCGCACCGCGTCGGCGATATTGGATTTGCCCGAGCCGTTCGGCCCGACAATGACGGTAATGCCTTTTTTCCCTTTGTTTCCGGCCGGAAAAATCAGCGTGTTTTTGCTGGCGAAAGATTTAAAACCCTGAATATCCAGTTTTTCTAAATACATCGAAAATAAATTAAAAATTAAAAATGAAAAATTAAAAGTAATTTTCCTAAGCTTATTATACATTATTTATTGTCTCATTGCTATATTGTTAAATTGCCGGCTGTTAACAAGATACGATTAAGTTGTTAAGATGACAATGTAACAATTTAACAATTCAGCCATGATCATTTCTATCTCCGGCGCCGAGGGCGCGGGAAAATCAACGATTGCCAAGATGCTGGCCGAGAAATTGGGCTGGCCGCGTTATTATATCGGCGGCATCCGGCGGGAAAAAGCGCGCGAGCGCGGGTTGACGCTGGCAGAATATAATAAATTGGGCGAAACTGATCCTTCAACCGATTTGGAGGTTGATGAATATCAAAAAAAGCTGGGCGAAACGCAAAACAATTTTATTATCGAAGGCCGGACTTCTTGGCATTTCATCCCCCAATCGTATAAAATTTTTCTGGATGTTTCTTTTGAAGAAGGCGCGAGAAGAATCTTTGGCGATTTGCGAAAAGACTCATCCCGCAATGAAGGAAAAAATTTAAAAACTTATGAGGATGTGCTTGCCAGCTTGAAATCCCGCCGCGAGAGCGACAAATTGCGCTATGCCAAATATTTCGGCTTGAACGTTTTTGATTTAAAAAATTACGATTTTGTTTTGGATACGACAAATTTGAACGCCGAGCAAACTTTTGCCAAAGTTTTGGCAGCAGTTGAAAATCGTTTAAAAAGCGATAAAATTTCCTAATTTCAGCCCTTACTCTTCTTGTCTTGCGCCACACTCCAATAATATTGACATTTGCCAATATTTGTTATAATATTGAAAAAGATTCAAACATTAGGAACTATTCCAAATAGAATTGCTAAATTCTATTTTTTATATCTAAAATATCAGAAATTATAAATCAAAGATTAATAATTTTTAATTTTTCATTTTTAATTTTTAATTGATTGTAATATGTCTGAAGAAAAAAATATTTCCACCGAGGAAAAGGCCGTAGTCAACGAGAAAGACACAAAAGGCAAAGCGGCTAAGCCGGAAGAGTTAAAGCCGGGGATGACCATCCGCGTTTATCAGAAAATCAAAGAGCTGAACGCCAAGGGCGAAGAAAAGGAGCGTTTACAGTATTTTGACGGTATGATCATCGCCAAAAAACACGGCAATGAAAAAGGCGCGACCATTACGGTGCGCAAAATTTCCGAAGGCGTGGGCGTGGAAAAGATTTTCCCGCTTTATTCCCCGACCGTGGATAAAATCGTCATCAAAAAACAGGCGAAAGTCCGGAAAGCCAAATTGTATTATCTGCGCGGAGAATACAAAAAACGTTTGAAAGAAAAAGCTTATTAAGATAAGATGACTGTGTAAGGTACACGGTCATTTTTGAATAGATTTTATGAGTTATCCAAGGAGGGAGAAAGTCAAATGGAGCGCGGATTTGGCATATGTTGTCGGGCTAATAACCAGCGATGGCTGCCTTTCCAAAAATGGCAGGCATATTAGCTTGACTTCCAAAGATGAGGATTTACTAAATACGGTTAAGAAAATTTTAGGACTTAAAGTTAAAACAGGTTATAAGGTTTGCGGCTTTAGCAACCACAAATGCCCCAATATACAATTCGGCGACGTTATTTTTTACAGATGGCTTGAATCAATCGGCTTAATGCCGAAAAAATCAAAGATCATTGGCAGCTTGAAAGTTCCTAAAAAATACTTTTTTGATTTTTTAAGAGGTTTATTCGATGGTGATGGCTGTTTTTATTCATATTGGGACAAGCGTTGGAAAAGTAGTTTTATGTATTATGTTTGTTTTTGTTCTGCCAGCAAAAAGTTTTTAGTATGGTTGCAAAAATCATTATTCGAATATTTAAAAGTAAAGGGAGATTTAAAGACTGGTACAAATATTTGGGATTTAAGATTCGCCAAAAGAGAAGGTTTAAAAATAATTAAAAAAATGTATCATTCGCCGGACGTTAAGTGTCTGGGCAGAAAAAAGAAAAAGATTATAGCAGCTTTTGAGGAGAGCGGAGTAAAGGTTAAAATTTAATAAAAAAGGGGATGTGATGAAACTGGTAAACATGCGTGCTTGAGGTGCACGTGCCGCAAGGCTTGGAGGTTCGAGTCCTCTCATCCCCACCTTCGCCTCGCCGAAGCTCGGCTTCGGTGGGCAAAGCCCACCAAGACGAGCGAAGGCGGGAATGGCAATTTTAGATTTATGATTTGGCTCTATATTATTGTTTTTATTTTTGCCCTTACTTTTCTCTATGCTTCCTGGCGCGCCGCTCCCTGGCTGCCGATGTATGGCAAAGACTTGTCGCGCGTGATTAATTTGGCGCGGTTGAAAGAAGGTGAAAGGTTTTACGATTTGGGCGCGGGCGATGGTCGGACTCTTTTAGCCGCCGCAGACGCCGGAGTTTTTGCGGAAGGCTTTGAGATTTCCTTGCTGCCCTATTTGCTGGCGAAGTTTAAGATAATCTTTTTCAAGAAAAAAAATAAACCAAAAATTTATTTCCGGGATTTTTGGAATATCAATCTGGGCGAGGCCGATGTTGTTTTTGTATTTCTCTTGCCAAGGATAATGAATCAGCTGAAAGCTAAGATGGAAACAGAATTAAAACCCGGCGCCAGAATTATCTGTTATGTTTGGCCGATGCCGGGCTGGGAGCCGGCGGCAGTTGACGCTGTTTCCGGCCAGCCGAAGATGTACTCATATATAAAGGGTTCTTAGCTCAGTTGGTCAGAGCGCCCGGTTTACATCCGGAAGGTCACAGGTTCGAGCCCTGTAGAACCCACCTCAAAAAAGAGGTTTCAACGGTAAATCTTTAATATTTTAAAATTATAAGATTTATGAAAAAAAATTTCGTTTGGTTTGACGGAAAATTTATTCCGCTTGAAGCCGCCCGCGTACCGCTTTTAAATCACAGTCTGCATTACGGCAGCGCGGCTTTTGAAGGAATCCGCTGCTATGATACGCCGGACGGCCCGGCAATTTTTCGGCTCAAAACTCACGTTGACCGGCTTTTCCATTCGGCTGAAGTGCTGGGTATGAAAATTCCTTATTCGCGCGAAACAGTCATCGAAGCGACCAAGGGGCTGATTAAAAAAAACGGCTTGCCGGAGTGCTATATCCGCCCGATAATTTTTTACGGAGATAAAATGGGCCTCTCGCCGGTTGGCGCGCCGATAAATTTCGCCATTGCCGTCTGGCCTTGGGGAAAATATCTCGGCCATGACAAAGTCAGCGCGCATATTGCCAAATTCATCCGGCTGCATCACCGCTCCGGAGTGATGTCCGCCAAGATTTCCGGCTATTATTTCAATTCGATCCTGGCTTCGCTTGACGCGACAAAAAATAAAGCCGATGAAGCGTTATTACTTGATGACCGAGGCTGTATTGCCGAAGGGCCGGGAGAAAATATCTTTTTCGTCCGCGGCAAAACTTTGTTCACCCCGAAAAAAGGCTCGATATTGCCCGGCATCACCCGCGATTCGATAATCAAGATCGCCAAAGATTTAGATTATAAAGTTGTCGAGAAAGACATCCGCCCGAGCGAACTGGCAAAATACGATGAAGCTTTTTTTACCGGGACGGCCGCGGAAGTGACGACTATCGGCAAAATCAACCGCGCGGTTTTTTCCAAAAAATCAAAAATTTCCGCAGAACTCTCCAAAACGTATCTTGACGCGGTGCATGGCAAGATAAAAAAATATCAGCCCTGGCTTGATTATATAAAATAAAGATGAAAATAATTACTCATTCAGAAAAAGAAACTTTCAGCTTTGCCAAAAAATTGGCCAAAAAAGCTAAGGGCGGCGAAGTCTACGCCCTGTCCGGCAACTTGGGCGCCGGCAAAACTGTTTTTGCCCGCGGTTTTGCCGGCGGCTTAGGCGTCAAGCGCAATGTCAACAGCCCGACTTTCGTCCTGATGAAAATTTATCCGGTCAAAAAAAATAAATCGATCAAACATCTCTGCCATATCGACGCCTATCGCCTCAAATCCGCCCGCGATCTCGCCGCCATCGGCGTTGCCGATTACCTCGGCCAAAAAGATTCGGTCTGCCTGGTCGAATGGCCGGAACGGATAAAAAAAATATTGCCTAAATCAATTTTTTTGCTTAAATTAAGCCAAAAAGATGAAAAAATGAGAACAATTACAGTAGAAAAGCATAAAAATGCTTGACAGATTAGTTTTTTTGTAATAAGATCAATTTTCGCTGTAAAAAATAATGATTGAACTTTAGAAAGGAATGCATCTTATGAACGCAGATGATATTCTCAAAAACTGTATTGACGGCTGGGGTAATGAAAAAGATTTGTACGCCCTTGGCTTTGAAGAAATGGAAGTTCTATTAAGCGATCCGCGAAGCAGCATTTTGGAAATTAATCGCGACAATAGAGATGGAACTTATTACACGAAAGTACGATTTGCAAATAAGATTTTTGCCACTTCCACCAGCCAGCAATTCAAAAACGGCCCCTAAGAGCCGTTTTTTTATATTTTAGAGTCTAATCATAGGTTTTTAAAACTCCTTTTCCGTTTTCCTTGTCGAATGCGATAATTTCGGCAATGGCTGATCTTAAATTTGTTCCGGTGGTAACATATGAAGCAAAGTCCGCGATTGCCTCGGCGACCGACTCGCTCATGTCAGTTCTTTGTTTTCCGAAAATCATCAGGCCGAGCTGGTTGTGCAGCTCTCTTCTCTTTGCATCCGAGCCTTTTGGATTACCCATTCGCTCGCACATTAGAGCAGTATCAAAATATTCCTGGGAAATTTTTATTAATCTTTCTTCAGCCGGCGTCCCCTCTTGCGGAGGCTTGCCAGGAAAACCAAATCTTCGCCAATATTTGGCGATATCAGAAATTTTTTCTTTTTCTTGCTCGGTCTCATTGGTAAAAGTTTTTTCCAATATTTCAGGCATAATTTTTTTTCGTTAAACCTTTTAAAATAATAATCAACACTCCGGCAACTATTATTATATCCGCCAAATTAAAAATAGTGAAATATTTCAGGTCAAAATAATCAATTACATATCCGTATTCTATGCGGTCGGTAAAGTTAAGGATGGCGCCGATTATTAGAATCGTTAAGGGAGCAAGATTCGTATTTCGCATCGCCAATTTTAACCAATAAATTATTAAAATTATAATAATTATTCCTATGATGGCGGTGAGGATCGGGCCGGAGAATGGGATGGAAAAAGCGATATAGAAATTTTTTACATAATGCAGGCTAAAGATATTGCCGACCAACGGAATCGGAGCGTCGAAGACCCCCTTCAAACTTAGAGCGGCTAACAAGCGGTCGGCGGCAACAAAAAAGACGGCCAGAATTATAAATAGAACCGTCTTGTTTGATATGGCAATTTTTTTAATAGTTGTTTCCATTTTTCTTCCCGCTAACCGCCTCGTCGCTGTAACACACCCCGGTTCCGAGGCGGAACCACCCCTCTTATATAGAGGGGAATAAAATTATTAGCTGTTCTGCAACTTGGTTTTGCAGTCGATGCAGGCTCCGGCGGTCGGCTGGGCCATCAAGCGGCGCGGGTCGATCGGCTTGCTGCAATATTTGCAAGTGCCGTAGGTTCCTTTCTTGATCCTGCCCAAGGCGGAATCGATGTCGCGCAAAGTTTTTTCCAGCAAATCTTCCTCGGCCAGATTGGTCGTGTATTCGGCGATTTCCTGGGCATTTTCATCCGGTTTATCGCCGTATTCCGGGAAAGCCGGCTTGTATTCATCGTCGCCGGAATCGTTTTCCTTCTTGGCAATCTCGCCCAAGTCAGCCAGAATTTTCTTTTTCCGCTCTTCTAAATCCTTGGTTATTTTTTCCAGAGTTTCCTTGTCCAAACCCTGATTATTTTCCTTAGCCATAAGCATCAAATATAAAAAAACTGAGCAAGCAGCAAAGTTTTCTTTACTTTAAAAAGTATTTTATAAACTTTACTATATATTAAAATTAGGTTTTTGGCAAGATGAGGACGAAATTGGAAATTTGAAATTGGAGATTGGGAGTTGCAATTTACTCATCGAAAATAATTTCTCGAACCTAATTTCTAATCCCCCTTCGGCAGGCTCAGAGCGGGCAAATTTCTAATCTCCGCGAATTTGACGCGAGAAGTAAGGGGTCTGATAATTATCGCTATTTAAGAAATGTTGACTATATATTTTTGCCGTGTTATATTGGAATTACTAAAATTAATGTATCGCATCTAATATGTCAACTAAACGAACTTATCAGCCTAATGCGAAAAGGGCGAAGAAGAAGCACGGTTTCCGCAAAAGAATGAGAACTAAAAATGGCCGCAATGTCTTGAAAAGACGCCGCGACCGGGGCCGCAAGAGACTTTCCAAATAAGACTTCTTTATAATGATGCTACGGCTTCTTGGTCGTAGCATCATCGTTTAAATGCTAAAAAAGTCTAATCGTTTGCTTAAAAAGAAAGACTTTGACGTTGTTTGGCAAAAAGGACGGTCGAGTTTTGATAAGATTTTAGGCATTAAGGCGCGCTTAAATGAGCTTAAGGAAAATAGATTTGGCATAATGATCGGCCTGAAAGTCAGTAAAAAAGCGGTTGAGCGCAATCAAATCAAGCGAAGAATCCGGGAAATTTTGAGAGCTGAAGTGGCTGATTTAAAGAAAGGTTTCGATGCGGTGATCACCGTGTTGCCCGCCGCCCGCGGCCGGAAGTTTACCGAACTGCGAGAATCGCTGGTTTATAATTTGAAAAGATTGAGAATGTTGTAGCGCGCAAGGCGTAGGGCATAAGGCTTAGGGTGCTGGGCCAGAGCATGAGCCTTATGCCCTACGCCCAGAGCCTCCAATGGTAAATTATGCAAAGTGTTTATCTAAAAATAAAGCATCTTTCTTCCCTGTTCGCTATCAATTTAATCCGCCTCTACCAGCGCACCTTGTCTTTTGATCACGGCGTTTTGAAAATATTCGCTCCTTATGGCCGCTGCCGATTTCATCCCACCTGTTCGCAATATGCCATTGACGCTATCGATAAATACGGCTTATTTAAAGGCTTGTTCAAGACTTGCTGGCGCATTCTGCGCTGTAATCCCTGGAATAAGGGAGGTTATGACCCCGTCAATTAGAAGGTAAAAATTAAAGATGAAAATTTTTAATTTTTAAGTTTTAATTTTTAATTGATCAAAATGGCCCATCTATTTACAATAATTTTTTATCAGCCGATTTTAAATCTGCTGGTTTGGCTGTATAATATCATCCCCGGCCACGACATTGGCATCGCCATTGTCCTCTTAACTATCATTATCAGGGTGATTCTATTGCCGTTGTCGAAAAAATCCATCGAGTCGCAAAAGTCTTTACAGGATTTGCAGCCGAAGATTGAAGAAATTAAGAAACAATTCCCGGGCAAAGAAGAACAGGGCAAGGCAATGATCAAGCTTTATCAGGATAATAAGATCAATCCACTTTCGTCCTGCCTGCCGTTGCTTATCCAGTTGCCTTTTCTTATCGCGGTTTATCAGGTTTTTATGGCCGGGCTGAAAAGCAATTCGCTTAATTTGGTCTATCCTTTCATTAGCCGGCCGGAAAGCATCAGCGTCATTTCCATGGGTTTTCTGGATTTGTCCAAGCCGAATTGGGTTTTGGCGATTTTGGCCGGCGCGGCGCAGTTTTGGCAAGCCAAGATGATGATTACCAAGAAAGCTCCGATCAACACTAAGGGCGCGATGGACGAGAATATGACGGCGATGCTCAATAAGCAAATGCTTTATTTTATGCCGGCTTTCACTATCTTTATCGGCATCAGCCTGCCGGGCGGCCTTACGCTTTATTGGTTTGTCGTTACCCTCTTAACCGTTTTACAGCAAATGTTTATCTTTAATCGCATCTTGAATCAAGATAAGAAAGAAGTGATTACCGTTGAGCCGATCAAGTAAAATTTTTTTCTAAAGCGAGGCGTAAGCCTCGCTTTTTTGTCGGTCAAAAATTTTCTATAATTAATCTTTAAGGCTTGATTTTATTAGGGATGTATGCTAAAAAGAGATGATGTATCGTGGCAGGTTAGTATTGACAAAGTTTATAAAATATGCTATGATGCTATGATATTCAGCGAGGATATCTCCTATTAATTAATGATAGGATTTTTTGTTTCTACAAATATATGAACAATTTAAAGCAATATGTAAAATTAGCCAAAAATAAGCTGATTGAAAGACTACTTGTTTTGATTTCCCTGCTTACTTTAGCCAATTTAGTATTCTTTCCGGTTCCTACTTTGGCTGATACGGAAAATTCTGCCATTAATTCGGGTATTTTTACTTCGAATTATCAATTAGTTCCGGAAAATCAGGGTTATAGCTTAATCCAAATTCTTAACCCGGAAGTGATGGTTTATGGCAATTCCCGGATAGATATTGGCCATTTACCCTTAAATAAGGGCTTAGAAGCTAAGTATTCTGTAAATACTGTGCTTACAGCCTATAATTCGGAAATTGGCCAAACTGATGATACTCCTTGCATTACGGCCAGCGGCTTTGATCTTTGCAAGCACGGTCAAGAAGATGTTGTGGCTATTAATGGTGTTAAAATGGGGACAAAGGTCAGATTTCCTGAATTATTCGGCGACAGAGTCTTTGTGGTTAGAGATAGAATGAATGCCCGCTATGGCTCCAGCCGCGTCGATGTCTGGATGTTGAGTAAGGCTGACGCGAAAAACTTTGGCGTCAGATCGGCCAAGATGGAAGTTCTTGAATAAGTTAAATAGCAGGGCTATAACAGCAAAAGCAAGGGTCAATCCCCTTGTTTTTGTTTAGGGCATTTGATAAGATATTTTTATAAACAAGAATTGTAAAATTATTTGTTTTTATTTTGGTCTGGTAGCCAAGTGGTAAGGCGAGGGTCTGCAAAACCCTTATCGCGGGTTCAATTCCCACCCAGACCTCAAAATATCGGATTTCGGATATCAGACGTCGGAAGTCAGATTAAGGATTTCGGATGGAGTTCATAAATAGAGCGGATTTTACGTTAAAATATCTGACGTTTAAGACTTGGCAGAGTCTACATTATCGTGGACTCTGCTTTTTTATTACAAAGTACATTTTTATGACTTTAGGCCCCGTTATTGTGGACTTTCTTTTAGATATCCAGCCTCCGAAATCCGACTTCTGATATCCGATATTGTGGATAACCTGTGTTTTAGGTGCATAACTTATCGACTTTAGTCCACAATAGAGTGGACTAAAGTAGTGCATAACTTGATTGTCGTACACATAATTTATACAGCTTTATTGCTAATTTTAGACTAAATATTAAATTCAATTTGTTGTTTTGGCACCCATTATTGACGCAATATTTTATCCGTGGTATCATTATAGTAGATGATAAATTAGTTCTTTCTCTCAACACCATAGTTCTTTACTGATCTTTACAACCGAGTTAAGAGAAATTCTCCTTAATCAAAATTAGGGGTAATTTCTTTGCTTTCTATTCGTCTTCAATTTGCCGATTTCGACGCGGCACACAAAACAAAAATAAAAAAAAGCAGACGCTATGTACTCAAGTTTATTAGCGATCTACAAAGATGGATAGAAAGCCGCTTTCTTCAAGTCGAAAAAGAAAGTATCCAACCCTGAAAAACAAATTGGAATAATGTAGCGTTTTAAACAATTTTATTTTTAGGGATGGGGCTCAGTTAGCTGGCCTACTTAATATTTTTTATAAAAATTAGGGGCCCGTCTGGGCCCCTTTTTTTTGACTGTTCTTTCGTCCATATTCGTAGAACGGCTCGTTCGTTGTTCCAAGTAGGTTAAATGCGAATTATTTTATTTTCAAAGGCTATGCGCCTTGGTTACGCGGCAGTCTCGCCGCGGACTGCGGCGGAACCAAAAATAAAATTATTTTTTACTAAAACCGGGGCGGGATATATTGATTAAAAATGCATTGCGTTGCGTTTGTTGACAAATGGAATTATTTATGCTATTATTATAATATAATAATTGATCTTTCAAATCAGAAATAACCAATAAAAAAGGGGTTTATATGAAACGGATGATTTTTTCGGTTTTGGTTGCGATTTCAGCCCTTCTAACGATCGGCTGTTCCTCGACGCTCATGAATGTTGAGCGGGATAGCTCGCTTGACCGGGTCGAGATGCTGAAGGGTGAAAAAGACCAGGATGGTCATTTCGCTCAGCGACAGGAAACGCTCGCGGAGCAGGAAATCCGCGACCGGGAAGTTGCCGCCGAAGCCAAGAGGGGCTATAAGGTTCTGGTTGTTAATGAATCAGCTGATGACATCTCGATAGAAATTAAGAAACATAGCTGGTTCTTCATCAACTTCAACCCTATTACGGCCAAGTTTATTTTTTACGGCCGGAGCAACAAGGAACATTACTTGATGCCCGGAAAATATGATGTATCCTGTTATACAGGGTGCATTCCACTGTGGACCAAAACCTATGAGGTTACCACGGCGCCGCAATGGGATGATAACGCCAAAAGTTATTATCATTGCGTGATGGGAGATGTCTGGGTGCCATACTATCAGACATATCGATACCGCCACCATTATTAAAAAATGGCGGGAATAATAAAAGGAAGCTTTTGATAAGCTTCCTTTTTTCAATTAAAGAAAATATTATAAGGGCATGTGCGTTCCTCCGCCGCCTGTGCCGCTCAAGGCATTGAAGATAAAGTAGGTGATGGAGTAGGCGGCAATAATGATTGCCAGACCGATGATGGCGCGCGTTATGGTGGGTAGGGCATGTGCGTTCCTCCGCCGCCTGTGCCGCTCAAGGCATTGAAGATAAAGTAGGTGATGGAGTAGGCGGCAATAATGATTGCCAGACCGATGATGGCGCGCGTTATGGTGTGTTTGGATTTTTCGATTTTTTCCTCATTGCCTTCGGCGGTCATCCATTGGAATCCGGCATAGATAAGCAGTACGACAAAAATTATACCAAGAAGACTTAAGGCCGCAGTAATTATCGTGCCGACAATTCCGGCCACGTTGGTGACCGACACTCCTGATGACAGCAAAAAAGCTTTTGTTTGCGGGTTGGAAACAGAAAGGGGATTGGGTGTTGCGGCGGCGGCCGGAGCTTCATCCGCGGCCAAAGCCGAAAAACCCGCCAACAAAAAACAAGTGAAAACGATTGATAAGAAAATAGTGGAAATTTTTTTAATCATATATATCTGGTTAGATAGAGAAAGAAATAGCCCTGACTAAGGCGTAAATGCCATAAACGCCGATGGTGATAATCAGGCCGATTATCGCGTTGCGCATTATTTTTTGCGCCTTTTCCACCCTGGCTTCGTCGCCTTCGGCGGTCATCCAGATCACGCCGGCATAGATTATCAAGACAATAAAAATTATCCCTAAAAGGCCTAAAACAGTTCTGACAATCGTTCCGGCGATTACGGAAATGGTTGTTTCGTTGGTTGATTGGGAGTAGCCGGCGGAAGCCCCTACGTTTTTTAGAGCATCAAGGGGAGCGGAGGCAAAGACAAAATAGGGGAGAACCAAAAAAGCAAGCAAGCTGATTAAAATGGAAATTCTCTTGATAATTTTTTTCATACGGTTATCAAAAATATTTATTTATCCCAAGGCGGCTTTGTTCAAAGCGCTGATGACGAAATAGCTGATCGCGTAAGCGGAAACGATAATGATCAAGCCGATAACCGCGTTGCGGATTATAGTTTGGGCTTTTTCCACTTTGGCTTCTTCGCCTTCGGCCGTCATCCAGGTGAAACCGCCGTAAACCAGCAGAACGATAAAAATTACGCCCAATAAGCCAAGCAATGTCTGGATAATCGCGCCGATTATTTGATATAAACTTGCGCCGGTATTGCCGCAATTTCCAGCCGCCGCGCAGAGTGTGCTATTGCTGAAAGCGTCGCCCAAACCAGCGGCCTGAGCGCCGGAAAGCAAAACAAAAAACAAGCAGAAACTTAGCGGGATTAACCAGACGGATTTTTTCATAAATAATTATTTTGCCAAAGCGCTGATAATAAAATAGCTGATGGCGTAGGCGGCTAAAACAATTACCAAGCCGATTATGCTGTTAGTGATGATGCCTTTGGCTTTTTCAACCCGTTCTTCCGCGCCTTCGGCCGTCATCCACATAATTCCGCCATAAATAATTAAACCTAAAAAAACAACCCCTAAAAGCGATAAAGCAGTGTTAATAATCATGCCTATTCCAAAGGCTAAATCACCGTTAAAACCAAAAAGCGTCTGGGTGGTATGGCCGGTTTTTTCCGCCGTGTCATTTAGACCGCTGTTTTCGACAAAATTGTAGGCCAATTGTTTATTATTAAGAATGGCCGCATTGATGGCTGAAAGCATTTTGTTTTTCCGTGTAAATTATCCCGCGCCAGCCAGCTGGGTGCCGATGAAACGAGTGATGGCGTAAGCAGCTAAAACTATTACCAGGCCGATGACCGCGGCGATTAGGATTTCTTTGGCCTTTTCAATTTCGGCTTCATTGCCCTGCGCCATCATCCAGCGGATGCCGCCGTAGAAAATTAATAAAAAGAAAACAACGCCAAGCAAAGAAAGAATGGCGCTGATGACCGTGCCGACGATGGATTGCGGAGTGCTGTTGATCAGCGCTTTGCCCACCTCGCCTTTAGTGGCTTCTACCAAGCCGTAATTATTAGTGGGCGCCGACGGGGAAGTTTGGTCGTCGGCCAAAACCGGCGAGAAAAAAATCGGCAAGACAAAAAACATCAAAATAGCTGAAAAAACGCCCAATTTTTTTGCCAAAAAAAACATATTTTTGCAAATTAGCATTGTTACTGCTCTGGACACAATTTTTACAAATCCTCTTCGGCTCCGCTCAGCGCAGGCCATCCCATTAGCCCACCCCGTCGCGTCAGGGACGCGCCACCCCTCCCGGGAGGGGAATTATGTTCAAGGCAGTGGGCTCAGGAAAAGAGCCCACCAACTTTCCTAAAACTAGTTTTGAGAAACTTAGATGCTGCTTATCAAGCTACTGAGCACAAAGTTGGCGATTCCCCAAGAAGCCAGAATGATTACCAGACCGATAATGCCGGCCATTAAAACTTTCTTTGCTTCTTCAATTTGCTCTTCATTGCCTGCCGCGGTCATCCATTTGAAACCGCCGATTAAGATAATTACCACCGCCAAAACACCCAAGAAACCCAAGGCGATCTTGATGATATTGGCAGCGATGGTTCTTGGATCGGAGACGGAAAGACCTGTTACACTGCCGATACTCTGAACGGCAGGTACCCCTGGCACTGGCGGGCCCTGTGTTACATCGTTAATATCAATGGCCATCGCGGGAATGACTGATAACGGAGAAATAATCGTAAGCGCCACGGCCAAAACCATCAAGCTTTTTAATATTTTTTTCATAAGTTCTTACTGTCAAAAGACGCGGTTTAAACGCCTTAAATTATTTTATCGATTTTGTCGAAAATTTACCAAAATTATTTTTGGTAAATTAAATGCTGCTTATCAAGCTACTGAGCACAAAGTTGGCGATTCCCCAAGAAGCCAGAATGATTACCAGACCGATAATGCCGGCCATTAAAACTTTCTTTGCTTCTTCAATTTGCTCTTCATTGCCTGCCGCGGTCATCCATTTGAAACCGCCGATTAAGATAATTACCACCGCCAAAACACCCAAGAAACCCAAGGCGATCTTGATGATATTGGCAGCGATGGTTCTGGGGTCGGTATTGTTCAGACCAGCGCTAACGTCATAACCGCCAGTCAAAGTATTAATATCAATTGCATAAGCCGGAGCGGCTATTACACCAGCCAAAGCGGGGACGGCGATTGACATTGTCATGGCGACGATCATTAACATTTTTAACATTTTGTTCATAATTCACCTCCATTCTAAAAACGCTTTTGACGGCGCCTTTAATTAGTTTATTAACATACTATAATTTTAACACAATTTTTTTTAAAGAACAATTGCCGCGTGACTCATGGCATTGCCACATTGTTACACTGTTTCATTGTTAGGCAGTAAAAATCAACCATTAAGCAATGTAACATTTTAGCAATGTAGCATAAAACATTTATCAGGAAAGAAATTTTAGCCTCGGCAAGCTGACTTTTTTGCCATAGCTGGATTGACTGACCGCATTCTAAATGTTAAGATAAATCTTATAAATCAAATCAAATAACCAATAAATTATATCGCCAAAAGAGGAGAAGTTTTTAAAAAAATAGTCGTTGAAATTCTGCTGATAATTATGAAGCTGCTGGCCTGGTTAAAAACCTTTTTAGCGGCTTTTTTGTCATTGGTCTTTAAGCCGATAATTGCCGCGGTCAGATTTGTTTTTCTGAAAGCGTTCGCCCGGATTTATTTGGCCTATTTTTCTTTTACCAAAAAAATCGGCTGGAACAGATTGCGGGGAAATTTTTTGTATTTTTTGTTGAGCCGGAAAACGGTGCATATTTTTTTGGCGATTTTGACGGTGATTATTTGCTTTTCCGGGATCATGAGCCAGCAAACTAACGCGAAACCTCTTTTTGATAATGCCGGCAAGACGATCATTGCCGGGCTGATTGCCGGCGAATTCAGCGGCACTGACGAAAGCGGCTTGATTGAAGAAACCGCCGGCGCGGGCGTGGCCAGGCCGGCGCCCGGCGCCCAGTATTTGAATAATAAAGAGATGGCGGTAAATCAGCTGGCCATTTCCACCTCCACTCCGGCTGACGCGGAAACGACCTTGGCGGATTTGGGATCGCAAAATGACAGCATGCTGGTCAAGCCGGAAGTGGCGACGACGGCTAAGAGCAAAAAAACCCGTAAGAGCCCGATCAATTATACGGTTTTGCCCGGCGATACCATCAGCACCATTGCCGCCAATTTCGATATCAGCATCAATACGATACTTTGGGAAAATAATTTGAGCGCCTATAGCTTGATCAGACCGGGCGACACCTTGGTCATTTTACCCGACTCGGGCATTAGCTATAAAGTCGCCAAAGGAGAAACGCTGGGCGCAATCGCCAACAAATTCGAGATCGATGCCAATGATATTTTAACCGCCAATAATTTGTCCGAAGATTCCAAGCTGGCGGCGGGACAAAATTTATTCATTCCGGGCGGGAAGAAAATTTATTACGCCGCGCCGACACCTAAGGTCGCCAGCTATAATCCGATCGACGTGATCAAATCGATTTTGAGCCCGAGCGCGAACGTGGTAGCGGGGAAAATGCTTTGGCCGACAGTGGGGCATATCATCACTCAATATTTTTCTTGGCGCCATGCCGGCTTGGACATTGCCAATAAAATCGGCACGCCGGTTTACGCGGCCGAATCAGGAACGGTCATTGATGCCGGCTGGAGTAAGGCCGGTTATGGCAACAAAGTCGATATTGATCATGGCGGCGGAATGGTCACTCGCTACGGGCATGCATCCAAATTGCTGGTAAAAAGAGGCGATGTGGTTAAAAAAGGCGATGTGATAATGTTAATGGGCTCGACCGGACATTCGACCGGCCCGCACGTTCACTTTGAAGTGAGAATCAATGGCAAGGTGCAAAATCCGTTGGGCTATGTCAGATAATGATTAATCTTCGTTTATAATGCTAATCCGCGAAGGAGTTAACAATTCGACATTTATTCGCGTCATTTGCATTATGATAAAGTTATGAATATTATTTTAGGATTGGTTATGGCCGCGGTCGGCGCGCTGATTACCATCAAGTCCGAAGCGATGCTTAATATGTTCGGGCGGGTGGGATTTTTTGAAAAATATCTGGGCACGGAAGGCGGCTCGCGTTTGGGCTACAAGCTTTTGGGCATCCTGATTTTTTTTATCGGCGTGATGATTGCGACCAACGTCATCGGCGATTTCATGTATTGGCTGCTGTCGCCGCTGATCAACGCGGGACGGGGAGGAGGATAAGCAAATAAAAAATAAAAATTAAAAAAGAAAAAATTTTAAATCGAAAATCGCAAATCGAAATTCGATAAGAGCCGGCAGCTCAGTTGGTAGTCCCGAGGCTTCGGGATTGCGCCGCGGAGACGGGGTTTATTAGAAAGAAGTTTTTTAAAATTGGGCCCGTAGTTCACTTGGTAGAACGCCTGCTTTGCAAGCAGGAGGTAAGCGGTTCGAATCCGCTCGGGTCCACCATCTCAATTTTCGAATTTCGATTTGCGATTTTCGAATTATTTTTTTCATATGTTTTTGAAAAACAAAACTTTGTTATTATTAATAATCGGTTTTGTTTTTTTGTTTTTGGCGAGCCGAGCGCATTTCGGGGCTGATCAAAAAATAACCGCTAAGCAAGCGGCGGGCGCGGATGCGGCGCGGGCAGAACTAAGCCGGCAAAATTTAATCGCAACGGATTCGGAATCCATAACACCCCCCGCCTCACCGGGCTCGGCACCCATCTCGAGAGGGGAATTAAAATCGGAATATTATCCGGTGGCCAAAGTCGTTGATGGCGATACGATCGATATAATAATTAACGGGAAGACTGAGCGGCTTAGATTAATTGGAATAAATACGCCGGAAGTGGTTGATCCGCGGAAGCCGGTGGAATGTTTCGGACGGGAAGCGAGCGACAATGCTAAAAAATTATTAACTGGCGCGGAAGTCAGAATATCCGCTGACCCAAGTCAGGATGACCGTGATATATATGGAAGGCTGTTAAGATATGTTTGGCGCGCTGACGGACTTTTTTATAATTTGGCGGCAATTCACGATGGTTTTGCTTATGAATATACTTACAAATCGCCTTATCAATATCAAAGAGAATTTAAAGACGCGCAAAAATTCGCCCAAGATAATTTTTTGGGGCTCTGGGCTCAAGGCGCGTGCCGCAAGGGAAATCAATCGGCCGGCAGGGGAGCTGGAAATAATCCAGCGGCAGAGGTGAAAGCTGCCGATAGTGGATGCCTTATCAAAGGAAATATCGGCTCAACCGGAGATAAAATTTATCATCTGCCCGGTTGCCCGTATTATAATCAAACAGTAATCGACGAAAGCAAAGGGGAGAAATGGTTTTGTACGGAAGCGGAAGCGCTGGCGGCCGGCTGGCGCAAGGCGAAAAATTGTCCTTAACTATGTTATAATTGCCTGTGGTATAATATATCTATGAGTAAAACCAAGAAAAAATTGATAATTATCGACGGCAACGCCTTGATTCACCGCAGTTTTCACGCTCTGCCGCCGACTTTGCGCACCAAAGACGGCGAGCTGGTCAATGCGGTTTACGGCTTTTCCGCGGTCTTGCTGAAAGCCTGGCGCGAACTGAAACCGGATTATATCGCCCTGACTTTGGATATGAAAGGGCCGACTTTCCGGCACAAGAAATATAAAGAATACAAAGCCACGCGCGTCAAAGCGCCGCAAGATTTATATGACCAGATTCCACGCGTCAAGGAAGTGGCAACCGCTTTTAATATTCCGATTTTTGAATTGTCCGGTTTTGAAGCCGATGACTTGATCGGGACGATCGATAAAAAAGTCGATGGCGGAGTGGAAAAAATAATCGTCACCGGCGATATGGATACTTTGCAATTGGTCGATGAAGACACCAAAGTTTTTACCATGGGTCACGGTTTGAGCGAGAGCGTGATTTACGACGAAGCAAGAGTTAAAGATAGATACGGGCTTGATCCCGACCAGATGATTGATTATAAATCTTTGCGCGGCGATCCGTCTGATAATATTCCCGGCGTGAAAGGCATTGGTGAGAAAACCGCCACCGAATTGCTGCAAAATTTTAAAACTTTGGAAGGCGTTTATGATCAATTAAAAATTAAAAATGAAAAATTAAAAATTAAGCCGCGAATAATTGAATTACTAAAAGAGCACGAGAAAGAAGCATATTTGTCTCGCGAATTAGCAACAATCAAAACTGATGTGCCGCTTGATTTTGATTTGGAAAAATGCCGCGCTTACGATTTTGACCGCGAAAAAGTCGCCGGAGTTTTCAGCGAATTGGGCTTTAAATCGCTTTTGCCGCGGGTGCAGGATTTGGTTTCGGCGCATTTCAAGGTTTCGGATAAATCCGCCTATGCCAAGGCTACGGCGGACAGGTTCGAGCGCGACCGGACGGAATTCAAATATATTTTAGTCGATGATGATAAAAAGTTCGCGAAATTTTTAGTCGAGCTGAAAAGACAGAAACAATTCACCATTGATACGGAAACTACCGGCTTTGACCCGCTTTTGGAAGAATTGCTCGGCATCAGTTTTTCCTGGCGGGAAGGGGAAGCGCACTTTGTTTCAATTAAGAATGAAGAATTAAGAATGAAGAATAGCAAAGCAAGCCTATTTGATTATCAGAAAAAAGAAAGCGAGAAAAAAAACGATAATCCGCGGCTGGCGGAATTAAAATTGATTTTGGAGGATGAGAAAATAAAAAAATTCGGGCACAATATCAAGTTTGATTTGCGGGTGCTGCGGCACAACGGGATAAAGATGCGCGGATTGGATTTTGACACGATGATCGCTTCGTATCTGCTTAATCCCGGCACCAGAGCGCATAATTTGGACGCCGTTACTTTTGCCGAATTGGGTTTTGAAAAAATCAGCACGGAAGATCTGCTCGGCGCCGGTAAAGATAAAAAGATTTTCGCGAACGTGGAAACGGAAAAGCTGGCCGTCTATTCCTGCGAGGACGCGGATTTTACCAATCGGTTGGTGGCAAAATTATCCAAACACCTGAAAGAAAAAGAATTGGCCGAACTTTTTGAGGAGATTGAAATGCCGCTGGTGCCGGTTTTGGCGACCATCGAAGACAATGGCGTAATCATCGATAAAGATTTTCTCGCGGTAATGGATAAAAAAGTCGGCAAGAAAATCAGCGGATTGGAAAAAAAGATTTGGGCGCTTGCCGGCGGCGAATTCAATATCAATTCTACCCAGCAGCTCAAAGAGGTTTTGTTTGAAAAATTAAATATTTCCACGGCCATGGTCGGCCGGACTAAAACCGGTTATTCCACGGCTGCCGACGAGCTGGAAAAATTGAAGCACGAGCATGAAATAATTCCGCTGATTCAGGAATACCGCGAGCTGGCCAAATTGCAATCAACTTATATCCAGGCTTTGCCGGCTTTGATAAATCCGCAGACTGGCCGGGTGCACGCCAGTTTCAATCAAACCGTCACCGCCACCGGCCGGCTTTCTTCCTCTGACCCGAATTTGCAGAATATTCCCATCCGCACCGAATTGGGCCAGGAAATCCGCCATGCTTTTATCGCGCAAACAGGCTGGAAAATAGTTTCGCTGGATTATTCGCAGATTGAATTGCGCTTGGCCGCTCATTTATCCGGCGACGAACGGATGATCGATACTTTCGCCCGAGGCTTGGACATCCACACTTCCACGGCCGCGGCGATTAATAATGTAAAGATCGAAGACGTTACCAAAAAAATGCGTCAGGAAGCCAAAGCGATCAATTTTGGAATTTTATATGGCCAGGGTCCGTACGGGTTGGCGCAGAATGCCGATATGCCATTGAACCGCGCCAAAGAATTCATCGAACATTATTTTGATTTATATCCGAAGATCAAGAAATATTCGGAAGCGATGATGGATTTCGCCCGGAAAAACGGCTACGTGGAAACTTTGTTCGGCCGGCGCCGTTATCTGCCGGAAATAACTTCGCAGGTCGCGCCGGTGCGCGCCTCGGCCGAGCGGATGGCCGTCAACACGCCGCTGCAAGGCACGAACGCCGATATGATCAAAAAGGCGATGATTCTGGCGCAAAATTTAATTGATGAAAAATATTCTGACAGCGTGAAGATGATAATTCAAGTGCACGACGAATTGGTTTTTGAAATGCGCGAAGACAAGATGAAAGAAGCGGCCGGCCGGATTCAGGATATTATGCGCAATATATTGAAACTAAAAGTCCCGGTGGTCGTTGATATAGAGATCGGGGAGAATTGGGGAGAGCTCGTGAAGCTGGAAAATAAAAAGTAAAAAACTTTAATGATGAAAGATAAAATAAAATTTTTACAGAACAAAAAAATTGCCATGCTTGGGCTGGGGGTGGAGAATTTGGCGTTGGTGAAATTTTTGTTGAAAAATAAGATTGATTGCCATATTTCGATCTGCGATCCGAAGCCGGCGGCGGAATTGGGCGACAGGTTTTTGGAAATCAAGGAATTGGCGCGTAAAAATAAAATGCCGGAAATAAATCTGATGGCTGGAAAAAATTACGACGCGCATCTGGCGGATTTCGATATTGTTTTCCGCTCGCCCGGTTATCCGCTGTTCAATCCCAATTTGGTGAAGGCGACCAAGGCGGGTGTGCAAATTTCCAGCCCGATGAGATTGTTTTTTGTATTGTGCCCGACGAAGAATATCATCGGTGTGACCGGCTCGAAGGGGAAAGGCACGACCTCGTCGTTGATTTTTGAAATCATCAAGAAATCCGGCAAAAAATCATGGTTGGGCGGGAATATCGGCACAGCGCCGTTTGATTTTATCGAAAAAATAAAACCGAAGGACTTCGTAGTTTTGGAATTATCCAGTTTTCAACTGGAAGATTTGGATATTAGTCCGCGTATCGCCGTAGTTACTAATTTATTTAAGGAACACTTGGCTCCGGCCGATCCGAATAATCCGAATTATCATCGATCAATGAAGGCGTATTCGGCGGCTAAGGCGAATATTTTTTGTCATCAGAAAAAAGATGATTGGGTTGTCGCCAACGAAAGTTTGAAAAGCAGAATCCCTCTGTTTTGTCATTCCGAGCCCCGGGCGAGGAATCTGTTTCAATCCAAGAACATAAATAGATCCCTCGCTAATGCTCGGGATGATAAAAAAAGAGTGGTTTTTTACGGAAAATCGGAATTGGCGAGCAATTTAACCGGCGAGCATAATAAGGAGAATGTTGCCGCAGCCGAATCAGTGGCCAAGATTTTGCATATCAAGCCGGCGATAGTCGCGTCAGCGGTGAAAAAATTCCAGGGTTTGCCGCATCGTTTGGAATTTGTCGCCGAAATCAACGGCGTTAAATATTTTGACGATAGTTTTGCCACCGTGCCGGACGTCAGCGTCATCGCTTTAAAATCTTTTGCTGGCGGGGAAAACCCACCCCGTCGTGCCGAGGCGGCACGCCACCCCTCCCGAGAGGGGAATATAATTTTATTGGCCGGCGGCGCCGATAAGGGCTCGGATTTTAAAAATTTCGCCAAAGAAATCAAAAAACGCGTAAAATATTTAATCCTGTTTAAAGGTAAAGGCACGGAAAGAATAAAATACGAAATACGAAATACGAAATACGAAATACGAGTCAGCGAAGTTGATAATATGAAAGATGCTGTTTTATTGGCGAAAAAAAATTCCAAGTCGGGCGATATCGTCCTGCTTTCCACCGGCTGCGCCAGCTTCGGGTGTTTTAAAAATTACAAAGAACGCGGCGATCAATTTAAGACGGAAGTAATAAATAAGAAATAAAAAAGCGGTCAAGCGCGCGAAAAAACATCCCTCGTTTTGGGGTATTTTTAAAATTTAAAATTGAGATTTTAAGAATAGGCTAATTTTGGTATAATGTTTTTATGCTTGAAGAACAAAAAGTTTTAAAATTTCCCGATGGTTTTCTCTGGGGCGTTTCCACCTCGTCTTACCAGATTGAAGGCGGGATTACCAATGATTGGAGCCAGTGGGAAATGTCGGAAAAACGGCTGAAGGAATTGCGCGATAAGAAATTGAATTACCGTGATTTTGTCGCGGGTCGGGCTTGTGATTCGTATAATAAATATAAAGAGGACGCGGAAATGGTCAAGGCTCTAAATTGCGGCGGCTATCGTTTGGGTTTGGAGTGGGCGAGAATTGAACCTAAGGAAGGAGAATTTAATTACGAGGAAATTGAACATTATCGCCGGGTGCTGGAAAATCTGCGCGAGAAGAATATCAAAGTCGTCCTGACGCTCTGGCATTGGACCAATCCGCTCTGGCTGGTCAATGAAGGCGGCTGGGCCAATAAAAAAGTCGTCGATTATTTTTCCCGTTATGTGGAATTCGTGGTGACGCAATTGGGAGATTTGGTGGATTTTTGGGTGACCATCAACGAACCGACCGTTCATGTCTTCAACGGATATTTCCGGGGAACTTTTCCGCCGAATAAAAAAAATATTTTCTTGGGCGCCAAAGCTTTTCTGAATCTGCTGGCCGCTCATAAAAAAGCTTATGATATCATCCATCGCTATAATCTGCGCGCCAATGTCGGTTTTACTCACTTAGGAGATAATTTTCAGCCGGCGCGGCCCTGGTTTTTACCGGAAATAATGCTGGCCTGGTTTTTCAATTTTTTCTGCAATAATTTGTTTCTGCGCTTGGTTCACGGCCATACTGATTATATCGGCCTTGATTATTATTTTCATAATCGCGTGGTTTGGCATCCGCCGTTTTTGAAAAACCTTAACAAAGACGTGACGGATTTCGGCTGGGAAATTTATCCGGAAGGAATCTATAATATTTTGAAAGACTTGCGCCGTTTTAAGAAACCCATTTATATTATGGAGAACGGCATCGCTGACGCGGCTGACGCCAAGCGGGGGAAATTCATCATCGACCATTTGCGCTACGTTCACGAAGCTATCGAAGAAGGCGAGGATATCCGCGGTTATTTTCATTGGTCGCTGCTGGATAATTTCGAATGGGCCGCCGGCTGGACGATGAAATTCGGGCTGTATTCGCTTAACCGCGAAACTTGCGAGCGGAAAGCCCGCCCCAGCGCGGCGGTTTACGCCGAGATTTGCCAAACAAATCAATTAAAAATTATGCCGACGTAAAGTCGGCATCCCGAGCTGGCCTCGGGAAAAGTTAAAAATGAAAAATCATAAGTTCAGCCTCGAATCAATTTGAAGATAAAAATAAGAAATTAAATTTTTAATTTTTAATTTTTAACTTTTAATTGATTCGCATGTGGTTAATAATCGCCATCATTTCCTATCTAATCAACGCCGGAGTTTACGTCGGCGATAAGTTTATCTTGTCCAAAAAGATCCACTCCTCGGTCGCTTATGCTTTTTATGTCGGCGTCTGGAGCTTTTTGAATATTTTTCTGCTCGTCCTCGACCCGTGGCTGCCCAATTGGCAGCAATTGGGGATTGATCTGTTGGCCGGTTTAATTTTTTTGGCTACTTTGATTTTTTGGTACAAAGCTCTGCACCAATCGGAAGCGACCAGAGTCGTGCCGATTGTCGGCGCGCTGGTGCCGGTATTCAGTTTTATTTTGGGCTTTGTTTTTTTGGGCGAGCAGCTCACCGAGCGGCAATTGCTGGCCTTTTTAATTTTAATTATCGGCGGCGTTTTGATTTCAATCAAGCGCACCAGATTTTACGAATTGCAAGCCGTGGTAAACCGCTTCCGTTCCGTTTATGGCAACGCTTTGGGCGGAATTCACGCTGAGTATCGTCCGACGCGGCGCTTAATCATCAATTCTATCGTGGCCGCTTTTTTCTTTGCCGCTTTTTATGTTTTGATCAAATATATTTATACCACCCAGCCTTTTATCGGCGGGTTTGTCTGGTCAAGAATGGGCAGCTTCATCGGCGTGCATCTGATGCTCTTGATTCCGTCTTGGCGCAAGGAGATACTTGAAAAGCATATCGGCGAAAGCTCCAAGCCGAAAAATTTGGTATTGTTTTTTTCCATCCGCGCCTTGGCGGCCTTTGCCTTCATTCTTTTAAACCGCGCCGTGAGCATCGGTAATGTGGCGATTATCAACTCCTTGCAAGGCATTCAATATATTTTCCTCTTTATCATCATAATGTTTTTGTCGGCTAAATACCCCAAGGTTCTTAAAGAGGAATTGGGCGGCGACGTCCTATTCCAAAAAATTACCGGCGCGATTTTAATCGCCATCGGGCTGTATATGCTGGCGGTGAATCTTTCATAACGCGCGGCGCATAACACGTAACACATAGCACGTAACACGTCTTGAAATAAACTGTTGCGTGTTGCGTGTTATGTGGTATATAGTATTATTTTTATTAGCTTTTTTTGTTTTGGCTTGGCGGAAACTGGATTTTTCCGTCATGCTTATCGTTGCCGGCCTGCCTTTATATTTGGTCAGATTTAAGATTTTTGGCGTGCCGTCGACTCTGCTTGAAGCGATGATTTTGATCGCTTTTTTTTGTTGGTTTATTTTCAGGACTAAGTTTTGGGATTTTTTGCGCAGCAGATATTCAATTAAGGATTTCATCGGCAATAGCCCTTGGCGGAAAAATGGCAGCGCGGAAGGCCGCCGAAAATATCCTTTTGGGATTGAAGCGGTTTTATTGTTAATCGTTTCATTCGTCGCCGTGGGCGTGGCGCATTATTCCACCGCATCTTTAGGATTGTGGAAAGCCTATTTTTTCGAACCTATTTTATTGTATATTTTGATTTTAAATTTGCTTCAAGGCAAGAACGGGATAAATAAAATCGGTTTGGCTTTGGCAACCAGCGCTTTCGCAGTGGCGGTTTATGCCGTTTTCCAGAAATTTACCGGCATCGGGATTGATAATCCGCTCTGGCAGGCCGAGGCGACGCGCCGGGCGGTTTCGTTTTTCGGCTATCCTAACGCCGTCGGGCTTTATCTTGGCCCGATAATTCCGGTCTTAACCGCCTTTTTATTTTTACCGGCCAAGAAAGAATGCAGCCCGCTGGAAAAGAAAATCTGTTTTCCTCTGCCGCAAGAAATAATTTCAACCATCGGTTTGTCAAAAGCATTTTTGGGATTTATCATCCTTTTGTCGCTCGCCGCGATTTACAGCGCCAAATCTATCGGGGCGCTGGTCGGATTAGCCATTGCCGGTTTTATTTTTTGTTTATTGATAAATAAGAAGGCGCGAATCGCGGTTATCGTAATCGCGCTGATTGCGGCCATCGGAATTTATTTTTACCCGCCAATTCAAAAACCGCTGGTGCGGAAAATTACGGCGATGGATTTGTCCGGCCAAATCCGGCGTTTCCAGTGGAAAGAAACCCTGATGATGCTCAACGGCCCGGCGAAAATCTGGGGAATCGGCCTGGGTAATTATCAGCTGGCCGTGGCGCCGTATCATCAGCCGGGATTTTTTTATGATGACGGTACTGATCCTAATTTTCATCAGCACACCATCGAGAGCGCCGCGGTCCGCGCGCGAACCTGGCAGCCGGTGGAGATTTATCTGTACCCGCATGATATAATTTTGAATTTCTGGACCGAGCTTGGCCTGGCCGGTTTATTGCTTTTCGGGTGGATAATAATTAAATTTTCAATTTTCAATTTTCAATTTTCAATTAAGGATAAAAAAAATAAATATATTCATCTTGGCTTATTAGGCGCAATGATCGTGATTGTTGTTCATGGATTGGTTGACGTCCCATATTTTAAGAATGATTTGGCTTGTTTGTTTTGGATATTGATAGCGATGGCTGTATTGGCGGGCGGAAAATTGACAAATACTGAAAAATCTATAAGATAGAGCAGGCGGATGTTTATTAGAAATTTGAAATTTTGTAATTATTTTAAAATTGAAAATTAAGATTTTAAAATTTTCCGTGGAGATGTGCCAGAGTGGTTGAATGGGCCGCACTCGAAATGCGGTATGTCCGGAAGGGCATCAGAGGTTCGAATCCTCTCATCTCCGCCTTCGCTCGCCGAAGCGAGCTACGGCGGACAAAGTCCGCCGGTAGATTGCGAAAGATAGACACATAAATAACCTGACCTGCGTCAGGTTGTTTTGGTTAGACAAAACCTTGACAATTTATAAATTTAGTGTTATCATTAATTTCAAACGAAACGATTGCTATATCTGTACATTGCCAACCAAAAGGAGAACAATCATGAATTTTATTACCGCGCTTCTGAACGCGTTTTTAATTTCTCACGCTCTGGAATTAGGGATGATTCCGAACAGCGACGTGAGCCTGTATGCAATTCCTTATCATCAGGAATATTTGCATACCGAGGAGAGTATGTATGCGGAGTATTCAACGAAGATGACGATTGCCAAAATTGGTTTCGTTACCGGCGGAGTTACCACCTACTGGTGGAATTACTACTCTGACCAACAGAAATGCGGCTATCCCTTCCGCATGGATTATAAGATCGGGGGAGGGGTGAAGTATAAATGGATTACCTTGGGAGTTGATTACGGATGCTATCATCCGATCGCGCCCCGGGAAGAAAATGTTCCGCTTCCCAGACTCGATGCCAATTTTACCCGAATTTTTCTTCGGTTTGAAACGAAGAATTTTTCTGAATGAGTTTAATCGAACCCCGGCTTAGCTGAAATGCTACCGGGGTTCTTATTATTCTAACCAACTTATTTCTTGCTTTTTTTGCTAAAATTTTATAGTATTAAAAACAGTCCCTCACCATTTTTAATAAGCCTTGAGAAAATACCCTAAAATAGCGGATACTCGTCTTGAATGAATTTCGTTTATTTTATTAAAAATGGTGAGGGACTGTTTTTATTCGGGATATCACGGGTTGTAGTATAATGGTAGTACGCGTGCATGGGGTGCATGTAGCCGCGGTTCGATTCCGCGCAGCCCGACAGAACGCATACCAGGTTCCCACCCATAAGGTGGTCCGCCTTTGGCGGAAATTCCCAGTACCCCGACGATTCGGATTTCAGAAGTCGGAATTCGGATTTCGGATAAAGATCTAAAATATTTTGTCCAAACAAAATTACTTAAGCGATTTATCCGAAATCCGATGTCCGAAATCCGATTTTTGATACGGGTAATTAGCTCAGTTGGTTAGAGCGCTGCATTCACATTGCAGAGGTCATAGGTTCGAGTCCTATATTACCCACATTGGGCCTATAGTCTAGCGGTACGACGCTACATTCGCATTGTAGAGGCGGCGGTTCGACTCCGCCTAGGTCCACAGATCGGATTTCAGAAGTCGGAATTAGGATTAAACGATAAAAATATTTTTATTGAGATGAAATTGTTTATCGGATATCCGATTTCTGATTTCCGAAATCCGATATCCGATAGGCGGGAGTAATTCAACGGTAGAATGTTTGCTTCCCAAGCAAAATGTTGCGGGTTCGATTCCCGTCTCCCGCTCATCGGATTTCGGATGTCAGATATTGGATGTCGGATTTAGCGTTTAAAAAGTTTTATTCAAATAAAACAGTTTTAGCGATTTATCCGAATTCCGAAATCAGAAATCCGATATCGGAAACGGGCGCGTGGCGAAATTGGCAGACGCATACGCTTCAGGTGCGTACGAAGCAATTCATGTGGGTTCAAGTCCCACCGCGCCCACCTTCGTCCGCCGAAGCGGACTACGGCGGGCAAAGCCCACCGTTTCCGCGAAGGCGGAACATCGATTTGCGATTTCAGATTTTTGATTGACGATTTGTTTTTTATAGTTTATGGTATCTATAAAGATAAATCGAAAATCGTAAATCTGAAATCGTAAATCGTTTCGGGGTATGGCCTAATTGGCTATGGCGCACGCTTCGCCCGCCTTCGCTAAGGCTTCGGCGGATAAAGGTGCTTGAAGTGATTTTTAAAGTTCGCGAAAATGGTCGGGGTATGGCCTAATTGGCTATGGCGCACGCTTCGGGTGCGTGAGGTTCTGGGTTCGAGTCCCAGTACCCCGACCATTTTCACGAGGGTGCGTGCCTGTCCAACGAAGTTCCGCATCAGCGGAACGCAGGTGGAAGGTTTTGGGTTCGAGTCCCAGTACCCCGACAAAAAAATAGCGGCTTTTCAATGGCCGCTGTTTTGTTAGAATGAATATATATGAGCGAAAGAAAGATAAAAATCGCCTGGTTTGGCAAACATTTCGGCGAAGAGCCGCCTTTAACCGGTTCCAGCGGAGCCGGGACGATTTTCTTTTCCGGCTGTAATTTGCATTGCGTTTTTTGCCAGAACTGGCAGATCAGTCAGCAAGATACAGGCAGGGAATATTCAGTTAAGGAGCTGGCGCAAATTATGCTGAACTTGCAAAAGCAGGGCGCGGTCAATATTGATTTAGTGACGCCGTCGCCGTGGCGCCGTGAAGTCAAGCAAGCGATAATTATTGCCAAAAAAAATAGTTTGCAAATTCCGGTCGCCTGGAATTCCAACGCCTACGAATCTGTCACTGCTATTAAAGACCTGGACGGCCTGATTGATATTTATTTGCCTGATTTTAAATATGGCGACGATTTTGCCGCGGCAAAATATTCGCGCGCGCCAAAATATTCCGAGGTGGCGGAAAAAGCGATTCGCGAAATGTATCGCCAGGTCGGCTTGCTGGAAACTGACGAAAATGGTTTGGCGAAAAAAGGCTTGATAATTCGACACCTGATTTTACCCGATAATTTAAAAAATACTTTTGCCGCCTTGGAAAAAATCGCGGCGATTGATAAAAATATTCATTTAAGTTTAATGAGCCAGTATCATCCGGTCTATAACTCGGCCGAATTTCCGGAATTGAACCGACCCGTGTCCGCCGCAGAAATAATTGCCGCAGAAAATAAAAAATTGGAACTCGGTTTGGGCAACGGCTGGACGCAGGAGGCCGACGCGAGCGAAATTTTTTTGCCGAATTTTTTACAAAAAAATCCTTTCCGGCAAGATTGACAGCTGTGGTAAAAATAGGTTAATATGGGTGTTCTCGGACAGTACCTTGACAGTACCTTAAAATTGGCAGAAAAAACCATCTAATCTCAACCAAGGAGCGTGTTATGAAAGATTTGAAGCTTGAAGAACATTTGATCGTGGCGGCTGATTTTAAGCCGAGCGATTGCGGCGGCGTCAGCGGAGTTATGGATAAAGTCTTAGTTTTAATATCAAGCTTAGACGATCTCGGAGTTTATATTAAAATTAATTCGGTGTTGCGATATTGCGGCTATGAGCTGATCGAGATGCTGCACAATCGGGGTCTGAAAGTTTTCGCCGATCTCAAATTGATCGACATTCCGGAAACCATGGGTATTGACGCGGAGATTTTATCCGAATTCAAACCGGACATTCTGACGGTAATGTGCTGCGCCGGCGTCGGCGGAATGGCGGCGGTCAAGAAAAAGATCAATGCCGATTGCGAAGTGCTCGGTGTTACGGTTTTGACCAGCTTGGGCGAAGAAGGATGCCAGGAAATTTTTTCCCGTTCCTGCGAAGAGGCTGTGCTAAAACTTGGCGGAATGGCCGCTTCGGCTGGGTTGAACGGATTAATCCTTTCGGGCAAGGAATTGGAAATAGTCAAGAAAAAAGAAGAATTAATTCTTCTTTCACGGAATACGCCGGGAATCAGGCCGTTGTGGTCGGTGGTGGAAAAAGACGATCAGAGCCGGATAGTGACGCCGGCGCAGGCGATCGCCAGCGGGGCGGACCGCATTGTTATCGGCCGACCGATCACGCAAGCCGCTGATCCGCGCGAAGCGGTTTTGAAAACTTTGGCGGAAATCGAAGAGGGCATCAAACAGCTTTATCAAAATAAGGAGGAATAGATGGAATTCTATAAGGAATCTTTCATCAAGTTCATGATCGAGGCCAAGGCGCTGGACTTCGGCGAATTTACTTTGAAGAGCGGGCGGAAGGCGCCGTTTTTCATCAATACGGGAAAATTCCAGACCGGCGCGCAGCTCTCGCAGCTGGGATATTTCTACGCCGATGCGATTGCGAATAATTTACGATCAGCCAACGTGATCTTCGGCGCGGCCTACAAGGGTATACCTTTGGCGGCGGCGGCAAGCATGCAATTAGCGGACAAATATTCCAAGAATTGCTATTACTGCTTTAACCGCAAGGAAGCCAAAGATCATGGCGAAGGAGGCTTATTGGTCGGCTATAAACCGCAGACCGGAGACAGAATCGTTATGGTTGACGACGTAATCACGGCTGGCACTGCGACCAAGGAATCGATTAATCTTCTGCATGCTGAATCGCCGCTATCTTTGATCGAAGGCGGGGTTATTTCGGTCGATCGGATGGAGCGCGGCGCGAACAGCAAGAAAAGCGCGATCCAGGAGATCAAAGATGAGTTCGGCGTAAATTTTTACGCCATCGTCAATCTTGATGAAATCGTATCCTTTCTGCGCAACCGCGAGATTGACGGCAAAATCATTCTTAATGATCAGATTTTTTCCGCCATCAACACTTATCGCGAGCAGTATGGCGCCGAATATTAATCGGCGAAAACAGCATTTTTACAAACCCTTGGCTTCGGCTAAGGGTTTTTTCTGGATTATCAACTGATTAAAATTGTCGCCAAGCGAACAATAAATTGATATAATGATACTGTTATTATTTTAATTGATAAATTTATGTCAAAAACACAAGCCAATTTATTGAAAGCGATCGCCGGCGAATCAATGGCGCGGAATAAATATACTTATTATGCCGAAATCGCCATGAAAGAAAATTTGGTCTGGGCGGCCAAGATTTTTGAGGAAACCGCTGATAACGAAAAGGCGCACGCCAAGGAAGAGATAGAACAGATAAATGGACACACGGAAATGACCAACGCTTACGATATCCACCCTTTGAGCAACACTCTGGACAATTTGCGCCACGCGGCCGAAGGGGAAAAATTCGAGTTCGGCACGATGTATCCGAATTTTGAGCGGGAAGCGCGCGAAGAAGGCGAGGAAAAAGCCGCCAAGCTCTTCCACGAGATTGCCGAAGTGGAAGAAAAGCACGCCGAGCGCTATGTGAAAATGGCTGATAGATTGGAAGGCGGAATGATGTTCAGGAGTGAAGAGGAAGTCGAATGGAAATGCTTGAATTGCGGCTATGTCCATAAAGGCAAATCAGCGCCGGAAAAATGTCCGCTCTGCCAGAAACCGCAGGGCTGGTATATGCAAATCGGATTTGTCAGATAAAGATAAAGCCCCGGCAATCGGGGCTTTTTAGAAGATATTATGTTTGCAGAAAAAGAAAATAAAGATTCAGGTTTTATTTTGATCGACAAGCCGGAGGGGCCGACGTCTTTCGGGGTGATTGCCAGATTGCGCCGGATTACCGGCATAAAAAAAATCGGCCATGCCGGCACGCTTGATCCGTCCGCTTCAGGTCTTTTGCTTTGCGCCATCGGCCGCGAAGCGACGCGCGAAATCAGCCGCTTCGTTAAAATGGATAAAAAATATGAAGCGCTGATCAGATTGGGAATAACCACCGACACTTATGACCGCGAAGGAAAAATTTTGGAAAAATTCAGCGGCGCGCCGGTCGCCAAGAAAGAAATAAAAAGAATCGTCGCGGCTTTGCCCGGCAAACAGGAGCAGATTCCGCCGATGTTCTCTGCCAAAAAAGTCGGCGGCAAGAAACTTTACGAATTGGCGAGAAAAGGAATTGAAATCGTTCGCCAGCCCAGCCAAATTGAAATTTATCAAGCCAAAATTTTAAAATATCATTGGCCGGAATTGCGGCTGATGATCCATTGTTCTTCCGGAACTTTTATCCGTTCGATCGCTTTTGATTTTGGTAATAAGCTCGGCTGCGGCGCTTATCTGGCCGGCTTGAAACGAACCGAACTTGGCAAATTCAAATTAAAGCAAGCCGTCAGGCTGGAAAAAATCAATCAGCAAAATTGGCGGAAATTTTTACGCTTGACTGATTTATCCGATGTGATATAATTTAGATAGTTGTCTAAATATCTAATAATAATCTATGACTTTGACCAAGACTTTTAACGCCTTATCCGATCCGTCCCGGCAGAAAATACTGGAGCTGTTAAAGAAAGACGACCTGCCGGCCGGCGCGATCGGCGAGTATTTCAAGTTTACCGCGCCGACCTTATCGCATCATTTGTCGGTCTTGAAAGAAGCTAATCTAGTGAGCGTGCGCCGCGAAGGTCAGTTGCAGATTTATTCGCTGAATTTGTCGGTTTTCGAAGAAGCGGCGGAGAAAATAATCAAATTTTTTAAGAAATAATTTTAGTCAATTAGTCGATTGGTTAATTGGGAGCGCGGCTGGCCAGTAAAAATTAATTTACGGCTTGCCTATGCGCCTAATTACCCAAGTCCCTAATCAATTTATATGAACCCCATCAAACTGACAATTAAATCCGAATTTTTTTCTATTTTGCTGATTGTGATTTCCATCATTGCCTCCTTTTATTTTTACGTCCACTTTCCAGATCGGGTTATAACGCATTGGAATTTAGCCGGCGAACCGAACGGTTATAGCGGCCGCGCCTTTGCCGCATTTTTCTTCCCCGCGCTTTTTGTCGGGATGTATTTATTGTTCATTTTTCTGCCGATGCTTGACCCGAGAAAAGAGCGCTATGCCGAATTCGCCAAGATTTATAATGTATTCCGCAATTTGATTATTTTTATTCTGGTGGTAATTTATTTTGTCGCTTCTTTCAATAATTTGGGCGCCAATTTAAATATCAATGTCTGGGTGCCCGGGGCGGTCGGCCTGCTGTTTATCGTATTGGGCAATTATATGGGAAAAATAAAACCCAATTGGTTTGTCGGAATTCGTACGCCCTGGACGCTTTCTTCGGAAACGGTCTGGAATAAAACCCATCGTTTCGGCGGAAAAGTTTTTATCATCGGCGGCCTGCTGATGATTTCAGCCGGCCTGGCGCCGCTCTCCTGGCGCTTGCCAATATTTGTCGCCGATATTATCATACTATTATTCGGAACCGTGGTTTACTCGTACTTCGCGTATTTACAGGAAAAGAAAAAATAATAACGCGAATGCCGCAAATTATAAGCGAATGCCGCGAAAAAATTTAACGAATTTTTTAATGTTATTTATTGATAAAAAGTTCGCTGTATTCGCGTTAGACGCTAAGTTTAATAGAAAATTTAACACAGATGTCTTACTTCATTGATAGTATTAACAACGCCAAGGTAAAAAATATTCTCAAATTGCAAAAACCCGGCGAGCGCCGGAAGCAGGGCGTGGTTTTGGTCGAGGGCTATAAGGAAATTATCGCCGCGCTCAAAGCCGGATTGAATTTGGTGGAAATTTTTTATTGCGCGACTTATGGCGGAGAAAATCCGTCATTTTTCGGCGTTGATAAAGATAAAAAATTAATCGCCAATGTGTCGAAAGAAGTTTTTGAAAAAATAACTTATCGTGAAAAACCGGACGGTTATATTGCGATTTTTTTGGCGAAAAAATTAGCTTTGGCTGATATTAAATTAAGTCCGGCGCCATTAATCTTGGTTGTTGAGGGGGCGGAAAAACCCGGTAATTTCGGCGCAATTTTGCGCACGGCCGACGCCGCCGGCGTTGATGCGGTTATTGTTAATGATGCGCAACTGGATATTTATCATCCCAATGCCATCCGCGCCAGCATCGGTTCGGCTTTTGACAAGCAGATCGTTATCGCGACTCGCGAAGAAACAGTCGCTTGGCTGGCCGCTAATAATATTACGACTTACGCCACTTCGAAGCGCGCGGAAAAAAAATACACAGATTTTGACTTTAACGGCGGCGCGGCTTTTATTTTGGGCGCTGAACATTCCGGTTTAAGCGAGGAATGGAAAGAAGCGGCTGATGAATTTATTACCATCCCGATGACCGGTGTGGTCGATTCGCTCAATCTCTCCGCCTGTGCCGCCATTTTGCTTTTTGAGGCGGTCAGACAAAGAAATAATCAGTTAAAGATGAAAAGTTAAAAATTTAAAATTTGGCTTGACTTTTGCGGAGGTTTTTGTTAGATTATTATCATTGCCGTAAGGCAATTTTTATTTAGAATTTTTTAATTCGAAATTCGAAAATCGTCAACCGAAATTCAAGCAGGCGCCCGTAGTTCAACGGATACCTGCCTGCCGGCAGGGAACACCAGCAGTTAAACGATTAATTCCGCTGAATTCTTTAAAATTTTGCGCCCGTAGTTCAACGGATAGAACACGACCCTTCTAAGGTTGTGACGAGGGTTCGATTCCCCCCGGGCGCACCAAGCATTTTTTACAAGTAGGGCTTACCGAAGGATTGATCCACAGCACGATAACTTTACATTTTATCGCGAGAATGATATAATTTAGGCATGCCTAATGTTAAATGTAAAATATGCGATAAAGAGTTTTACGTTAAGCCAAGCCATCAGGAATTGGGCTATGGCAAGTATTGTTCGATTAAATGCCGCAACGAAGGGCAGAAAAAAGGCAGATATGTAATTTGCGAAAGATGCGGTAATCAAACATGGAGAGTTCCCAAGGATTTTAATAAATCTAAAAGCGGAAAATTTTTTTGCGGCAAATCATGCCAGACAAAATGGAGGAATGAATTTTATTCAGGAGAAAAGCATTATTATTGGCGGGGCGGCGAATATACTTATCGCAATACAATTTTGAAAAGTAAAACGGTGCAGGAGTGCAAGATGTGTGGAATCAAAGATAAGAGATTATTGATAGTTCATCATTTAGATCACAACAGAAGAAATCCAAAATTAGAAAATTTAGCTTGGTTGTGCCGGAATTGCCATTATTTGGTTCATAATCATAATGAAAAAGTAAAATAATTATGGTGAGATTGGTGAAAAGGTTATCACACGAGTTTGTGGTACTCGTATTACGGGTTCAATTCCCGTATCTCACCCAAAGGCTAATATTAAACAAAAAACAGTCTTATTTAATATGACTGTTTTTTGTTTTTTGCAATAAAAAGATTATATTTTACCCCGCGAAATCATCCTCTTGACCGCGTGTAAAATTGCCTGCCAATATGCTATAATAATAGCAAATTAAGACGAAGAAATTCTTTATGGATTTCCGAAAATATTTAAAGATTTTTTCCCAAAACGATAACTCGCTGCTGGAATTTTTAGCTGTAGTGTCGTTTTTTGTCGTGGCTGTTCCGCTGTGGATGTTTTTGCATTTTTGGAGCCTGCTGATTTTTGCTGTTTTGCTCGCCAACCTGCTCATTTTAATCGTTCACTATAAAAATATTTCTGTTCCGATTTTAAGCTCCGTCGTCGCCAAAGAATATGAAAAAATTAAAATCAAAACTTTTTTGGATGAAGGCAACCATCGGCTCAGGTATTTTTTAGACAAAAATTATTTGCGATTATTGCGCCATTCAGCGCTGTTGTTCATCACCGCGGAAGATAACCGCGAATTATTGGTTGAGCTGGGAATAAAACAGCAGGAAAAAGAAAAGTTCTTCCAGGAATATCCTTCCTTGTTTAAAGCGCAAAAGCGGCAAGCTTTGCATTTTTCCGCCGCCGGATCTTTAACGCTCATTGTCGCCGCTTTTGTTTTGTCCATCATCTTCGCGCCGCAAACCAATGCCTCCACTTTCGGCTGGCTGCAAGCTGATTGGAGCGGAGGAATTTCCACTATCGCTATGGCCGCCCATCCTGATAACAAAACCGGTTGGAATAAATATTATTCCAAAGATTCCACCGTTGAGGCTTCCTCATCGGTGAGTATAAATGCTACTACGACTATCACAATGTACACGAGTAATACTGATTTCTCGTCGAATACTTCCGCGAACGCGTATGTTGCCAGCGGTTCGATATATATGCTCAAACCGACAAATGCAACGTGCGCGCACAACGATCAATGTTCTAACAATTCCTGTCTCAATGGGACATGCTTTGTTTGCGGCGTTGATACTGTCGCCTATTATGGCGGGAAATATGACGCCAACGGCATTTCCACCACCACTGGCGGCTATTACCGCACCGTCGCCATCGGCGATCAATGCTGGCTGAAAGAAAATTTAGCAACGACTAAATATAATGACAATTCGGATATCCCAAACATAACGGATCAGACTGCTTGGGCAAGCGACACAACCGGCGCTTATTGTTGGTATAACAATGACTATAATACCTATGGAAAAATTTACGGAGGATTATATAATTTTTACGCGGTCAATACGGGGAAACTTTGTCCATCCGGCTGGCATGTCCCAAGCCATTCAGAATTTACCGCCTTGTATGATTATTTAGGCGGGACTTCAGCGGTTGGCGCTGAATTATCGGCCGCTCCTCCTGTTTGGGGTGGAAACAATTCCACTGGTTTTGCGGCTCTTAAAAGCGGCTTCCGCGATAGTACCGGATTTAATTATTTTGGCGGATACACAAACATCAAGATATCCGATGGTTCTCATTTTCAAATTCAAGGCGGCGTTAGTGGTTATTTCGAACCATATACGGTTTATGGCGAATCGGTTCGTTGCCTTAAATGACTCAATTCTTTTAAAGTTGGAATAATAAGTCTAAGAAATCACCTGTCGAATTGTTCTTAAAAGTGCTATAATTAAAGCGCGTTAAGATGAAAGAATTATTAATGAAAATCAGGGAAAATCTAAGAAATTTTTTCCGTAGCGATAATTTATTGCTGGATTTTTTAATAGCTGCATCTTTTATCGTTGTCGCCGTGCCGCTGTGGATGTTTTTGCATTATCAGAGTCTGCTTGTCTTCGCGGTCTTGCTGATTAACTTGCTGATCTACATCACCCATTACAAAAAGATTTCTATTCCGCTTTTGAGCGATTTGGTTGCCGGAGAATATAAAAGAATCAAGGCCAAAGCGTATTTAAAGAAAGACATTCATCTGATAAAATATGAGTTGAAGATAAATTATTGGGAGCTGCTGCGCCATCAGGCCTTATTGCTTGGCTATGTTTTAGAGATAAATTATTTGAAGCTACTCCATTATCTGGCCCTGCTGTTCCGGAACATGGAGGACAATCATAAATTGCTGATTAATTGGAATGATCCGGCCGGAGCGGAGATTGACGAGAAATTATTATCAGCGGAGCAGAAAGAAAAGCGTTTGATAAAAAGGAAGTCTTTGCAGCAGCTCGCTCTGGCGCTGAAAACTCAAAAACAGCGGGCGATGCGCTTCACGGCTTTAAGTTCTCTGGCGCTGATTGCCGCCGTTTTTACCCTGTCCGTTTTTTTAAGCTCGCCGATCAACGCGATGACTTTCGGCTGGATTCAGTCCGATTGGAGCGAGGGAGTTTCCACTATCGCCATAGCCGTTCACCCCACCGACAAAACTACTTGGACAAAATATTATTCTAAAAGTTCCGGCATCGAGGCTTCCTCGTCGGTGAGCATAAACACTATCGCTACCACCACGATATACACGAGCCAGGCTGATTTCTCCGCCAATACTTCCGTTAACGCGTACGCGACTACCAGCGGTTCAATCGTTATGCTGAAACCGACAGGCGCGACATGTACTAAAAGTTCCCAATGCGCTAATAATTCCTGCACCGGCGGGGTTTGCTTCGCCTGCGGCACCGACGCTGTAACTTATTACGCTTATAATTATCCGACTGTTCAAATCGGCACCCAATGCTGGTTTAAAGAAAATTTAAGAACAACCAAATATAATGACAATGCGGATATTTCAAATTTAACAGTAAATACCGATTGGCAGAGTACTACGGCCGGCGCTTATTGTTGGTATAGCAATGATTATGCTACTTATGGAGCTAACGGAGCCTTATATAATTTTCGGGCGGTCGATACAGGAAAACTCTGTCCGTTTGGCTGGAGCGTCCCGAACACTACGCAGTTAGCCACTTTAAATAGTTATTTGTCTGTAAATGGCCAAGGCGGCTCTGGTACTGAAGCTGGAACTAAGGCGAAAGCAGCTTCCCCTACTTGGGATGGAACCAATACCTCCGGCTTTACTGGTCTTAAATTCGGCTATCGCGCCTCCACCGGAGGGTTTAGTTCCGGCCTCGATGTTATATGGTCATCAACAGCTAAAAATTCAACGAATGCTTATTATCGATTGTTGATGACGGCAAGTACAATTTTTGATATCGGTGATAATGGTTTTAATACCGGCGGTAATGTGCGGTGCTTAAAAAATTAAGCCGTCTGCCAATGGACCGGCAGGTTTAGTAATTTAATCATTTTTTCAGACGAATAGGTTATAATAAAAGCGCCCAAACAAGAATAAAATATACTATAGAAATGAAAAGACTATTTTCCAACAAAATATTTTATCCGATTTGCTTTTTAGCGATAGGGTTTTTTGTTTTTGCCGGACTGGCCGGGACGGCCAAGGCCGACGTGGTCAATACCGCCACATCCACTTCCGCGGTCAAGGATTTTAGCGGCGGTTCGGTCAGTATTGTTTTCAGCTGGGTGGCCACCACTTCTCCCGGGGTTACGGCAGTAGCTATGCAAGTGCGGAGCGGTTCGGCTGCTTCGCCGGATGTCAATTGGACTGCCTGGACAACGGTCGCCAACAGCGGTGATTCTGTGGGGAGCAGTATTGCGAGTAATCGGTATTTTCAGTATCGCGCCATTCTCACTTCCACTGACATCAGCCAGGTGCCAACCGTTGATAGCGTCACAATCACTCGGAACGCCTACCCGGCTACTTCCACTCTTGTTTCCTCAATTTATGATTCCAGTTCCGGAGCTAATTTAATTCCCAAAATTTCTTGGACCGCTTTTGGCACTTCGACAAATGTGGATGTTGAATTTCAAATCAGGTCATCGGCCGCTTCTTCCACTCTGTTATCCGCCCCCTGGTGCGGTTATGCCGATACGGGCGACACTTGCGCGGGAACTAACTATTTCGACCGCACCAAGAACGGCGCGCAGATTACCGATGCAAATCATCCCTTGATGCATGGCAGTAATGACCGCTACTTCCAATATCGCGCCACTATTTTATCCAACGGTATGAGCGCTCCGACTTTTGACGACGTTACTGTCACCTATGTGGTCAATTCTCCGCCGGCGTTTGCCTCCACCACCACCGCCATTCAACAAACTTCCGACGGCAAGGTGCTGATTAAATATACCGCCTATGATCCGGATACGGCCGCTTCGGGCGTGGGCTGTCCCAATTGCGTGGTCGCGACCTTGCGCTATTCCGCCGATAACGGCGTTTCTTGGACCAGCATTCCCAACCAATATTTTTCAACTCCGGCCGGCGCCAATCAGGGTTTTGCCACTTCCACTATTGCCACAGCCTCGACTTCTTATCAGATTCTCTGGGACGCCAAGAGCCAGATTTCCGGCGTTTACACGACAAATGCCAAAATTGAGATAACGTTAAATGATAGGGAGGGCGGAAACAATACGGCCGTGGTAACTACCGCCGCTTTTCCGCTCGATGTTTCTAATCCGGCAATGGGAACTTACCCGGTAATCATCGACGCTCACGGAGCGGCGGTTAACGGCGCTGTCGCCCACCTGACTCTTAGCGCGAGTGACGAGACGCCTGGTTTGAAAATGTGCGTGACCCTTGACGGCGCTTATGCCGGCTGTACTTTTAGCGCGGATTACAATTCGACCAGCAGCATTGTTTTGACCGCCGACCCCAAGCGCGTTTATGTCGCGTTCAAAGACGCTTACCAAAATATTTCCACTGCCAGCGCCATCGCCCCGGAAGCCCCCAACGCCATTATTATCAGGGACGTTTCCGATGTTGCCGCCAACGCTTATCAGGAGTTTGTTGTTTGGAAGGCCTGGAGTTCGGCGGCCTTCAAGTATTACCACGTTGAACATTCCACTGATGGCACCACCTACGCGACGTTTACCCCGATCAGCGACAACAGTGTTAATTTTTATTTTGATCAGAATTTGACAAAGGACAACCACTATTATTATCGCGTCTATACCGAAGACACTGGCGGCAACAAATCTTTTTATACTTCGGTGGTCAGCGATGTGGCCGACGGCACGGGCGGCACCAACCCCAACCCGCCCATCATCTCCAATGTGCAAGTGATAGCCACTACTACGCAGTCGGCGACAATTGAATGGGATACCAACGAGCTGGCTAATTCCTCAGTCCATTATTCCCTTGATTTGAATTATCTTAGCACTGCCGGCTCATTGTCGATGCTGCAAGACGCGACCCATATCGGCCGCCATCATGTGGTTTTGACCGATTTAGAGGCCGGGCAAACTTATCATTTTACCGTGGAATCGCAGAATATTCTGGGCATTTCCGGAACGGACAACAACGAGAACAACGGCTATCAATTCACAACCGTCTCCGGACCGGTAATCAGCAACGTCACCGCCAATAGTCTGACTAACACTGGCGCTACCATTGTTTGGAATACTGATACCGCGGCCAACTCCACTGTTTATTACACTACTTCCACGTCTTATACCACTTTTGAAAATGCCGGAGACAGCGCGGCGGTGGAAAGCCATGAAGTGTCGTTGACGCAGCTCACCAGAGGCACCACTTATTATTATTATGTTGAATCCGGCGTAGCCACCGATAATAATGCCGGTAATTATTATACTTTCAGTACGCCGTCGGATAATGTCGCTCCGGTCATCAACGGCGCTACTTCCACGGTAATCACCGATACCCACGCGGTAATTAATTGGATCACCAACGAGCTATCCGATTCCAGAGTTGTCTATGGCACGCAGACAGGCAATTATACTCTGGACAGCGCCGACACTAATTTGGCCACTGATCACAAAATAATTCTCTCCAGCCTTGCCTCTTCCACCACTTACTATTATAAGGTTATTTCCATCGATGCCAGCGGCAATGAAGCTTCCTCCACCACGGAATTATCATTTACCACTTTGCAGAAGCTGTCGCAGGAATCGGATGTGCTGCTTAGGGAACAGCAGGCGGAGCAAACCGGCGAAACTGCCGGCGCCGCCAGCGTCACCTGCCCGGTCTGTCAGACCTGCGCGGTCTGCAGCGGCGGCGGAGGGATTATCGCGATCGACCGGACCAAGCCGGTTATCAGCGGATTGAGCGTAGCCAGTATTAACGGGACAAGCGTCAAAGTGATTTGGCAGACGGATAAGCTGGCGAACAGCTTGGTTCAATACGGGACAACGGCGGAATATCGCGACGGACAGCTCAGCACGGATTTGACCAAAGATCACGGGATAATTTTATATAATCTGACTCCCGCGACGACTTATGCTTATCGGGTTTCTTCGATTGACGGCAATGGCAATCTCAGCCAATCCGGCGATCTTATTTTCCGGACCAACGATGCTCTGGGTTTGCCCAGTGTCGCGACCAGTACTTTTGAGAGTATTTCCAAGGACACTTCCTTCATTTCCGCCATGGACAAGGCGGCCAGTTATCTCTCGGCCATGGCCAATCAGGTTTCCGTCGCTGTCTTGGAATCGTCGCTTAATAAACAATACGATTTGATCAGGCAGCTGTCCGATTCCACGCCCGCGCCTTTGCTTTCCGGCGAACCCAAGGTGATCACTACTTCCGATACCGCGACGGTTGTCTGGCGCACGGATAAAAATTCCAATTCTCTGGTCGCCATCGCTGACGCGGCCAAGTTTACGCAAAGCGGCGGCGCCAATGTCTATTCTCAGGTTGTCGGTAATTCCACCGAAGCGGTCACCACTCACACGGTAACAATTTCCGATCTCCAGCCGGAAACGGTTTATCATTACCAAGTAAGGTCAATGACCGGCATCGGAGCCTTGAGCAAATCGGGCGATTTCACTTTTATCACCAAGCCCAAAGAATTGTAAATCAGCAATTATACCATCGAGAAAGTGAATGCCCAGACGGCGATCTTCCACTGGCTGACCAATAATGATACGGATTCGTCCGTCAGATACACCCCTTATCGGAATGGCGTGCTGGATGTTCAATCGGCCGCGACGGTAAACAACAAGAACTATACCACTCTTCATGAAGTGACCATCGACAATTTCGAATCAGGGATTATTTACGAAATTGATTTGTCCGGCAAAGATGTTAAAGGAAAAATAATCAGCCAAAAAATAACATCTTTTTCCACGGGCGCGGATAATTTCCCCCCGGTAATCTATCAAGTCCAAACAGAATCCGCCTTGTCCGCCGGCAAAGAATCCAATGTGCAGACGATTATTTCCTGGCTGACCGATGAGCCGGCCACTTCCCAAGTTTTCTATCAGCAGGGCGTGGGAACGGTTGACGAAAATGCCTGGGAGAAAACTCAGCTTGATCCCAACTATTCCAAAAAACACATCGTAGTCCTAACCAAATTTGAAGCCGGGCAGATTTATCAATTCAAATTGCAAAGCGCCGACTCCAATAATAATCTGGCCATCTCCAAAATTTATACTATTTTGGCGCCCAAACAGCAGGAGTCGGTCTTCCAGGTCATTATCAAGAACTTCGAGGATATTTTCGGCTGGACCAATAAGATCAGCAGATAAATTATGGCTAATAAACCGATCGTCAAAGCGGAAAAATTGAGTGTCACTTATATGATGGGCCGGCCCAATCAGGTGAACGCCCTCACCGATGCCAATCTGGAAATTTTTCCGGGCGAGTTTGTGATTTTTTTCGGCCCTTCAGGCTGCGGAAAATCAACTTTGCTTTACGCGGTGGCCGGCTTGGAGCGGAATATCCAGGGCGACATTTTTATCGACGGGAAAAATCTGGCCAAGTTCAATGAAAAGGAATTGGACAACCACCGCCAGCACACCATCGGCATGATTTTTCAGGCTTATTATCTGATCAGCTCTTTAAGCGTTTTCAATAATATCGTCTTGCCGCAATTTCCCCTAAACGTCAAAAATAAAGAGCGGGAAAAGAAAGCGGTCGATCTTTTGTCTTTTTTTGGCGTTAAGGAACAGATAAAAAAATACCCCAATGAGCTTTCCGGCGGCCAGCAGCAGCGCATCGCGATCTGCCGATCGCTGATCAATGATCCGAATTTGATTTTGGCCGACGAGCCGACCGGCAATCTTGATTCCAAATCAGCCACCGACGTGATGAATCTTTTATTGGAGCTGAATGAGAAAAAAGGCAAGACCGTCATTCTAGTCACCCACAGCCCGGGCAGCCTTGATTACGCCCACCGGGTTTTTTACATGAAGGACGGAAAAATAATCGATGTGAAAGTCAATCGCCAGCCCGGCGAACCGGTTAAGAAAGAGGTTACCGAGGCCAATGTGCTGGCCAAGGATCTGGAGACGGTTTCGGGCGGCGCGGGAACCGGCGGCAGCCAGATCAACAAGAGCTTGGAATTGCTGGCCCGGACCTATTCCAATATTGCCGGCCAATTCGGCAGCCTGCTGATCCCGTTCAAGGCCAAGCAGATCGTTTCCGAAGTTTTAACCAGCTTGGGCAATCATGATATCGAGGCGCTGGAAAAAGAAGTGGAAGATTTGCTGAAAAAAATCTTATCGCAGGAAGATTTCAAAAGTTTCCTTGACCGGGGAGTGGGCGATTTCGGCTTGGGGCTGGATAAGCGCACCGCGGAAAAATTATCCGAAAAAATATACCAGATAGTCGCCGAGATCAGGGACATGGAAGAGCAGGAAAAACAGCTGGGCGCGGGGATCGTCCAGGATAACGATAAGGAAGTGAAGGATATCCGGGAATATCTTTTCGAGGCTTTTGATGTTAAAATCCATGACCGGCTGCAATTGGAGCGGGTGAATTCTTTCATCAAGCAAAGATTGGAAAATAAAATCGACGGCAAGCAATTTTCCGCCAATTTGGATAAATCTTTAAAGGAAGGCGGAGTGAATTTGGAAACCCGCCTGGCGCGCAAGCTGGCTCAGCGCCTCGAATTGTTGATTTTGGGCAAATTAAGATAAAATCAATCAAATCAAATATGAAATTTTCCGACGCCTTAACGCTGTCCACGAGAATGTTCAAAAACCGCCCGATGCGGACATTTTTGACAATCTTGGGCGTGAGCGTCGGCATCGGCACTGTTTTGTTTTTGGTTTCTCTGGGCTATGGCTTGCAGAAAGTTATTTTGGAAAGGATTACCACGGCCGATTCCTTGCTTAGTTTGGATGTGAGCCCGGGAGTTTCCAGCTTGGTGGAATTAACGCAGGATAATGTCGATAAGATTGCCAAGATCGACGGCGTCGTCGAAACCAGCCGCCTGGCCAATATTTCTTCGCAGATAAATTTGGGCGACAAGACGGCCAACGGCGCGGTGATGGCCGCTGATCAATCTTTTTTCCGCTTGAATGGCGTGAATGCCAGTTATGGAAAAATTATTTCTTCCGACGATTCCTTAGATGCGGTTATTTCGACGGCGGCTCTTAAATTATTCGACTTGTCGCAGGCGGACGCCATTGGCAAACAGATCCAGCTTACTCTATATACTACTTCGATAAATAGCGAAGGTTTTGAGGAAGTGAAAATAGTCAAACGCGACGATAATTACACGATTGTCGGCATAACCGAAGACGAGAACAGTGTTTATGTTTATGTGCCGCTCAAATCCATCGCCGACGTTAACATCAGCAAATTCGACCAATTGAAAGCCAAGATAGTGAATAATAGCGTGATGGAATCGGTTCGGACGCAGATCATCGCCCAAGGTTTTTTGGTTTCCTCCTTGTCCGACACGATCGACCAGGCCAATAAGATCTTCCAAGTCATCCAGATAATTTTGTTCTCTTTCGGCTTCATCGCTCTGCTCGTTTCCGCCATCGGCATGTTCAATACGATGACGATTTCGCTTTTGGAAAAAACCAACGAGATCGGCATTATGCGCTCGCTGGGCATCACCGGCAAAGATATCCGGGCGATATTTTTCATGGAATCGGGCATTATGGGATTCCTGGGCGGATTCGGCGGCGTCGCCGTCGGTTATTTTGCCGGCGTTGTCGTTAATTTCGGCTTTAATATTCTGGCCAGGAATTTGGGCGGCAAAGCCCTGGCGTTATTTTATACCCCCAGCATCTTTATTTTCTTCATCATTTTTTTCTCCACCATCGTCGGCCTCTTGACCGGAATTTTCCCGTCCTATCGCGCTTCCAAACTCAATCCGCTGGACGCTTTGCGCTATAAGTAATATTTCCGGATTTTAAAAGCCTCGTCTTAATTTGATTAAGATGAGGCTTTATTCTTTTGGCGATAAATTATTACGGCAATTCCGCCGCGCCGACCAAATCCTGAAGATAGGCGATATTGTTCTTCCCCAGATATTCATCAATGGCGGCGTCGATTTCGTCGAAAATATTCCGGTTAGCGAAGAATGCCGTTCCGACTTCGACAATATTGGCTCCGGCCAGAAAATATTCCAGAGCTTCTTCGCCGCTGCTGATTCCGCCCACGCCGATAATCGGCACGCCCAGATCAGCCTTATACACCCGGTTTACCGCCGCGATGCCGACCGAAATTATTCCCCGGCCGGAAAGTCCGCCGTTTCCCCTGGCTAACTTCATCCGCCTGGTATTGATGTCGATCCGCATCCCTATTAGAGTATTGATCAAGGATAAGGAATCGGCGCCGCCTTTGGCCGCGGCAAACGCGATAGCGGCGACGTCGGTGACATTCGGCGTCAACTTAACCGTCAAGTGGACGAAAGGAAGGATGGAACGCACGGAACTGACGATTTCATAAACAATTTTCGGATCAGTTCCAAAACTTAATCCGCCGCGCTCAAGATTGGGGCAGGAAAGATTCAAGTCAATGGCAGTCACGGGAAGATTAACGAATTTTTCCGCCGCCAGCGAATATTCTTTAGCCTTTTTGCCGGCCAGCTGGACGATTACCGGCTTATTCAGCCGTCCCCACTCTAAAAGATCTTCCTCGATAAAGTGATCGACGCCGTTGTTGGGCAAGCCGATGGAATTAAGCATCAATCCGGAGCCGGCTTCGCAGATTCTCGGCGCGGGATTTCCCGGCCAAGGCTCAAGCGATACTCCTTTCAGGTGATAGAAGCCGACTTTTAAATCAGGATTGTTTTTCGCCTCATCCAAACCAAGGCAGCCGGGCGCGGCCGCCCAGGGATAGTCAAGTATCAGGTTGCGCCGGTCTTTTTTTTGCAGAATAATTTTGAGCGGATTTCGCGGCTGTCCTCCTTTCTGTTTGATTATCACGGCCGGACGGGGAATGAATTTTTCCCAATTGATGAGATAGGCGTCGAAAATCGGGCCGTCTTTGCAGACCAGCGGGAAAGTTCCGTCCTTCATTTCAATCGCGCAACCCATACAGGAGCCGTTGGCGCAGGCCATCAATTCTTCCACCGAAACATAACAGGGGATCTGGCGCGCCGAGCAGAGCTCAAAAACCTTTTTGAGCATTAGCCGGGGTCCGCAGGCGATTACCGCGGTTGACGGGATATTTTTCGCCAGCGACTTTTCCAGCAGATCGGTGGCCAGTGCCGGCTCGGTCGGATGATCTTCTATGGCGGTTTGAAAATTTCTATCAGGCCACAATTTAGCATCCGGCCCTAATCTGGCTTCCATCAAAATGTCATGGCCGAATATTTCCCGGGCGGTTTTAAATCCCTCGATGAATTCAATCTTTTTTTCCGCCTGAATTATTTTTTCCGCCAAAAGAAATAATCCCGCGCCGCCCATGCCGCCGCCGGCCAGAATATAATTTTCAATCCCGGGCAAGAGCTCAAAACCTTTGCCATGCGGGCCGGAAAGCCCTATTTCCGTTCCCGGTTCAAGCCGAGCATACATTCTCGAATTGGAAGAATCTTTGCCCACGGCTTTGATGAAAAGATAAATTATTTGGCCAATGATCTTGGCGACCGAAAACGGCCGTTTCATTACCGCACCGTTCAAAGGGTGCAAGGCGACAAATTGCCCGGGTGCTATTTTCAATTCCTGATCATCATCAATTTTTAAACACAGTTGATAAATTACCGAATCGTTCCGGTCTTTTGCGCAACTCCAAACCACGGCCTTTTTCCATCTTTGTTCAGCCATAATTTCCACCTTTCTCAGATTTATGTTTTTGTTAAAGATCAAGGTTTATGAAATATCGCCGATTAATTGCGGTAATATCTTCGGCTAATCTTATAACAAAAAATTAGCCAGGTCAAATACCGAATAAGTTTTACTCTCCGCGGTTGACAGCCATAATGGAAGCGGTAAAATTACTATTAGTCAATTAGTTGATTAGGTACTTAGGCGCTTAGGTAATTAGTTGATAAATCGATTACCCAATCACCTAATTAACTAATTACCTAATCAACCAACTTATGTCTTACCAGGAACACATCGAAGACGTGCCGGGAAAAGCGGTGAAGAACAAGATTATGCTTTACGGCTTAAGTACCTGCATGTGGTGCGAAAAAGCCAAAGAGCTTTTGGATGAATTAGGAATCAATTATCAGCATCTGACGGTTGATTTGCTCGACGGCGCCGACCAGGACGCCGCTTACGAAGCGGTTTCCAAATATAATCCCGACCAATCTTTTCCAACTATCGTTATTGATGACGGCAAAAGAGTGATTGTCGGGTATAACGAAGAGGAATTAAGAAAATTAGCCGCTTAAAATCCCCTCTAAAAAGAGGGGTGGCAGCCCGTTTCGGGCTGACGGGGTGTGTAAAAATATGGAGAAAATCGAGATACCGCCAAATGAAACGGAAGATTTATTCAACAAGCTGGCCAGCCAAGGGCAAGGGCGGGGTTATTTTCTGAACCACAACGAAAAGATCGCTAAAAGTTTGTGCGAGGCGCTGTTGAAAAACAAAAAGCGCTATGGCCATCAGCTTTGTCCCTGCCGCCTTTCAACCGGCAGCCGCGAAGGCGATCTGGACGTCATCTGTCCTTGTGATTACCGTGATCCGGATTTGCTTGAATACGGCGTCTGCTATTGCGGGCTGTATGTGACCAAAAAAGTTTTTACCGAAAAAATTCCCACCAAGCCCGTTCCGGAACGCCGACCCAACAAAGAAACAAGGCTTATAAATAAACAAAAATATATGGAAGAAAAAAATCAGCCCAAAGACATCAACAATCTGCCTTATCCGGTAATGCGCTGTTCGGTCTGCGGTTATATCTGCGCCCGTGCCGAAGCTCCCGAAGTCTGTCCCATCTGCGGCGCCTCCCACGACCGCTTTCAGCGGTTCATCTGAATTGATTGATAAAAAAACAGTATTTTGGCTGTTTTTTTGTTGGGTTTAATTTTTACCCCGTTTTCTATCCAATAGCTTGGAAACGATTTATTAAATAATTTGGCGTTTTGAATTCAATGCCCATATGCAATCTTTCGGCATTATAGTATTCCAAGTAATTAGGCAATTTATTATTTAGCATTCT
>JAQUPS010000009.1 GCA_028716485.1 Patescibacteria group bacterium
TTATCGCAATACAGGGGGCATGGAGTAATCATTTTTTGATAGTATGCTGTATAGAAATATTTTAGAAAAACTGGGGAAGACACCAATGGTTAAAATAGAACCCAGGGATTTGGGGCAGATTAACTTGTATGCAAAGCTCGAGTTTTACAACCCAACTGGCAGCGTAAAAGATAGGGCGGCATTTCATATTTTAAAAAAGGCTTTAAAATTAAATAAGATTAATAAAGACACATCCATAATAGAGTCTTCTTCCGGTAATTTTGGAGTTTCCTTGTCTGCTTATTGCAAGGAATTTGGGTTAAAATTTTATTGTGTTGTTGATCCTCAGATTTGTACGGCTAATGAGTATCTCATAAAAACTTTAGGCGCGAAGATGGTTAAGGTGACAGAACCAGATGAAAATGGCGGTTATTTGTTAAATAGAATAAAAAAAGTAAAAGAATTATTGAAAAAAATACCAAACTCTTATTGGGTTAACCAGTATCGAAATCCATATAATTCCGAAGCATACAGGGAAACGCTGGGAAAAGAAATCTGCAACGAATTAGACGAAGTTGACTATGCTTTTCTGGGGGTAAGTTCCGGAGGCACCATTACGGGCGTTTCGCAAAAAATTGCAGAGAAGTTTCCTATGGCAAAAATTATTGCCGTAGACATGGTCGGTTCGGTAATATTTGGAGGCCGGCCACAAAAAAGATATATACCCGGTATCGGCTCGAGCATGGTTCCCGATATTCTAAAAGACGCTCATATAAACGAGGTTATTACAATAGATGAAGCTTCGACGATAGAAATGTGCCATGAACTGCTAAGAGAACATAATTTATTTATTGGTGGTTCGTCTGGTTCCGTTTTTTCTGCCGTTAAAAAATATTTTTCAGGTAAAAAATTTAAGAAAAAACCAAACGTTGTGGTTGTTTTTGCTGATAGGGGCGATAGGTATATAAATACAGTATATAATGAAGATTGGTGTGATAATTTTTGCCAAAATAATTTTAAATTGAAAAAGCTATAATTTGCTATGCTTTATTTAAATGAGGAAAATTTAAAATCCATCGGCACTAATTGGAGCGATACAATCAATGTTATTGAGGGCGCGGTGGTTTGCCTCCGCAATAATAATTATTCTCAGCCGATTAAGCCGTATTTGAGGTACGGCGATTTAAAAAACAGAATAATTGCTATGCCTGCTTACGTTGGTGGTAGTTTTAATGTGGCTGGCATAAAATGGATTGCAAGCTTTCCTGATAATATTAAGAAGGGAATTGCTAGGGCGAACAGCGTGGTTGTATTAAACAATGCAGGCACGGGGGAGCCGATAGCTGTAATAAATACCGCTCTTTTAAGTATAATCAGAACAGCTTCTGTTAGTGGATTAATGATGAAATATTATAATAAAAAAAGAGATTTACAAAATTTTAATTTGGGAATAATTGGTTTTGGTCCGATAGGTCAGTATCATCTAAAAATGTTTATGAGCTTGTTTGGTAGTGAGATAAAGAAAGTTTTCTTGTATGACATAAATGGAATTGATAAAAAGGCCATAAATTGTGAGCATGAAGATAAGGTTACAGTAGTGGATAGCTGGGAGGATGCTTATTCAGACTCCGATGTTTTAATAACCTGTACAGTTTCGAAAGATAGATATATCGATAAAAAACCAAAAAAGGGATCACTGCATTTAAATGTTTCTTTGCGGGATTATAAAATTGACGTATTTGAGCATTTTAAAAATGCAATAATTGTTGATAATTGGGATGAAGTTTGCAGAGAAAATACTGATATAGAAATGATGAGTAAGGAAAATGGTTTAAAGAAGTCTGACGTAAAGGATATTGGAGATGTAGTTTGTAATAATTCTTTGGGGGTGATAGAATCTGGCCAAGCGGTAATGTTTAATCCGATGGGAATGGGAATATTTGATATAGCGATTGGAAAATATTATTACGATCAAGCTATAGGCAAACAGGTCGGGAAGGACATGATGTAATTTAAAGTTCAACAAAAGTTAGTTAGTTCATTAACAATTATTTCAACCAAAAAGGAGAGTTAAGATGAAAAAAGTATTAGTGTTGTACAATTTGGCGGAGAGGCTGGAGAAAGGCGTCCAAAGTGACCTGATTTGCGAGCAAGAAATCACGATCATTGTCCCCTTGGTTGTCGAGTTGCTTGTGAAGAAGGGTTATTATGTCGAGGCGCTTAAAACAGATCTGAACATATGGGAAGAGCTGAAGAAAAGAAGGGAAAGCTGTGACATTGTGTTTAATCTGGCCGAAGCTTTTGGTGGGGGGAATACAAATGAAACGGTTATTCCGGCCATGCTTGAGGGGTTAAGAATGCCGTTTACAGGAGCTTCTTTGAGTAATATGAGTTTTACCTTAGATAAGGAAAAGACTAAACTCGTTTTGGCTTCGTATGGAATTCCCGTGGCTCCCCACGTGTTATTCAGAACAGGACACGAAAAACTTAACAGCCTTGGTTTTCCCTTAATTGTAAAACCAGTTAGGGAGGAGGCTAGTATAGGTATTTATGGTGACTGTGTAGTTGATGATGAGGCAGGATTGCGCCGTAAAATTTTGCACTCACTGGATAAATACAATCAACCAATTTTGGCTGAAAAATTTATTCAAGGAAGAGAAATTTCTGTCGGCGTAATAGGCAATGCTTCCAATCTTCATGTTTTCCATCCGCTCGAATTCCTCTTTGAAGGAGCAAAATCAGAAAGAGAAAAAATTCGATCTTATGAATACAAGTGGGGCGGAAAAAAGGAACAGATGGTTAAGGCCGATCTGCCATCAGAGATAGTCGGACGACTAGCAGAATATAGCAAGACTTGCTTTGAGGCTACCGATTGTCGTGATTATGCGAGAATGGATTATAGAATTGATCAGGAAAATAAGATTTATCTTCTTGAGGTAAACTATAATCCAGGAATAGGTCCTAACTCTCACGGCTTGAACAATACCTTAACGAAAATGGCGAGTTTTGAAGGGTGTTCTTTTGAGGATTTGGTTGAGAAAATTATACTTATTGCAATGCAACGCTATGGCGTGGTATAAATTAAGTATAATCTGGTTTATTTATTGGGGGTGCGTTGATAACAGTGCCCCCAATTTTTTAAAAAAATGAAATACAAAATAATTATAATTGCAAATATTGCGGAAGCGTTTGAAGATGCTATAAGAAGGGTGAAATCTCAAAAAGAAAGAAATAAAAGGATTCGGATAGAACATAATCTTTGCGACCGGACTTTATTGTGGGAGGGTGATAATAAGGTTGTTGTAACGCCGTTCCCCATATCTCCCGCGCTATTTGAAAAAAATCTTAAGGCACTTGGTTTTAAAAATTGTATAAATTTTTTTCCTGGAAAGGTTAATATTGGTTTATCGGATGCTATAATTAAGGATAAGTCTTTGTTGAGCAATATTATTAAAGTTGTAAAGGATAATCCTGGCATTAGAATTTCCCCCTATGCGGTTACGCCACAATTTATAAAGCTCGTTGAGTTTTTAAGAGAAAAAAAACTTAAGTTTATTGTCGAGGAGATGCCCTGTGAAAATTCTAATTGGATCATACAATTTCTTGATTCAAAAATTGGATCAAGGGCGGAGATAGATAAGATAAAGAGCAAGAATGTTTGTGCGCCTAAAAGTATTATTTGCAGGAATAAAATCGAGGCTATTGCTGTCGCTCAATGGTTTCATGAAAAAACTATTTCTTTTGTTGCTAAGGCTAATTTTGGTGAAGGCGGATGGGGGACGCTTATATTTAAGAAAGACGATCGCGGAACATGGAATAAAGCGATAATAAGGATGAAAAAGGAGTTAGTTGCGGATTCTATTTGGGATGACGGGCTGATAATTATAGAAGAATGTATAGTTGCAGACAGGGGGATTTCTATCGGGTGTCCTTCCTCTGAACTGTATTTGTCAGAAAGAGGCCCGCAGATTACATATTTGTGTGATCAGGTTGTTACGGAAGAAGGAAATTTTTTAGGAGTTGCCTTGGGTAGGGATGCGTTGAATAAATCAGTAAAAGATAAAATAAACAAAGCTTCAATTATTGTGGGGCAGAAATTTTGGGAATTAGGTTATAGAGGATTTTTTGATATTGATTTTGTGTTGTCTAATGAAAATAGAGTTCCCTATATTATCGAAACTAATATGCGCAGGACTGGTGGAACCCATATTTTTGATGTGGCAAATTCCGTTTTTGGTTCTGATTGGGAAGAAAAAGCATTTATTCTTTCAAGAGATTATTTTTGCTATGGAGAAAAAATATTGTCCGCAAAGGTTATTCTAGAAAAACTGAAAGAAATTTTATTTCCTATAAATAATAGCAAAAACGGATTGATAATATCCATAATTAACAAATGGCAACCATCCCTTGGTTTTATTATCATTGGAAAATCTTCCAGCGAGGCGCTGGAAATGTATTCAAGAATGAATAAATTATTAAATATTAAAAATTAACTATAAATAAATGAATAAAACAATGCTTGAAGTTGAACCATTTCAAGAAACTTTAAATGCAGGAATGTGCGGTCCGGCCTCGCTTAAGATTTTGCTTTCTTATTACGGTGTAGAAAAGTCAGAGAAAGAACTTGCTAAATTGTGTAAAACTAAGAAGGATTTAGGCACAGATGATTTTGGGATTAAATCAGCGGCTGAAAAGCTTGGTTTTAAAGCGGTTATTAAAAATAATAGTAGTTTTGCGGACATCGAATCGTGGTTGAAAAAAGATGTCCCAGTTATAGTTAACTGGTTTACTCGTGGCAGGTTGGATTATGGTGATTCAGATGTCGCGGATGGTCACTATTCGGTTGTTTGCGGAATAGATAGTAAGTTTATTTATCTTCAAGATCCAGAAACGGGCAAGATGAGGAAGCTGGAAAAAGAAGATTTTATGGCTGTTTGGTTTGATTTTACCGGTAAATATATTAAGTCAAATGAATTAATAATAAGGCAAATTATCGCTATATATAAATAGTATGTTTGACGAGTATCATTTATTTGATGGTGTAAAAATAATAACTAAAAATATTCCTGGAAAAAAATCTAAGGAGCTTTTGAGTGCTCAGGATAAATTAGAAAGCCGAAACAGATCTTATCCAAGGGGGATACCGATTGCCTATGAATCGGCTAAAGGCGCAATTATAAAAGATGTTGATGGTAACTTTTTTGTTGATTTTTTTTCTGGATGCGGTGTTTTAAATTTTGGTTATAACAATCAGGATATTTTAAAAGAAATAAGCGAATCAACTAATTTTATCATGCACGCATTAGATTTTCCTACAAAGATAAAAATTGATTTTATGAGGGGGCTTATTGAGTCAATGCCTGAGAATTTAAGGGGAAAATATAAAATAAGTTTTGGTGGTCCTACGGGCTCGGATGCGGTAGAAGCAGCAATAAAATTAGCAAGAATAAATACCGGCAGACACACTATTATTTCGTTTCAAGGTAGTTATCATGGCATGACCATGGGGGCGATGAGCGTTACCAGCAAACTTTCCCATAGAGAAAAAGTTAATCCGCTTATTCCAGGGGTGCATTTTATGCCTTACAGTAGTTGCTATAGATGTGCCATGAGTAGAAATCCGAAAAGTTGCAATTTTGAGTGTGTTAGTTATTTAAAAAATGCTTTAGAAAATCCTCATTCCGGTATTGATAAGCCAGCAGCAATAATAATTGAGCCTATTCAGGGGGAGGGTGGTACGTATATACCAAAAAAAGGTTGGTTGGAAAAAGTTGTCGAGATTGCTAGAGCGAACGGGATAATTGTAATATTTGACGAAGTTCAGGCTGGTTTTTATAGAACTGGTAAACTTTTTTCTTTTGAGCACACCAAGGCTATTCCTGATATCATAACCATGTCCAAGGGTGTTGGTGGTATAGGCACACCCTTGTCTTTAATTTTGCTCAGGAAAGAATTGGATAAATGGGAGCCCGGAACTCACATCGGAACCTTTAGGGGAAATCAGCTCGGCATGGCCGCGGGATTGTCGGCCTTAAAATTTATCAAGAAGATGAAAATTGAAGCATATGTTTCAAAAATGGAAAAATTATTTTTAAATAAATTAAGAGCTATTCAAAAATCATCTAAATTTATCGGAGAAGTTCGTGGGAGGGGCATGATGTTTGGAGTTGAATACGTAAAAAATGCAACTACCAAAGAACCTTTTCCTGAAATGGCAAAAAAAATAAGAAAATTATGTTATGAAAATGGTTTGTTGGTTGAAATTGGAGGATATTATAACAATGTAGTGAGATTTTTGCCACCGTTAATAATAAGTGAAAAAATTGCTTTAAATGGGCTTGGCATATTTAAAACGGTAAACGATTTGGCGGGCAACAGGAAGCATTAATTTTTTTTAGTTTCAGGATTGGATTTCGGCGTAAGAATAAATTTTAATTTTACTGGAGGCAGGATTCGAACTTTCTCAGAGTAAAAATATTTTTAAAAAATTTAGCTAATATTAAATACGATATGTTAAAAAAGTTTTAAGAGACCGATTCCCGTTCGTATATGTTCGCGGGAGCACAGAAAAGACGAGAGTAAAATCTCGTTTTTTCTTTTATCTATCGATGGAGTTATTATTAGCTATAATTAACATAGTGATTTCATTCTAAATTTAAACGGACAAAATTTTTTGACAGTAGAATCATGATTAGGTATAATATGATTAGAAGTTTAAAAATTTTTTTTATAAACTAAATAACAAAAAAATGAAAAGATTTTTAACTCTTGGAAGTGTTATCTTGACAATTCTTGCTGTTTTTTTTCTTGTCTCTTCTCCACTTCCTGCGGTGGCAGCAAGTTCTTTAAATACGCCCGAACTTACAAACGTGAATCAGACAAGTGTTTCCGACAAGGTGTTAATTGTAAATGCTCCAACTTCAAAGTTAACTTCTGGCATGATGTCCGCTTCGGTGGTTCCTGCAGTCGCAATGATTACTATTTTTGCTGATCCTACCAATGGCGGAACCGGAAGTTCTGGCGGCAATGGCTCGACTTTTGGAACTCATGCTTTTATTACAGTGAAGAATATGTCCCAATCTAATATAAATATAGGAAGATTTTCAGGCATAGCACCGGGGAAAACCATGTCTATTGGGACGTGGGGAAATAAGTCTGAACACACCGGACTTTGGTACGACCTTGAATCGTATTTTGTTTATTACAATAGTGCTTATGCCGGTAGAGTTTCGGCTTCATATTTAATTACGGCGGCACAGCTCAACACCCTTAATTCTTATATTACAAATAATGACCGCTGGTCTTTAGCGACAAATTGTTCAAGTTTTGCCGCTGGAGCTTGGAATAGTGTTGTTGACCTTTCATATAGCCTGAGTGCCGGCATTCCGAATACTCCCAAAAATTTATCCAATAATATTAAAGCTAAATTTCCAGGTGCTCCAATAGGCGGATCGGTTCCTTACGATTATCTTGTTTATTATGCAAATGGCACGGGAGTCCCGGTAAGAAGTTCTATATATCGCTAAATGATTTTCAGGCAATAAGTTATGAAAAAAATTATGTTGTATATTTTGATTATTATAATTTTTCTCGTTGTCGGCGTCGGGGGTTTTGTAATATTTAATATGACCCACTTTACTGTATCGCCAAGTATTGTTGCTATCCGTACGGTTGATGTGTCGCCGAAGACCATAAATATTTCCGGAGATTTTATGGCGAGTGCCGTATGGCAATCTGGATATAAAACGCAATATTCAGAAGATAATCTTTACATTAGAATAATTGGGAGCAATATAAATTATTATCATTTAAACGGTGGAGTCAGTCTTTCTATCCCTAATACATATCAGAATATAAAGGCGGTATATTTAGTAGGAGGTGAGGATGGCGGTATTATAATATGGCCGGATAATAAAACTTTGCGTCACCCACTCTCTAAATAATAATATTAATCGATTGGCTGCTAATGCTTTATTTCCAATAACTGATTTATCTGAGAAAGCATTAGTTTTGGGCAAGTTACGTTCTCAAATACCCATTTCATACTTCGGAAATAGTGCCAGTTGGGGAGCATACACAGGTTTTGTGCTAAAGACCGTCAAGCTTAGCCAAAATACAAAAGAACTCAGTGTAAACAGAGTTCTTTTGATTTAGTCAATAAGGAGAAAAACTATGATTTTCCAAGGCGAAAAAATGTTTGACGCGTCATTTGATGTTTTTGCTAATAACTATAATGACGTTCGACCTGGGTATCCTATGCCGATGTATGAGGATGTCCAAAAAATCTGTAATATTTCCAATCAATCTTCCTTGTTGGAAATCGGCGCTGGCAGCGGAATCGCCACAGTTGAGTTGGCCAAGATGGGTTGTAAAATTGTCGGGATTGAACCGGGAGCGAATCTGGTAGCAATCGCCAAACAGCAGACAGCGCAGTACAGTAATGTCGAAATCAGGGAGGCAATGTTTGAAAATTTTGAATCGGTTGAAAAATTCGATGTTGTCTTGGCCTTAACCTCTTTCCATTGGATTAGCGAATACATGAAGTATAAGAAGGTTTTTGAGTCCATGAATGACGGCGGCAGCTTTGTTCTTGTTTGGAATAGTTTTTTCCAATCAAATTCTCCTGTTGCCCAAGAGGTGAATGCGGTTTACAAGGAAGTTCTTCCAGATGTCTATCCTTCGAGCGGCAAAGATGTAAATGCTTCGGTGCTGAGTAAATTGAATGGACGTGAAAAAGAAATTCACGACAGTGATTTATTCTACATTCATTTTTTGCGGAAGTATGTCACCCTCTGCAATTATGATGCCGAAACATACCCCAAGCTGCTTAATACTTTCCCAAAAATTATTAAGACGGATGAGAGGCGGCGGAAAGAATTTCTCTCAAGAATCGGCGAAGTTGTTAAGAAGTATGGAAAGATACCAATCCCGCTCCTGACAACTTTGATTATTTGCAAGAAAAAAGGCTTCTTTTTGAAATCAATCGGTGAACTATAGCAAGCGATGGCGGTATGTATAACAAAACTGGACTTTTAGGCCGGTTTTTTGACTTTTTCAGGATATTATCATATATTAAAGGGCTTGTGTTCTTTGACAATGAAATTAAACAATAACCTTTCAAAGGAGGATCAGATGGTTGAGAAATTAGCGGGTAAGTTCAATCGAATGATTGAGATGCTTAGATCGATGATGGAATTTGTCGAACTTTCCGACGACGGGATTAAGACCAAAATCAAGCGGAAGTGCGACAAATTTTTCCGCAAGATGACGTTCAAGGGCGAAGCGCTCGCTTATAACGATGTTCGGCTGCGGACTTGTCATTCGGAGATTCTGCCCGGCGATGTCAGCTTAAAGATGAGGTTTTCGCGGAATGTAACGCTGAACATCCCGATCGTCAGTTCGCCGATGCGCGACGTAACCGAGTCGGCGATGGCGATTGCCATGGCTAAGCTCGGCGGGCTGGGAATCATCCATAAGAATCTATCGCCGGAAGATCAGGCCGCGGAAGTGAGGAAAGTTAAACGCTGTTTAAGCGCTTTTCTTACCGAACCTGTTTGCATCCGTCCGGACGATACCGTGGAAAAAGTTTTAAAAATGAGAGAGAAAGAAAATCTCAAATTTTGGAGCTTTCCGGTAATTGATGAATCGGGAAAACTAATCGGCGTGGCTACCCGCAAGTATTTTGATTTTTGCCAGAACAATCAGCAAAGCATCGGAAAAATAATTTCGCCGGAAGTGGTTTCCGCTCCGGAAGGAATTAAAATTGCCGAAGCTTATAAGATTATGATGGACAGAGGCATCAGGATACTTCCGGTTTTAAGCGGCACAGGAGAGCTTAAGGGAACTTACACCTTGGCCGACGTCAAGCGGATCATCCAGAATGATAAAGCTGATTACAATGTCGGCTCGGATGGCAGTTTATTTGTCGGGGCCGCAATAAATGCCGGTATGAGCGATTTGGAAATCCGTCTGAGCCTTTTGCACCAAGCCAAAGTCGACGTCGTCGTTATTGACAGCGCGCACGGCTGGTCGGAAGGCATCATCAAAGCTTTGAAATATTGCAAGAAGACTTACCCGAAGATCGATGCGGTCGCCGGAAATATTTCCGAAGCTGGCGCGGCAATCGATCTGGTCAGAGCCGGAGCGGATGGCATCAGGATCGGCCAGGGGCCGGGATCGATTTGCACGACGCGGATGATTGCCGGCATTGGCACGCCGCAAGTTACCGCTGTTTACAGTTGCGCCAAAGCATTGCGTGATGCGGATGTTCCTTCTTGCGCTGATGGCGGAATTGAATTGTCCGGCGATATCACTATCGCTTTGGCTGCCGGAGCCGCTAATGTGATGCTGGGCAAACTTTTGGCCGGCACTACGGAAAGTCCGGGCGAGATTATCCGATCGCCGGAGGGCGCGGCCTATAAGAATTATCGCGGCGAGGGATCGCTTGGCGCGATGATCGAGAACCGGGCCTGCCGCGAAAGGTATGGCCAGGCAGATAACGCCAAAGATAAATTAGTCCCCGAAGGAGTAGAAAGCACAGTTGATTATAAAGGCGATGTCGGAGTGATTATTTATCAATTGCTCGGCGGACTAAGGTCGGGAATGGGCTATCTGGGAGCGAAGGATATTCCGACGCTTCAGGAAAAAGCTGATTTTTATCAAATGTCATCGGCCGGCCTAAAGGAATCTCATCCGCACGGTCTGCAAACCATCAAGAAAGCGCCAAACTATAATATCTGAAGAAAGGGTTGCCTATGAACAAGAACGGATTTTTGACCGAGAGGATTGCTAAGCTGACTAAAAATGTCAAAACTATGGCTGTCACTTGCCTGCAATGGGGAGATACGGGCAAAGGTAAAATTGTCGATTTATTTTCCGGCTGGGCGGACATTATTGTCCGCGGCACCGGCGGCGCCAATGCCGGACATACTATTGTCTTGGGATTGAAAAAGTTTATTTTTCATCTCATCCCATCGGGAATCCACTTTGACAAGGATGGCAAAGTTAATGCGATGGGCAGGGGAATGGCGATTGATCCGGAAATCTTCGTCAGCGAATTATCCTTGCTCGACAAGCAGAAGATCAGTTATGACAATCTGATTGTCGCCGGAAATGCCAATCTGACTTTGCCAGTCCATATTTTATTGGATTTGGCGAATGAAGGCGGCGGCAGTAAGGGAAAGATTGGCACGACGGGCAGGGGAATCGGCCCGACCTATGTTGATTTTTACGGACGGCGCGGGCTGACCATCAATGATTTGCTCAATAAGGATGTTTTTGCGATTAAGTTGAAACGCAATCTGGATTATAATCTGCGCGTCTTGCGCGGCTATGATCCGGTTATGCTGAAAGAGTTGCTGTTTAGCGAGCGGCTGAGCAAAGGAATTTATTATGATTCCCAAAATATCCTTAACATCGAGGCTATCGTCAGCAAGTATGTCGATGAGTATGGCAAAAGGCTGGGCGGATTGATTAGGGATGTGGATGCCTACATCATAAAAAATGCGGGCAAGAAAAAGATCCTTTGCGAAGGCGCGCAAGGCCATAATTTGAGCATCCTGCACGGATCATATCCTTTTGTCACGCCTTCCGATTGCTCGCTGGACGGTTTGCTGGCCGGTTGCGGCTTGAACCGTTCATACCTTGACCTGGCTTTAGGAATCATAAAAGGTTTCTATATGACCAGAGTCGGCGATGGGCCGTTTCCGACCGAGTTAGGCGGAAAACTATCGGACGATTGGTGCGGCGGACGGAGCTCGGAAGGGAAAGTTGACCGCGCCAAGGAATTGGAAAAATATCCCGATGTTTCTGTCGATGATGAGGATGAATTTCGCCAGGGTATGGCTTTGCGCCGCGCGGGCGACGAATACGGCGCGACGACCGGGCGGCCGAGAAGAGTCGGCTGGCTGGATCTGCCGCTGTTGAAGTCCGCTCTGCGCTGGGCGACTAAGGATGCAGCGCTTACCAAGCTGGACGTGCTCAATGATGTAGAGGAAATCAAAATCTGTTATGCCTATGATTATCAAGGCTCGGACTATCGCTATGGCGACAAGATCATCAGACGCGGCGACCATCTTTACGAGGCGATTCCCGCGGCTGAAGTCCTGCAATATTGCCAGCCGATCTACAATTCTTTTCCAGGCTGGCAGGGTAGCTTGGCGGGGGTTACTGATTATGACGGATTGCCCCGGCAACTAAGGGAGATTGTCGAATACGTCAGAAATCAAACCGACATCTTGCCGCGGATCATTTCCACTGGCGCTGATCGGGAAGAAACTATCTTTGTTTAATTTCATTTATTTTCAAAATAAGCCGCTGAAAGAATCAGCGGCTTTTTAATTTACCGGCGAAGCGAACAATGGTATAATACGGATAGCGATTTATATTAAGCTAATTATTCATTATATGGCGAACAATTTGAAATATTCCGACGAAGAATTGATGAAAGTTTTGGAGATTGACGATAAAACATTAAATCGTTTTAAGGAAATCAGGGAGGCGACAATTGCCGAGGCTAAGATGCGCGGCGAGAAGCGGACGGGCGAAATAAAAGTTTTGGGAATTTCCGGCTCGGCTCGCGATAAGAATGATATGGCGCAGGAGGATTCCAACACGGCTGAACTGCTGAAACAAAGTTTGAAAGTCTGCGAGGACTTGGGCGCCAAGACCGAATTTATTTCTTTGCGCGAATATAATATCAAATATTGCAAGGCTTGTTATTCCACCGCCAACACCCAATGCCATTTTTACTGCTCCTGTTATCCGCGCGGCACGGAGCGGGAAGATGATATGAGCAAGATTATTTATGACAAGATTTTGGACGCGGATGTGATCATTTTCGCCACGCCGGTGAATAATTTTAAAATTTCCACTTTGATGGCGGCGTTTCTTGACCGCTGTATTAGCCTGGACGGCAGTCTGCCGCCGGCCAATCCGGATTCGCCTAAAGATCGGGAACTAAATATCAAGCATACGAAATTCGTCCAAATGAACGTTGATTATGATGTGCCGGGCAGCGGATTTTTGCGCCGTTTTTCCGGAAAAATCGGAGGGATAATTACCGCCGGGCACGAAGAGGGAACTTCGATGGCGATCAGCTGCCTGCTAATGACCTTGAGTCATTTTGGCATGTTATTTCCGCCATTCTCCAATATGTACGCGATGTCTTCGGTTTGCAATCCCACTTATGCCGATAAAAAAATCGTCACGGGCAATTGTTTTAGCAAGGAAATCTATTCTCTCTCTTACAATGTCGTGCTGGCGGCAAAGTTAGCGCGGCAGGGGAGCGCGATGGATTGGAAAAGTGATATCAGCATTAATTAATTTAAAGCGAACTATTTATGCCAAATGTCGCCAACACGCCGGAAAATTTCAAGAAATGCATCTGTGTCGGCTGCCCGACCTATCAGGCTGCTGAGTGCCTCAAAAGCAGCGGGGAAAAATTATTCTGCGCCAAAGGAAAAAGCGAATGCGAAATTGCGTCGCATGGCTGTATCTGCGCCGCTTGTCCGGTCTGGACGGGAAACGGTTTGAATGCTTATTATTATTGTAAAATGTAAAGAATAATTCCATATAAAAATAGCCACCGACTTAATCGCCGGCGGTTTTTTGTTTTATGGCCGGTTGTCGCGGCAATAAAAAAAGCGCGGATTTTGATTCCGCGCTTTGGCAAAATATCGTTTTTCTCGGTATTAAGCGGATAAGATGCGAGCTGGCAATCCCAGCAACTCGGCCGCCGCCAGCATTTCCGGAACGATATACTCGTTCGTATGCTGGCCGTGATTGGGCGTCCAAGCCAGGGTGGCGGCTTCAGTCGCCGTCATCTGGTCATCGCCCGCGCCGACGTTTTCGCCGTGGATTTTAACTATGCCCATTGGCCAGCGGTCAAGCAGGCCATAGTGCCGGTTTCTCTCTTCCCAGCTCAACGGCAGGATATCCATTCCCGCGACAGTAAGCTGATAGGTGCTGCCAGTGCCGTGAAAGCGCGCCAGGGTGGTATTGTTAACCGGCTGCATATTTCCCAAAATGGCTCCGCCGCCGTTGAGGAAATAAACCTCGCGGTTTTGCGAGACAACCGAGATATCACTGTAGTCTCCCGGCTTATCTGTCATAAAATCCAGACTCAACGCGCCGGAATTAAGCAGAACCAAAGTATCATTTTCGGCGTTGTAGTGGCGGATGTCATGAAAACCGACCGGTTTCCACATCCCGATTTTTACATAGAGAATCGCCTGCATTAGCATGGAAGTGAAAAGAGCTTCACAATCGGCTTCGGTGACGTCGATCACCGGCCGATTTTTTTCCGGACTGATAGTACTCATCATCAGGCTGTCAGCCAAATCTGTGGCCACGATGCCGATGTGCTCCATCTGCCCTTGGGTTCCCATTCCGGCCGCGCCCGATTTGAACAAGTCCAGTTTGTAAAGATACATCCGAAGCGCCAGGTCGATTTCATGGCGGGAAAGGCCATTGAGTCGGTACTCGAATTTAAGCCCCCGCTCTTTCAGCTTGCGATAAGCGGCATTTACTCGTTTGGCGGCTATGCCATTTATGCCTCGGAAAAACTCGTTGGAACCGATATAAATCGGCGTCAGTCCGAGCTTGCTAAAAAGGTAATAATGAGGCCAGCCCTGCGCCATGGTCATCGAATTAACGCTAAGCAACGGAACCGGACTGCCGGATTCCCGGAGCAATTTGATGGCGTCGGAAGCTGTTCGCCGATGCTCGTCCTTTACTTCAACTTCCCCTCTGGGTTCAAGTTGTTTGTACTGACCCAGGAAGGTTTGGCCAAGCTGGCGGCTAAGCTTATTCCAGCCTGAGTCGCTCGGGTCGATGACGGCCAGACAAGTATAAGGCATCTTCATGATTTCCAATTTAAGCACGGCGGCTCGGGCGCCGACATAGCCGGGCGCTTTTTCTTTCATATTGCAGATTAAAATGATCTGCAACTCGCCCTTTTGGACGCGCTCCTGAATCATCGCGAAAATAACGCCGCTGTGTTCCGGCCAGGCCCAGCCGGTGAGAACGCAGACCAGGCAATCGTTCGGTTTGCTTTGCGCCAGCAGTTCCAGGCCGACTTGTCTGGACATCGCCCAGGAGTCAATCGCGACTTTTTGGTCATGAAGCCAGACAGGTTCTCGGCCTTCTTTTCGCAAGGCCGCTTCCACTCTCGGCATTATCTTCTGGTGGTCTTCCATCCAAAAGGCGTTAGCCGTGGGCCGGCCGTCGCCCGGGGTGATTAAAAAAGCCTTCCTTTCCATTATCGTCTCCTTTCAATTGAGCTTGGGTATATTTTTTTACGGTAACTTCAAGTCAGGCAAGATGCTTGCCACCTAATTTTTCTCGTTCATAGGCGGTTTATCCTTTCCTTGTTTCAAAATGGAATTATCCGAACAAAACCGACAAATCATTGGGCAAAAAGTTGTCAAAGAACTGACAGAAAACATTATCAAGCTTGCTTGTTTTTGTCAAGAATTTTTTTATATAAAGGGGAAATAGAAATGTCCTACTTTGGGCGATTTAGTAATGGCCTTAATTCGGAAGATGGCAGTTTTTTTCTTGACATTTTTAGAAATTTTGCTTATTATAGGATAAGCAAACGATCCCGCTTATATTTAAGCGTTTTCTGCTTTATCAAGGCAGATTTTTATTTAAGGGTTATCTATTATATTTCGGCATAAGCTAATGCTAATTTAGCGAATGACGCGAATTAACGAATATTCGCGGCATTCGTATCCATTCGCGGATTAGCATTAAAATATCCACTTATCTATGGACATACGCAACATCGCTATAATCGCGCACGTCGATCATGGCAAAACAACTTTAACCGACGCGCTGATGCGCCAAACCGGCATGGCCGAGGAAGGCGTCAGCATGGACTCAAACGCCCTGGAACAGGAGCGCGGCATTACTATTTATTCCAAAAATACCTCGGTAATTTATAAAGGCACGAAGATTAATATTGTCGATACGCCCGGCCACGCAGATTTCGGTTCGGAAGTCGAGCGCGTTTTGCGTTCCATCGATTCGGTTCTGCTCGTCGTGGACGCGCAGGAAGGTCCGATGCCGCAGACCAAATTCGTTTTGAAAAAAGCTTTGGAATTGGGTTTGAAGCCGATTGTCGTCATCAATAAAATCGACAAGCCGGCCGCCCGCGTGGAAACCGTGGAAGAAATGATCTTTGAATTATTTTTGGATTTGGGCGCTAATGACGAGCAGCTGGATTTTCCGGTTGTCTATGCCGCCGCCCGCGCCGGTGTCGCCAAATTGAAAATGGAAGACGAAGCCAAAGATTTGACGCCGATTCTGGATATGATTTTGGAAAAAGTTCCGGCCGCTTCATCGGTTGAAGCTTCGGCAAAACCTTTCCGCTTGCAGCCGTTCAATCTGGCTTATGATAATTTTATCGGCCGTCTGGCGATTTGCCGCATTTACGAAGGCACGATCAAATCAACCGATAATGTGATCATCAAAAAACCGACCGGCGAAATCCGCAACGGAAAAATCACCAAACTTTTTACTTTCAAAGGCTTGAAGCGGGAAGAAGAAGCGCAAGCTGAAGCCGGGGATATTATTATGGTCGCCGGGTTGCCGGATATTTATATCGGCGAAACAATCTGCCAGAATGACACGCAAGAACCTTTGCCGGCTATTGACATCGACGAGCCGACTATTTCTTTGAATTTTCTAGTCAATAATTCGCCGTTTGCCGGGCGCGAAGGAAAATATGTAACCAATCGCCAGATTAAAGAGCGATTGGAAAAAGAATTGGAAGTCAACGTCGGTTTGAAAGTCGATTTTTCCGTCGCCGATTATTGCAAAGTTTACGGTCGCGGCGAAATGCACATTGCCATCCTTTTGGAAATTATGCGCCGCGAAGGTTTTGAATTGCAAGTTTCTCAACCGACCGTAATTTACAAACAGGTTGATGGCCAGACCCTTGAGCCTTTCGAAGAAGCGGTAATCGACGTGCCGGATAATATGACCGGCGTGGTAATCGAGAAAATGTCCAAGCGCAAGGGGCGGATGACGGAAATGAAACCGGAATTCGGCCAGACGAGAATTGTTTTTGAAATTCCCACCCGCGGGCTTTTGGGCTATCGCGGCGAGTTTATAATGGATACGCGAGGCGAGGGGATTCTTTGCGCGCGTTTCATCGGCTTCAAACCGTTCGCCGGCGTTATCGAAAAACATGATCTGGGCTCGATGCTTTCGGCCGAACAGGGGAAAGCCTTGGCTTTTTCGCTCTGGAATCTGCAAGAGCGCGGCGCTTTGTATATCGGCCCTAATACCGAAGTTTACGAAGGAATGGTGATTGGTAATGTGGCCAAAGGCAATGATTTGACGGTTAATCCGATCAAGGGCAAACGGCTTTCCAATATGAGAGCTTCTGGTTCTGATGAAGCGATTTTATTGACTCCGCCTTTGCCGGTAACGCTGGAACGCGGCTTGGAAATCATGAAAGAAGACGAATACTTGGAAATCACCCCGCACAATATCCGCCTGCGCAAAAAATATTTGACCGAAATGGACCGGATCAGAGCGGAGAGGAAGAAATTGTAAATTTGATATTTGATATTAGAGATTAGGGTTTGCGATTAACCATTTTTTAAAAGGAGGGTTTATGGCCGGTTCAAAAAAAATCGTCAGAAGAAGATGGCGCTACCGGAACGGCAACAACCAGGAAGTTTTCGCAACTCAAGTTTGGGTCAAGAAAAAAGGCTGCCGGAGGAAGCAACTGGTAAGCATGGAGACCGGGAGATTGGGACTGGGACATTTAAAGACGGGGAAATTGGGATAAAGCCGGTTAAACTGGCAAGACGTACGGCGGGGGTTGATTTTAACCCCTGCTTTTTTTATGGTATAATATGGTTAATCAGTGAATTGTTTAATTTTTTGTCATCCTGACAAAATAAATTTTGTGTTCGAGCATCTATTAGCCGGCGAATTAGTTTTTTTATTTTTAGGCAAGCCGCTCGGTTTCGCCGTCACGCCGCTTTTTTTGATCGTCGGCGCGTTTTGGGGTTTTGCGCCGGATATTTTAAGTTATTTTTTAAATAGAAAATTAAATTACCGCTCGAAGTTTTTCCATTTACATCGCGACAATCTTTCCCATTCGATTTTTCTGCCGCTGATTATTTTTCTGGTCATCCTGCTGATCGGCGGCTGGAAGGATTCGCTTTTAGCCAGCCTGGCCGCCCTGACTCATCCATTGCTTGATTTGTTCGGCATCGGCTATGGCGTCAAGCTCTTTCTGCCGTTCAGCAATAAGACTTACAAATTATTTTACCGGGGAAAATTCATTTACGTCATGCGCGATAACGCGGCGGTCGAGAGAGAAGTGTGCCGCATCGGAGAAGATGATTGGTTTGACCGCTCTTATATCACTTTCAATGACAAAGGCTTGTCCTGGTGGTGGGGAGTTTTTGAATGGACTTGCCTGATTATCGCAATCAATCTCCCGATATTTTATTTTTTGAAATAAATTTTTTTGTCGAGATGAAAAAATTTAAAAAACCCCACCAAGTTTATGGTGAGGATTTTTTATAATAAAAAATATTCAAAGTGCCGCGGATATAAAAAATAAATTTCCTTATAGCGCGCATTGGAAAATTTTGGATAAGACGCGCAGCGTAGAAACCGTGCAAAATTGCGTTGTCCGAAGTCCCGCTTCATTATTATAATTTTAATAAAGGAAAGCGGGGCAAGTATAGCAATTTTGATAGGTTTCATAGCGGAGCGTCCCAAAATTTGTCCAGCGCGCAGTTTTTTGTGCCACTTTTTTTAAAAAAAGTGGCAAAGAAGGGGTTTTTATTTCCAGACTCCAGGAATTGCCGTTCCGTCGGCGCATTTGCCGTCTTTAAGATTATTTTGCAAAAGAAAATCGTCCTGGCGGCCAAGCGCCACGGTGCCGTCGGCGCAATAAGTATTTTCTCCCAGAGGATAGTCAAAGCCGCCGATGTAAACATATTTGAATCCGGCTCTAAGGGCTTGTTCGCGAGCCGCGATGATAATCGGCGTGGTAGTGGCATCGGCAACGCCATCAGCGGAGGAAAAATGAATAATCGCGTCTTGGCCGGCGCTTTCCGCGACCGCGGTAATGAATTTATTTATTTCCGTGGTCGTGCTGTTGGCGGAATTCAGATAATCCAAAATTTCCAAATGAACGCCCGTCGCTTTAATCGCTTGGATTTTTGCCTGCATGGCCGGTAAATATGTTTCGGCGGTTGTCGAACAATAATTATTTTCAGTATCGCCCAGATTTATTTTTACCGCGTCCAGATAGGGCAGGATATTTTTTAAAATCGCCAAATTCAGGCAGTTGTCATAGGTTAGCGTGGCGCGGAAACCGTTTTGCTTGGCCAGTTTTGCCAGATTAAGATTATAATCGTCGGCGGACGGCGAATTTGAATCATCCAAAGAAATTATCGCCGCCGCGGCGTTTTTCGCCTCGGTAATCACTTGTTCTTTCGGCCGCGCCGCAGTTCCGGCTGCGGCAGCCGGCAAGCCAAGGTCTTTATCGATCGCTTCCAGATAATAAGCTTTCGTGCCGGGCAGGAAATGATAAAAGCCGACTTTTTCAAGCGGTTCAATCGCGGCCACCGGCGGCTGGCCGGTCTTTTTTTGCGTAATTTCTCTTTTGATTTTGACCGCCAGATTGACGCTCTTGACCGTGCTTTGGATTAAAATCGTCGGCAGCAACGCCAAAAAAGAGAGAAACAATATTCCCAAAGATATGCTCAAGATTTTTTTTAACCGTTTATTCATAATAATCAGAGGTATTTATTCGGCATCCTTACGATATCTTAACATAGAACTTCTATAAATAAAATGACCCCGGCCGAAGTATTGGCAGGGGTCGCGGAATTAACCAGTCCTTGGTTTTAAAGTGAATGATATTGATATAAGGTGCAAGTAATTATTTTCGCATATGCTTTGCTTTTTGTCAAGTTTGAACGGCTGTTATCGGCCGATGTTATGCACATTGTAAGCGGTTAATCGGCTTGGTATAATTGTCAGATGAATAGCCAAGAAAAAAAGCGAATTAAACGGATCGGCATTGATGCCCGTTTTTACGGGCCGCTCGGCAAGGGGCTGGGACGCTATGTTCAGGAAACCGTGGACAATGTCATTAAAATCGATACTGAAAACGAGTATGTGATTTTTTTAAGCCCGCAAAATTTCGATGAATTTCTCCCGACCGAGCCGCGTGTTAAAAAAGTTATGGTTTCGGCGCGCTGGTATTCGCTGGCCGAACAGATTGTCGTGCCTTTCCAGGTTTGGCGCGAGCGGCTGGACTTGATGCATTTTCCGCATTTCAATGTGCCGGTTCTGCTGCCGGTAAAATTCGTCGTCACGGTTCATGATTTAATCCTGACAAAATTTCCTACCATCCGTGCCAGCACTTTGTCGCCCTGGCTTTATAAAATTAAAAATTTTTTTTATCAGCTTGTCATCGCTTTGGCCGTTAAGCGCGCCAAAAAAGTCATCGCTGTTTCAGAATTCACCAAAAATGACCTTGTCGGAAAATTTAAAATCCCCCCGGACAAGGTTATCGTCACTTATGAAGGCGTGGCCAACTTGGCTCGCGGCAATGATTCGCTTTTCGTGAAAAAAATGGATGACAGGAAGACGCTTTTAAGTTATAATATAACTGACAACTTCATCCTGTACGTGGGCAATGCCTACCCGCATAAAAATTTGGAAGCCTTGCTCGAAGTTTTCGGCGAATTGCACAAAAAATATCCGGCTTTGCGTTTGGTTTTAGTAGGTAAGGAAGATTATTTTTATAAGCGGCTGAAAGAAACGGCTGGGCGTTTGAATCTTTGGCAGGAGATTGTCGCGGATAGTCCGGTGATTTTTACCGGCTATGTTCCGGACATTGAATTGGAAGTCCTTTATCGTCAGGCGCTGTTTTATGTTTTCCCTTCGCTCTATGAAGGGTTTGGTCTGCCGGCGCTGGAAGCGATGGCCAAAGGCTGTCCGGTGGCGAGTTCAGATAAAGCCAGTTTGCCGGAAATTTTGGGCGACGCGGCATTATATTTTGACCCGGCTGACAAGTCAGATATGTTTATGAAGCTTGATAAATTATGCTCGGATAAAGAATTGCGTGAAGTATTGATTGCCAAAGGCCATCATCAGGCGAGAGGATATAATTGGTGGGAATGCGCGAGACGGACTTTAGAAGTGTACACGAACGTATTAAAATAACACGAATTATAGGCGAATATTACGAACGTTGAAAATCCGAAATTATAAATTCGAAATCCTAAATCCTAAACAAATCCGAAATTCTAAATATGAAATACGAAACGTTTTGGATTTAGAATTTTGAGCATTCGAATTTGTTTAGGATTTAGGATTTCGTTTTTCGTATTTTTTTCGTTCGTAGTATTCGTATATTTCATAGGTTCGGATTATATATTTTGTTAATAATGAGTGATATATTCAACAACAATAACTCCGGCCAAGTCGTGGATCTGAAGAAGATGCGCGAGCCGGAAAGTAAAGCGGAAATAGCGCCTGCTAAAAAAGCCAAGGGCGAATTTTTTGCGTTTAATTTATTCCGCAAGAGAGAAAAAACGCACCGGGTGGATTTCTACAGGCATTACAAAAATCTGGAAAAGAAAGAGGATTTTGTCGAGCGTGAAATTTTGAAAGAATATCTGAATGATGACGAGGAAGAAAAAAAGCAGAATATTTTAGTTTCATTTTTTAATTTTATCACCCGGGTCTTGAAGCTCTGGTGGTTGCCGCTGTTCATCATCCGTTTTATCTGGATTTTATTCTGGCGGATCGGCAAACTGGTATTTTTTCGGGGAAGAAGAAGCGAAGAACAAAGAACAAAGAACAAAGAACGGCAAAGATTTATCAGATCTAAGATCGAGGGAAAACGGAAGATTGCAAAGGATAAAATCGTTTCTTTGGAAGGCGCGGCTCGCTCCGGCGGCTTCTTGATTTTTTGGCAGGCGCTCTGGTCTATCCCGCGCGAAATAATGAATTTTCTTTCCGGCCGAACGACCGAAGATTATCTTTATCAGCGGGTGCTCGCCGAAGAAATGAGAAAGAAAAAATTCCATCCCTTCCGGCATATTTTTACCTTTGTTTTTTGGTCGCTGCTTTTTATTCTGCCGTTAGCGGCCTTCAATCTTTATAACGCCGTCGGCATTAATGATCTGCGCGGCAAAGTTTTGGGCGCCACCGATCGCGCCATCGGCGATTTGCAATCGGCGGCCGCGGCCGCAACCGGGCTGGATTTAAAATCAGCCTCTGACAGTTTCAGCTCCGCCCGGGAAAGTTTCACCCAGGCCAATGAGGACTTAAACGCCGTGAGCGGCATTATTTTCGAACTGGGGAAAATTATTCCCAACGACCAAATCCGCCTGGCGGCTCAGAGCCGGGAAATAATTTCCGCCGGAACCGCGGCTGCCAGCTTGGGCAATAATTTAACTTTGGCGATTAACAGCCTTTTGGAAAAAAATGATAAAACTTTATCGGAAAAAATCGACGCTTTCATCCAGTACGAAATTTTAGCTCAGACAGATGCTGAAAATATCAATGCCGAGGTGGCCAAGATTGATATTGACGTTCTGCCGGCCGAGTACCGTGATCAATTTATTTCCTTGAAACAAAAAAGTTCCGACTTGGAATTGATTTTGGCGAAGAATATCGATTTGATAAAAAAAATGAATATTTTTCTGGGTTCAGAACAAGACAAGCGCTACCTTCTAATTTTTGAAGATAACGCGGAAATGCGGGCCAGCGGCGGTTTTGTCGGCAGCTACGCGCTCCTTGATTTGAGCCGGGGAAAAATTACCAATATTGAAGCGCCGCCAGGAGGAAGCTACGATACTAAAGGCGGCATGGACAGATTTATCACGCCGCCGCGGCCGCTTACTTTAATAAATCCGCGCTGGTATTTTTGGGATTCAAACTGGTGGCCGGATTGGGAAAAAAGCGCGCAAAAACTCAGCTGGTTTTACGCCAAAAGCGGCGGCCCGACGACCGACGGCGTGATCGCTTTCACGCCCACGGTTTTGCAGCGGATTTTGGAGATTACCGGCCCGATCGACATGACCGATGTCAACGGGATGGTGATGACTTCGGATAATCTTTGGACAAATATGCGGACGCTGATTGAAAACGAAAAAGCGGCCGACGCGAAATTACCTTATAATCTGGCGGAAAACAAGCCGAAAAAAGTAATCGGACAGCTGACGCAAAAATTAATGGCGGAAATTCCGGATAGGCTTGATCGCGATAAATTCGTCAAACTGCTTTCCGGTTTGCAATTGGACTTGAATGAAAAACAAATCTTGCTTTACCTTAATGACAGCGATTTGCAAGCCGAAGCGGAAGCGCGGAATTGGGCCGGACGGATCAAAGATACCAATAAAGATTATTTATTGGTGGCAGATACCAATATCGCCGGCGGCAAAAGCGATCGCTTGATGACTGAAAAAATCGACCAGCGCGCCGATGTACAGCCTGACGGGACGATAATCGATACTCTTACCATTGCGCGGACCAACACTGCCAGCTCAAGCCAGATTTTTTCCGGTGAACGCAATGTCGACTGGTTGAGGATTTACGTTCCGGCGGGAAGCGTTTTACTTGAAACAAGCGGCTGGCAAGCGCCCGACCCGATTTATTTTACCGTCACTGATCCTGCTTGGGAAAAAGACGCTGACGTGGTTGCCGAAGAAGGGGATAATGCCGTCATCAATGGGGCGAAAGCGAGCACTACAATATATAACGACAGCGGCAAAACGGTTTTTGCCAATTGGAGCATGGTTGACCCGGGCCAAACAGCAGTGATTACCATAAAATATCAATTGCCGTTCAAGTTGGAAATAAAACCCGTTCCTTCGGCCGAAAGACCGGGCATGGAAGGTATGATCGACAAAATGGTCAGGGCTGAAAATAAAAATCAGCTGGTTTATTCTTTGCTGGCGCAAAAACAGCCGGGCGCGCTGAATACTTCCATCAGCTCCGCGCTCAATCTCCCGGCTAATTTTAAAATTGACTGGAATTATCCCGCGACTTTAACTGTTGGCGCCAATGGCTGGCAAGTAAGCGACAAATTAGACACGGATAAATATTGGGCAGTCGTTATTGAAAATAGCCAAAATTAAAAAATTGAAGTTTATCGATTAAAAATAATTATAAGTTCTAAATTTTGTTTTTTAAATCCGAAATCCTAAACAAATTCAAAAGCCAAATGACAAAAATTCTAAAAGTTTAGAATTTCGAATTTCGAACATTTGAATTTGTTTCGAATTTGGGATTTTGCGCTTAGAATTTAATTTATATGGGTATCAAAGTCCGTCTCGAGGACAATGTCGACGTTAAATCGGATCTGGCCAAAAAATTGATGGCCAGAAGAAAAAAGCTGCACAAGGAGATGGAAGAAGAGCGGGATACGGAAATCGAAGACAGCTTATCCGAAATTTATCGCGACGATCAGGGCCAAAAAATCGACGTCAACCGGATGAAAATCCGCCGCAAGCAGGGGATTGTTTTTTGGTTTTTTAATATGCTGGTTTTTGCTTTGGTGGTGATTGTTCTTGGTTTGGGCGTTTATTATTATGTAGTTTATAATCACGGCACCGATTCCACGGCCGTGGATATGAAAATTACCGCTCCGGATACTGTTTCAGCCGGGCAGGAGATGAGTTACACCTTGACTTACAATAATCAGGAATATGTCGGTTTGAAAAACGTGAACATCAAAGTCGACTATCCGGCTGATTTTATTTTCGCCAGCGCCGACCCCGCGCCTTCTGTCAACACTGACACCTGGAATATCGGCCAGATAAAAGCGAAGAGCAATGGGAAAATAATCATCAAGGGCAAGATCATCGATAAGGCCGGCGCGGCCAGCATTGCCCTGGCGCAGATGCTCTATACGCCGGAAAATTTTTCCAGCGAATTCAAGAAAGAGAATTCCGCCAGCATCGTGGTCAAGGACATCGGCTTTGGCCTCAACTTTAATTTTTCCAATACCGCTCTGGTCGGCCAGGAAGAAAAAATCGACATTGACTTAAAACCGCTCGACGCCGATTATCTGCCTGAATTTTATTTGCGCCTCACGAAAGACGATAACATCCAATTGTCCGATATCGTTGTCGATAACGGCGCGACCGGCGCCGAGAACGGCAATTCACTCGCGGCCAAGAAGGCCAGCTCGACTCCGCAAATCATCAGCTGGAAAGTTTCCGGCTTGCAAAATAAAGAAGAAACTTTGACGATTAAATATCGGGTAAAAACCAAGACCGCCGACAATCAGCGGATAGTTCTTATTTTCGCGCAAAATATTAACGGCAAAGATTATGTTTTTTTTGAACAGCAAATTCCTTTCCAGGTGATGAAAAGCGATCTCAATTTAACTTTAATCATGAACGGTTCGCGCTCCGATCAGCCGGTGAATTTCGGCCAGACCCTGAATTATTCTATCGCTTACGCCAATAAAGGAGAAACCGGCATGCAAGATGTGGTGATTATGGCGGTTTTAAACAGCGATTTTATCGATTGGACGACTTTGAATGACACTAATAAGGGAAGAGAGATGGGCAACACGATTACCTGGACTAAGGACGAGATTCCGGCGCTGGCCAAGGTTGACGCGGGCGAAAGCGGAACGATTGATTTTGCCGTCAACGTCTTGCCTTTCAAAGAAAATGATTTGGGAAAAAATTTCAAAATTTCCGGCTACGGGCAATACGCCGTGGGCGGTTTGGATAAATTGGGAGGCATCGGTTCGTCCACTTCATCTTCAACAGCTTCTGGAATCGACAACCAAAGCAACACGATTAACAGCATCATCAATAGCGATTTGGGTTTCAAAGAACAAGTCAGATATTTCGATGAAAATAATCTGCCAGTCGGAGAAGGTCCGTTGCCGCCGACCGTCGGTCAAACCACCACCTTCAAGGTTTATTGGAATTTAACGAATAATTTGCATGATCTTAATGATGCCAGCGTGCAAACTATTTTGCCTAACGGCGTGGAATGGAGCGCCCGCAACCGCACTTCGGTCGGAACTTTAACTTATGATAATTCCAGCAAGAAGGTCACTTGGAATATCGGCCGCTTGCCGATCACGGTTTTCCAAGCGAGCGCCGAATTCGACATTGCCCTGACGCCCACCGAAGACCAGCGCAATAAAATCGTGGTCTTGGTTTCCGGCTCCAAAGTTTTGGCGACCGACGCCAATACCGGCGCGGCCTTGGAAAAAGATTCGGTGCCCAAAACCACCAAGCTGGAAGACGATAGCATCGCCGGAATGTCGAGCGATGGAAGGGTGAAGTAAAAAGCAAGAAGTAAGAAGATTGTTTAGATTTTGGATTTCGTGGTATAATATAGCCGATCTTACATTATAAATCCGAAGCACGAAATCCCAAATCCGAAACAAATTAGAATGTTTAAAATTAAAAATTCAAAACACTTCCGATTTATTCCCGCATAGGGTTTCGAGCTTAGATTTTCGGATTTTGGATTTGTTTAGGATTTAGTGTTTAGAATTTCGGATTTTAATTTATTTATATGCTGGCCAAAACAAATATTTTTTTTAAGGCAATACTGGCATTAACAATAGCGGTTTTATTCATGACCGGTTTTTTTGTTTTTGAGAAAAAAGATGTCCAGGCGCAAAGCGACGCCATTGCCGTGCGCGTTATTGCCAACCCCCAGCATTACAGCCCGCTGGCCTGGTATAAAAGCAAAGGATTTACCGGCAACCCGACGCCGCTCGTCGTTGACGGCTATCAAGCCATCCAAGACGGCCGGACGGTTTATGTCAATGTCGCCAATGTCGCGTATGCCTGCATAGCGACCAAGCAATCTTGCGCTTCCACTATTGATTGCAAAGCCAAATGCCCTTCTTCGTTTGGCGGTCTTCCTTTTATCGGCAATTCTTATAGCAGTACGGTTTATACTAATATTTATCTTATTTCCTACAACCAAAACGCCGGAGCTGATACCGTGACGATTTTCAATAAAATTTTAAGCAACTGGAAATTCAACACCAATTTAACCGATCCGGGAGTTTGTTTCGTGCCCCAGACAAGTCCAAAGTCCTGCACGGATGACACTCAATGTCCCAAGTCTTTATCTTGCGTGTCAGGAGTATGCCAGCAAAGCTGTCTGGCCGATTCTGATTGCGGCGCTGGCTCGTTTTGTAACAGTTTGAAAGCGGAAGTAACTCGCGATATTCGGCGGTTGGGCGATATTAATGATTTAAAATCAACCATCGATGCTTACAATACCCGCGTCGGCCATTATCCGCTGTTGAGCTCGGGAACATATCTGCCGGGAAAATCTATTTCCACCTGGCCTTCCTGGAACGGGGAATTTGCCGCGGAAATCGGTTCAGCTCCGCCAGTTGACCCGATTAACAAGTTAGGCGATTGCGGCGGCAGCCAGTATGACACGAAAACCTGCTGGGATGACAAGAATAAAAATTTCGCGGCCGGTTACAGCATCCCTGACAATTTGCCTGCCAATAGCCGAACCTATATTTATTCGACCACCGATGAGAAAGGCAGGAATTTTACCGCTTGCGCCGAAATGGAATCGGGATTATCGATCGATGCCCAAGGAGCCTGCCGCGGCAGCTTTTCGACCGTTCCCTTGCCAGTGATCACCTGCGGCAGTTTGGTCGGCGTACAAAATCAGCCGTTTACCGGGTACGTTACAGTGGCTGACGCGCAAAACAATCCGACCGATTTTCATCTTGAAAATTTACCCTCCGGGTTTACATCCAAAGTAACTTCCGATCCGCATAAAATTGAAATTGACGCCGCCAGCGCCGCGAGCGGCGGAACATTTGACGTTGTTTATAACAGCGCCAGCGGACAAGCGACTCAACAATGCCAAATCAATATCAGTTCCAACGCCTTTATCGTTTATCCGGTGGCCGATCAGAAAGTTTTAGTCGGCCAGCCCTTGAATTTTACGGTTTACGCCGGCAGCTCCAAAAAAGATTATGCCGGTTTGAATTTTACTTTTTCCGGCGTTGATGGCATAAGCTGTAAAAATATTTCCGTCACTGCCGACGGCCGGGCAAAATGCGACGCCACTTTATTGAGAGATTCGCCTTTTCCTAATGCTCCAATAACTGTTAGCGCCACTAATAACGCCCATGATACTTTTAGTTCCCAAGTTTTTGATTTGAATGTTTACAATAATCCGCCGGTGATGCAGCCGATTAACTGTGACAAGACAGTCAGGATAAACAATAATTACAAATCATGTAAAATAACCGCGATTAGTCCGGACAAGCAATTGATAGCTTCCTATAATATCAAGGATGGTTCTTTGCCTCCCGGCATATCTTTAATTCAAGCCGACGGGTCTCTTGCCGGCACGCCGACCGCGACCGGAACTTTCAGCGTTGATTTCACCGCTTCCGATAGTCATGGCGGCGTCAGTAATCCGTTGAATTTTAAAATTCAAGTCAATACTTATTGCGGCGACGGAAAAAAGCAAAGTCCGAATATGGAAGGGAAAGGCGGACCGGCTAGTGACGGATTTGAATCCTGCGATGGCTTAAGCGGAACCCCGACTCCTTTCCAGAGCAGCGCTTCCTGGCAATACGGCTGTACGGCTAACTGCTCTGCTTTGAAAGACGGCTATTGCGGCGACGGCATAGTGGAAGATGGCAAATATGATTCGTATGCAAGTACCGGCGGTGTGGATAGTAAGGGAATTAAGCATGGCAAAGTTGATTATAAAGAGCAATGCGACGATGGGAATAATATCGACGGCGATGGTTGCAATACTTTTAGCGCTCACTGCCAGCATATCTGCGGCGACGGCAGTATTGATACTCCGGATAGCAATAGCAAAGTCATACCAGGGAGCCAAGACATAATGGAACAGTGCGATTTCGGAGTCGCGAAAGATTGTTGTCCGATAGGTTCGGGCGCTGGCGCATGCCTATGGACCGCAGTTCCTTTCAAGACTTGGTATCCCGCTTCGGATATGACCTGGCTGCCGACGCCTCCTTCGTCTTTGACTGGAATATTGACTTCTTTTTCAGACGGCGTTCTGCCGATTAATAATATTCCCGCCAATCGCGGCGTGGGAAATCTCAGCTTTAAGGCCACGCCGGCCATTGATCAATCTGACCTCAGCGGTTATCCTATTGCCATAGTCGTGGCCACGGATATTTCCAATCCGCCTGATGCCAATCCTATTACGGGAACTATCGCTAATATGAAAAAGGGTATTTTAAATATGGTCGACGAATTTTCAGCCTGGAGCCTGTTGAAAAATGAAGACGTTTATCTGGGGGCTTTAGGTTTTGGCAACGGCGTTGTTGATCCCGCCACAGGCATCAATGATTGCGCTAACCATGTTTGCTTTCCGGTACAGCCGGCCGATTTGCTCATCAGGCCTAATCAGGTGAATAATGTGCAATTAAGCGCGCTAAAAAATAATATCAGCAAATATACTCAGGAAAATGACGGCCTTGACCATTACCAATCTTTCTTGGATTTAGCAATTCCCGCCGCCCAAACAATGCTAAATCCTTATCCAAGCGCTGCAAGATACTTGATAATTTTAACCGACGGCTGTACCTGCGGATGGGACAGCCAGGTGACCGCGGCTGCGAGTGCGGCTAAGGCGGCAGGCATTAAAGTTTATACCGTCAGCTTTGATTCGGAAAGTCCCGGCAGATGGAGCGGCCCCACTCAGCTTTGCGGCTGGTCCAGTGATAAAGGAGTTTCTTGTAATAGCGGCAATTACTCTTATTCCGATGCCGGTGTCGGCGGAAAAAATATGACCAGCATCCTGACCAGCATTGAACAGGATATTATCAGCCAAATCCCGCAAAATTTTTCAATGCAGGCCACTGTGGCCGGAGGATCGCCGGTTACATCGGCAACATTCGGCATCCTTCCCGGTAATTTTAAGGATGTTTCGCTCAATCTTAATTCGATATTCGGCTGTAGTTTGAGTGGAAACGGCTGTACCGGTAAAACCATTAACCTTAATTCCATTTTTTCCGGCAACGGGAATGTGACAGTAAGCAATATTTCTCTCGAATTAATGCCAACGTGCCAACCATAATATATGAACAAAGAACAGATAATTAAGACTGTGATCATTGCCGCCTCCGGATTTTTTGTTTTGTTGGTGGCAATTTTGTTTTTAAATTATTTTATTAACGGCAAAAATAGCGGCAAAATTCCGGCGGCGCCGGTGATTACTCCGGGTAAATCAACTTCCGCTGTTTCTGCCGGAGGCGGAAATAAAACGGCAACTTCATCGTCAGCTCAGGGTTCGCAGAATCAACCGGTTGATGCTAAGGTATTGGCAAGTTTTAAAGCGTCGGTCGCCAAGGATATCGCGGCAAACATCAATAAAGTGCCGCAAAATATCGCTCAGACGATGAAGAGCGTTGGTGATTGCGCCGCGGAGAAAACCGAGGCGGACAAAGATTTGTGCGTAACTGTTTGGGCTGAGTATGAAAAAGATCCCAGTTTATGCAATCAAATTTCAAGTTCGTCCCGCCAAGATTGCCAGGACAAAGCCTTGATAGACCAGGCAATCGCGGAAAAGAAGATTGACCTCTGTACAAACGTTAAAAGCTTGAAATGGTCTTGTATTTCACTGGTTGCGGACGCGGCTCAGACTACCGAAGCCGATTGCGTGGCGCTTCCGAGCGCCGAGGCTAAATTATGTTTAACCAGAGTTTTGACGGCCAAAGCCAAGTCGGCCGCTGATTGCAGCAGCATTATTGACGCAGGCATCAAACAGCTTTGCCTCAATAATTTTTACGCCAATCTTCCTAAGTAATAAGTTGTTTTAAAAAATAGACTGGCGAATTTTATTAACGCCAGTTTTGTTTACATGAAAAATAAAATTATCAAAACCAATCACGGCATCGTCACCGCGCCATTCTTTATGCCCGATGCCACCAGGGGGCTGGTAAAGTTTTTATCGACCGAAGAAGTTGCGGAGGCGGGGATTAAGGCTTTGGTGGTAAATACTTTGCATTTATATTTGGAACCGGGTTTGGCAATTATCAAAAAAGCTAAAGGCATCCATAAATTTATGAATTGGGACGGGCCGATTTTATCCGATTCCGGCGGCTATCAGGTTTTTTCGTTGATCCATAAAAATCCGAAGATGGGGAAAATTACCGACAGGGGAGCGATCTTCCGTTCGCCGTCCGACGGTTCGGAGCATGAGATAACTCCGGAGAAAGCGATTCAAATCCAGTTTGATCTGGGCGTGGATATGATGGTTTGTTTTGATGACTGCCCGCCCAACGAATATAGCCGGGAAGATATCGCCAAGGCTGTCGAGCGGACAATCCGGTGGGCAAAACGCTGCAAGATTGAATATTTAAGACAACTGAAAAAAAGAAAAATACCTGACGCTAAGCGGCCGCTCTTATTCGGCGTGATTCAGGGCGGCGCCGAGCTGGATTTGCGCGAGCGCTGTACCAAAGAATTGGTGAAAATCGGCTTTGACGGTTATGGTTTTGGCGCGCGGCACGTTGATAAGGAAGGAAAGTTCTTGGATAAAGTCTTGAAATTCACCGCCGATTTGATTCCTGACGATAAAATTAAATTCGCTTTAGGCGTCGGATTGCCGGAAGACATTGTCCGCTGTTATCAGATGGGCTGGGATATTTTCGACTGCGTTATCCCCACCCGCGAAGGCCGCCACGGAAAATTGTTTTTCCATAAAAAAAATTCCCCTCTATTAAGAGGGGTGGCATGCCGCCGCGGCATGACGGGGTGTGTTAAAGATTTTTATGAAACCATCAACATCGGCAACAGCCGTTTCGCGTCCGATTTCTCGCCGATTAATTCCAAGAGCAAAATACCAGAACTACGCGATCACACCAAGGCTTATCTCCACCACCTTTTTAAAATAAACGATCCGCTCGGCGCTCGCATAGCTTCGCTCAACAATCTGGAATTTTATTCAGAATTGATGGATAAAATAAAAAACGGCCTGAAATAACTTCAGGCCGTTGCGCTTTTTGCGCTTATTTTTTCTGAAAGAAAATCATTCAGCGTTTTTTCTGAATTTTAAAATTGGAACATCTCTTACTAAAGCTTAATGAGCTTCTTCCCGGCGGTAGATAATTCGGCGGGAATCTTTTTGGGCTTGCAGGTTTACTGATGGGCGGAGGCGGAGTAATACTATTTGGCAACTCGATTTCGGGATTTTGGGCTTCCGATGAAGCATTGATTTCCATGACTGAAACCATTCCAGTAATCGGACAGTTAGTCTTATCATTGCACCCCTGACAATTATTAGAAACATGCGGTCCGAGGCATTGATTCATAATCCGCTCCTTTGATTTGGTTTAGGCATCCAAAAATATTTGGAAAATTTATAATAGCATATTAATTATCGCTTGTCAACATTGCCATTGACTTTTTGCGCTCGATTATGCTATAATCAGCTTATTAAAAGTCCTTTATAAATAGCTAAATTTCAGTAATTTCAGGGCAAGCGGACAGCCGCTTTTTTCGGTTTTTATCGAAAAGGGAGGAAAGTCCGGACTTCTCCCGCACCTTTTAAGCAGAAGCGCTTCGCGCTGTCGATTAAGACGCTGAATTAAAACAGTGAATGCGTTTGATGCGAATTTTATTTCTTTTTCAAAAAAGAACTGCTTAAAAGGTGCGGGATAAATGATGGTGGATAACGTCCACAAACCGCAAGGTTATGGAAAGCGCCACAGAGACAATACTAATCAACGCTTCGCGTTGAAATTTTAAAATATCAATTTTAAAGTTTTGGCGCGGAGTGTTGGTGAAAGGTGAAAAGTTTCAAGACGTAAATATTAGTCGTTGGGATATCCTGATTAAAATTTACCACTTGATTCGCTCCCGAGCGATCGGGATGCGTGGCAAGCCCCATTTGAAGCAAGAGCAAACCTGATTCGCAAGAATCAGAGGAACGTGGCTCGCTTGAGCTTGGCAGTAATGCCAACGCCAGATTAATGGCTGTCCTTTGCCGCAAGGTAAAGACAGAATCCGGCTTATAGCTTGCCTTGAAATTATTGAAATTTACAGCGAATGCTACGAATTTAGATAATCCGAATATTTGTAAATTAGGATTTATTCGGATATTAGGATTTTATTTTTTATGAAGCGTTCCGAATTATTTTTTTCATTTTTGTTGGTTCCGCTTGATTACTTGATGATCGTCCTGGCCGGTGTCACTGCTTTTTATTTGCGCTATTCGGATTTTTTCAAAGCTTTGCGCCCGGTTACTTTTAATCTTAAATTCAATGCCTATTTGAATATTGTTTTGCTGTTGGCGATTTTTTGGCTGATAATTTTCGCCATGGCCGGTTTGTACGCCATTCAAAGCGCGAGAAAATTAGTTAAGGAAGTTTACCGCGTCATCCTGGCTTGCTCCACTGGCCTGATGTTGATTGTGATCTTGATTTTTGTGCGGCGCGAATTATTCGATTCGCGCTTTATTGTTTTAGCCGCTTGGATTTTAGCGATTGTTTACGTCAGTTTGGCCAGGATCATAATCCGCAGCGCGCAAAGGATATTATTGGCTCACGGCATCGGCACGAAAAAAGTCGTTATTGTCGGCGCCAGCAAGACCAGCGATATCTTAGTCGGCAGCTTTTCGGCCGACAAAAGCCTGGGGTTTGAAGTGGTGAAACGGGTCCACGATTTTGAACTGGCCACCGCGCAGGAATTGGAAGAATTTTTAAGATTAAATGAAGCAGATGAGATAATCCAGGCTGACCAGAATCTTAGCAAGGCGGAAATTTTGCGGCTTTACGATTTTGCCGACGAACATCATCTGACTTTCAAATATGTCGCCGATTTGCTGGGCACGAAAGTATTAAAAACAGAATTGACCGAATTCGCCGGCCTGCCGATAATGGAGGTGAAAAAAACTCCGCTGGACGGCTGGGGCCGGATCATCAAGCGTATTTTCGACCTCGTCGTGTCTTTGATTTTGATAATCATTCTCAGTCCGATTTTGGTTTTAACCGCCATCGCCATCAAACTTGATTCGCGCGGTCCGATTTTCTTTTCCCGCCGCGATGATGACGCGCCGCTTTACCGCGTCGGCCAAAGCGGAAAATTATTCCGTTATTTCAAATTCCGTTCGATGCGCGATCGTTCCGACAGCATGCGCTACAAGGAATTGGCCGATTTGAATATCCGCGCCGGCGGCCCGCTGGTAAAAATAAAAGATGATCCGCGTGTCACTCGCATCGGCAGATTCATCCGCCGTTTTTCCATCGATGAATTGCCCGAATTGTTCTTGGTTTTTGTCGGCCGGATGAGCCTGGTCGGCCCGCGGCCGCATTTGCCCGAAGAAGTCGCTAAATACGAGCGCCATCACAAAAAAGTTTTGACTTTAAAGCCCGGTATTACCGGCTTGGCGCAGATTTCCGGCCGTTCAGATCTAAGCTTTGAAGAAGAAGTGAAATTAGACACTTATTATATTGAAAACTGGTCTTTTTTGTTTGATTTGACCATACTGTTAAGAACGCCATTAGCTGTGCTTAAAGGAAGAAAAGCGGAATGAAAATAATCCTAATAATCCGAATAAATCCTAATCTACTAATATCTATTCGTAAATTAGGATTTATTAGTAGATTAGGATTTTATCTATGAAAGTTGCTTTAGTTCACGACCACCTCGCCCAAGACGGGGGAGCGGAAAAAGTTTTAAAAGTGTTCGCGGAAATGTTTCCCGAGGCGCATATTTTTACTTTGCTTTCCGAAAAAAATAATGTTGATAAATATTATAAAAACCGGAAAATCGATACTTCCATAATCCAAAAATTTCCCGGCGGTGTCAGGCATTATCAATGGTATATGCCGTTTATGCCGATGGCCGTGGAATTTTTTGATTTGTCGGAATTCGACTTAGTTTTGTCCGATTCGGCTTCTTTCGCCAAGGGCGTCATTACCAAGCCGGAAACATTGCATATCAATTATTGCCACACGCCGACCCGTTATCTTTGGAGCGACACCCATCAATATATCAATGAGCTGAAATATAATAAATTTTTCAAGAAAATAATTTCGCTGGTTTTGAATTATATCCGCATCTGGGACAGGCTGGCGGCCGACCGGGTTGATTTGTTCATCGCCAATTCGGAAACGGTCAGGAAGCGCATCAAGAAATATTATCAGCGCGATTCCGAGGTAATTTATCCGCCGGTTAATACCGATTTTTATAATTTGTCGCCGGGTTTGATCGATGAAAAATTAAAAGCAGAAAATTATTTCCTTTGCGGCTGCCGCTTGGCGCCCTACAAGCGGATCGATATCGTCATTGAGGCGTTCAAGAAAATGCCGGAGAAAAAATTGAAAATTTTCGGCTCGGGTATTGATTTGACCAGACTGATAAAAATCGCCGCTGGCGCGCCGAACATTGAATTTTTAGGCCGGGTTGACGATTTAATCTTAGCCAAGCTTTATCGTAACGCGCTGGCCGTCATTCATCCGCAGGAAGAAGATTTTGGCATTTCCGCGGTCGAAGCGATGGCCTGCGGCACGCCGGTCATCGCTTATCGCCGCGGCGGCGCTAAAGAAACTATTATTGAAAATCAAACCGGCATATTTTTTGACCGCCAGACTGCCGAAGATATAGCCCTGACAGTAGCAAGATTCTCCCCTAAGATTTTTGATCATAGTTTAATCAGAAAACAGGCGGAAAAATTCAGCACGCTTAATTTCAAGGAGAAAATAAGTTCCTACATTGACAAAGAGATTAAAAAGCGCAATAATTTCGGCAATATATAAACATCCGGCACCTTTAAAAACGGGAGGGTTTTGTGGAAAAATTAGAGGCCTATTTGATTTTTTTCGGCAAAGAGGGGCAATTGCATCGTTTTTATTCCGGCGAGATTACCGTGGACGATGATTGGGGTAATTTCAGCGGCTCGGTTAATTTGCCGGATAGCGACCGCTTGCACGTGATAAAAATCACTAAGGGCAGATTTCAAGAAGATATTGTTTTCTTTGATTTCAATTGCGGCGGGCTGGAATATCATGCCGATTTATCCGCGCAGTCCGTAATGTATCGCTGGGGCCTCACCAGTCTTGGTCTGGATGGAAAGTATTGGCCTGTCGGCAAAAAAGACGAGTCTTATCCTATTATGGCGGCTTTTCGGAAGATTCCCGACTAATATTCACGGAGCTTTAAAAAAGCTCCTTTTTTGTAAAATATGCTATTATATTAAGTAAGTGAGCGCAATAATCCAATGAAAATAGGGATTGACATAAGGCCATTAATGGACAAAAAATACAGCGGTGTTTCCTGGTGCACGCTTTTTTTGCTGGAAGAAATTTTGCGGCAAGACAAAGAAAATGAATATTTGCTTTTTTATAATTCCGGACGCGATCTTTCATCCCGGATTTCAGAAGTCGGAATTCAGAATTCAGATAAGGTTAAAATTGTCGCTACTCATTATCCCAATAAGATTTTTAATTATATTTTGCAAAAAATATTGCGCTGGCCGAAGATTGATAAATTGCTTGGCGGTGTCGACGTATTCTGGTCGCCGCATTTTAATTTTGCCGCTTTAAGCAAGCAGACCAGACATATTTTAACGGTTCATGATTTGTCCTTTTTGATTACTCCTGATTTTTTTTCCGCCCGCAAGAATTTTTGGCATAAAGTTCTTAATGTCCGGAAGATGATGGCTGACGCCGATGTTATCGCGGCAATCTCGGAGAATACCAAACAGGATATAATCAGATTAACCGGAATCAATGCCGATAAAATCAAGGTAATTTATGACGGCGTTAGCGCTGATTTTCATCCAATAGATAAAACCGATGAAAAATTAATCGCTATTAAAAATAAATATAATCTGCCGGATAAATTTATTTTGTATTTGGGAACGATCGAGCCGAGGAAAAATATTATCGGTTTGATAAAAGCTTTCGAGCAAGTTGCCGAAAATCCGGCGCTGCAAGGATATCAATTGGTCATCGCCGGTTCGGGCGGCTGGAAAAACTCCTCGGTTTTTCAAGCCGTTAATAATTCGGAGTTTAAAGACCGAATCAATTTAGTCGGCTATCTTGAAAATTCGGAAAAAGCATATTATTATAATCTTTGCTCGATTTTCTGTTATCCGTCTTTTTACGAAGGTTTTGGCCTGCCGGTTTTAGAGGCTATGGCCTGCGGCGCGCCTGTCATAACTTCCGACATATCTTCGCTTCCCGAGGTGGCGGGGGACGCGGCGCTGCTAATCAACCCTGCCGACATAAATTCAATCAGCCGGGCGATAATCGCCTTAGCCGGCGATGAAAAATTACGCGAAATTTATTCCGTCCGCGGCGTTGAACGCGCGAAATTATTCAGTTGGCGCGGATCCGCCCAGAGATATGCCGAATTATTTAAGGATAAAAAATCTTAAAATATGCAAAAAAAACTCCAATTTCCAATTTCCAATTTCAAATTTCATCAGCCGCGCGTGGCCATCGCTATGTCCGGCGGCGTCGATTCGTCAATCTCGGCGCAGATTTTGCGCCAGCAGGGCTATGATTGCCTGGGCGTTTTTATGCGCCTGGGAATTGACAGCGGCTGCTGCGAGGAAGAAGCCGCCAGGGCTGTCAGCCAAAAAATCGGCATAAAATTTTATCCCGTCGATATGCAGCGCGCTTTCAATAAAGAGGTGAAGCAATATTTTTTAAAAGCCTATCAGGGCAGGCTTACGCCGAATCCTTGCGTCAAATGCAATCAATTCATCAAGTTCGGCGCGCTATTGAAAAAAGTCCGGGATTTGGGCGCGGATTATCTGGCCACCGGCCATTATGCCAAGCTGAAAAAAATCCACGGCGCGTATCACTTATTTCGCGCCAAAGATACTGCCAAAGATCAGACATATTTTTTATATAATTTGAATCAAGGCCAGTTAAAGCATATTCTTTTCCCGATGGGTGATTTGATCAAGGAAAAAATCAAGGTGATAGCGCATAAAGAAAAATTGCCGAATACCAAAACCGAAAGCCAGGATGTTTGCTTTCTTTCCGGCGACCATCGGGAGTTTTTGCGCAAAAATTTAAAGAATGTGAAAGGCGATATTAAAACTTCAAGCGGAGAGCTTATCGGCAGACACGAAGGCCTGCCGTTTTACACCATCGGCCAGCGCAAGGGCGTGGAAATCGGCGGCAAAGGGCCGTTCTATGTGATTGGCCGGGACTTTAAAGCAAACACTTTATATGTGACGAATAAAGCTGATGATCCGGCCTTGTCGGGCGATTACTTGCTGGCGGAAAAAGTCAATTGGATATCCGGCCGGCCGCCCAAATTTCCCTTCAAATGTTCGGCCGTGATCCGCTATCATCATCCCCAGGCGCCTTGCGTGATCACTCAAAGCGATGGCGGATTATTGACGGTTAAATTCAAACAGCCCCAGCGGGCGATCACTCCGGGCCAAAGCGTGGTGTTTTATAAAAAAGATGAATTGCTGGGGGGAGGAATCATATTCAATTAAAAATTATCAAATATCTTTGCCACTTTTTTTAGAAAAAAGTGGCACAAAAAATCGCGCGCTGGACAAATTTCCTATCACTCCGCTATGAAACCTAGCAAAATTGCTATACTTGTCCGCCTTTATTTATAAATTTTTATAATAATGAAGCGGACTTCGGACAACGCAATTTTGCACGGTTTCTACGCTGCGTGATCACGGAAATTTTCCAATGCGCGCCACAAGATGAAATTATTTAAAAAGAAAAGAGGCGTTAGTTCATGCTAAACGTCTTTTTTAGTAGAGGCTGTTTGACATTCGAACAAATCCGTAGTAATATGCTAAATACATAGGAAAAGCCAGTATTAATGGCCTTTCCGATTTTATTTAATAAATCTCTCACGCTTGAAAGTTTAAGGGAAACCTTGTCTATTCTTAGCCGGAATAGATATAATTGTCAGGCGGAGGACAAAAGGAAAAACTATGGCTACTAAATTGCCAACAATCGAAGCGATGCTCGAAGCGGGCATGCATTTCGGCCACAGTACCGGCAAGTGGCACCCGAAGATGAAACCGTATATTTTTACGGAACGCAAAGGAGTTTATATCGTTGATTTGGCGAAAAGCCAAAAAATGCTGGGAACCGCGGTCGAGTTTATGCAGAATTTGACCCGCGAAAGCAAGACGATCTTGTTCGTCGGCACCAAAAATCAAGTTAAAAAAGATTTGCGCGCGACCGCCGAGGCCGTGGAGATGCCGTATGTTTCGGAAAAATGGATGGGCGGCGTTTTGACCAACTTCCCGATCATTAGAAAAATGATCAACCGCTATAAGAGCTTGCGCGAAGAAAAAGCTTTGGGAAAACTGGATCGCTACACCAAGAAAGAACGCTCTGATTTTGACAAGGAAATCAAACGCCTGGAACTTAAAGTCGGCGGTCTGACCAATCTGACAAAACTTCCCGACGCGCTGTTTATCTGGGATATTAAAAAAGAAAAAACCGCCGTGGCCGAGGCCAGGGTTAAAAATATTCCGATTGTCGCGATTTGCGACACGAACTCCAACCCCGATTTGGTGAATTACGTCATTCCGGGAAACGACGATGCTTCCAAAACCGTCAAACTGATTATGGATTGCATCAAAGAAAATCTTCTCGAAGCGAAAAAAGAAATTAAAACAAATAAATAGCATGTATCAGGTATCAGGTAGCATGAGATGTAACCGATAAAGCGTTGCATGCCGCATGCTGCATGTTTCCTGGCCAATTTTATGGAACTCATCAAACAATTACGCGAAAGAAGCGGCGCCGGAATGATGGATTGCAAAAAGGCGCTTGACGAAGCCGGTGAAGATTTGGAAAAAGCCCTCGAATTTTTAAGAAAAAAGGGGATTGCCAAAGCGGCCAAGCGCGAAGGGCGCGAAGCCAAGGAAGGCTGCATCCAATTGGCGGTTAATAAAGAAGGAACCGAAGGCTACATCGTCGAAGTGAACGCGGAGACCGATTTTGTCGCCCGCAACGAGAAATTCCAGGCTTTTGCCAAGGCGGTTTTGGATTTGATTATCTGCTCCAAACCGGCTGATTTGGATGCTTTACTCGCCTTAAAATTAAAAACCGGAACGGTTAAAGAAGATTTGGATGAGCTTTCCGGCACTATCGGCGAAAAATTGGCCATTAAGAATTTCAACATAGTCAAGGGCGCATCCGTGGCCGGTTATTCCCATATGGGCGGAAAGATCGGCGTGCTGGTCGCAATAGACGCCGCCGGTCAACAAGATTTAGCCGAGGATATGGCAATGCAAATCGCCGCCGCCAATCCTAAATATATCGAACCGAGCGAAGTTCCGGCCGCCGATATCGAGAAAGAAAAAGAAATCGAGCGCGAAGTGCTGGCCAAGGAAGGCAAGCCCGAAGCGATGATGGAAAAGATTTTGATCGGCAAAGTAAATAAATTTTACGAAGCGGTCTGCTTAGTCAAGCAGGAATACATCAAGGACGACAAGCGCAAAGTCGAACAGGTTTTAGGCGGCGTGAAAGTAACTAAATTTGTCAGATACAGCCTGTAATTGAAAATCCTAAACTCGAAATCCGAAATCCGAAACAAATCTAAAATTAAAAATCCAAAATTCAAAACATTTTGAATTTTGTGCTTCAGATTTTGAATTTGTTTAGGATTTAGTGCTTAGGATTTCGGATTTTAAGAAGTATTTAAGGATATTCTTTAAGATTTTAAACGTTTTAAATTTATTTATGAAGGTCGCTCAAATCCAATTTGCCCGCTGGGATAAGATTTATCATTTTTCCCCGAACAATCTTGCCCTGGAAAAAGGGGACAGGGTTGTCGTGGAAACGGAACTTGGCCAGGAAATGGGCGAGGTGATTGGCTTTGAGGAAATCGAGGATAAGGCCGGTTCGGTGGAAATCGTGATTTCCAGCGAAATCAATGCCGCGGGAGAAGAAGAGAAGAAAATCGAAAAACGGGAAATCAAGCCGATTTTGCGCAAGGCGAACCAGGGCGATTATGAAAAACTGCCGACTCATAAAGAAAAGGAAGAAGCGTTTGAATTTTGCCGCCAGGCGATCGCCAAGCGCGATTTGCCGATGAAATTGGTGGACGTGGTTTTTTCTTTTACCGGCAACCGCATTAATTTCGCCTTCATCGCCGACGGCCGCGTTGATTTCCGCGATTTAGTCAAAGATTTGACCGGCCATTTCGGCAAGCAGATCCGCCTGACCCAGATCGGCATCCGCGATGAGGCCAGAATTTCCGGCGATTACGGCCATTGCGGGCGGCCGCTGTGCTGCAAGAAATTCATCAAAGATTTTTCTTCCATCAGTTCGGAAATGGCCGAAGCCCAGCAGGTTGTCCATCGCGGCTCGGACCGCATTTCCGGCTGCTGCGGCCGCCTGATGTGCTGTCTGCAATATGAATATCAGGGCTATAAAGATTTGGCGGAAAAAATGCCGGACATCGGCCAAAAAGTGAACGTCGATGGAAAAAAGGGTATCGTGATTGCGCTCCATGTCTTAAAGCAAACCGTTAATGTCGAATTTCAGGACGAAAAGGAGGGAAGATTGGTGGTCGAAGTCGATTTGAACCGGCATAAAAAATAATTTGGCATAAAATTTTATTTGTTGTATACTATTTAAGTAATATTATTTAACAAAAATATGCCTGACAAGAAAAAGAAAGCGAAAATTTTAATCGTCGAAGATGACGCTTTTTTATTAAATATCTATCAAACCGTTTTTGAAAAGGAAGGCTACGAAGTGATGACGGCGGGTAATGGCGAGGATGGTTTCGGTCTGGCCTTGGAACAATCTCCCGACGTGATGCTTTTGGATATAATGCTGCCGGGCGGAATGAACGGTTTGGCGGTTTTAAAAAAGCTGAAACAGACCAAGGGCGCGGAAAAAATCCCGGTAATGATCATCAGCAATTTGTCCGATGATAAAACTATCGGCGAAGGCATGTCCCTGGGCGCCGCCGGCTATTTTCCCAAATCGCAGTTCAGCCCCGATGAAGTGCTAAAAAATGTCCGTGAGCTGATTAGGTAGATTTATAATAATTGTTCTTTTCATCAAGCAATAACGCTAATTTTAATCAGTTGTAAAAGGAGGGCAATAATGGAAAATTCAGCTTTGGTTGACCGCGGAATGATTATACAGGAAAAGCCGGAACAAAAAAAAGTTTTTTTTAAAGTCCTGATGGATTTTATTTTTTTCGTTCAGGCAAAAATCATTCAGTTACTGACGGTAATTTTCGGTTCAAAGGAAATCGATGTCGCGTTCATTTCGGAAATCAGGTATTTCAAGCCGGGCGATGAAAAAAATGACAGCCGATTATTCGGCTTTAATTTTAAGAAATTCCGGGTACTTGACTGGATTCAGTATCGATTAACGACCGCCAGCGCGGATATTCGCGGCCAGTTGTTTATGATCGGTATGAAATCCGACGAAATATCCAGAAATCCGAAAAAAGCGCGGGAATTATTTTTGGAAGCAGCCGATCGGGCTAAGAAAAAAGGGGCAAAAATAATTTTACTGGCGGCGAATACCAAATCTATTTTTGGCCGACCCGACACGGCGATAAAACGCTTAGGCGATTTGCGTCCCGATATTACTTTTACTTTGGGAGATAATCTTACCGCCGGTTTTATCAATGAAGCTATCGAGACTTTGTTCAGAAAAAGCGGATTAAAGCCGGACTCGGCGAACATATTGATTGTCGCGCCGCGAGGTTTATTGGGTACCAGTTCAGCATCATTTATTAAGGATGATTTAAGATGCAAAAATGTTTGGGGAATGTTTAATCCGGGTGATGGGATGGAAAATGCCGTAAAAGTCGGCGGCAATATGAATATTTCTCCGGTTATTTCTTTTGACGATTTGCCCCGGCCGATTGATTTGGTGGTCACTTGCGGAGCGCAATCGTATTACGAATTGACCGCGGAAGTTATTGAAAAAATCCGCAGAAAAAACGGCAAATTGATTATTGTTGATCCTTGCGAGCCGGCCAATGTTCGCGAAGCAACCTTGGAAAAATGCGCCGAGAACGCCATCTATTGGAAAGCGGGTAATGGGTATAATCCTAATCTGAAATATGTTCTGGGCTCATACGCGGCGCGAATCTTAGGAATGAAAGCTGACCTTTTTTGGGGATGCTTTTCCGAAACATTCGCTTTAGCTTTCGCTTTTACCAGACATTCTTCGCTGAAAACCAATGATTGGTTTTCCGTTGACCGAAAAAAAATCGAGTTTACCAGGGTTTGGTCAAGAGTGCTGGGATTTTCTTTGCCGCCTTCAAGCAACCTTTAATAATTAGACTATTACGTCGAGTTAACCGGGCTGATAATTTTATCAGCCCGTTTTTTTTATCAAATTATTTAACAGCTTTTACGATTTATGCTATTATAAAAAGGTAATCATATTTACGTTATGCTATCATTAACGGCTTTTCAGACGTTCCCATTATTGAGCATGATCTTCATGTTAAGTTTGGGAATTTTTGTTTTGAAAAACAAGAAAGATCTGTTGGGAAGATTATTTTTCATGATTTCCGTGGTTTTTGCGATTTGGACATTCGGGACTTTCATGATGTTTATCTCCACGACCGATCAGCAAATAATTTTTTGGGACAGATTCATTTATCTGGGTGTTGTTTTCATGCCTGCTTTTCAGTATCATTTCAGCCTGCTGATCACTAAATATACTAAGCGAAGAAAAAATTTATTGATCGTCGCTTATGTCCTTTCTGGAATTTTTTTAATTCTCAGCCGCAGCAATTATTTCGTTGATGGAGTTTTCCGTTACCGCTGGGGCGCCCATACGGAGGCCGGTATTTTCCACCATTTTTTCATGGCCTTTTTCTTCTTTTACATTTTTGCTCTGATTTTTAATATCATCGTTCAGTTCAGGGGATCACTGATCAAAGTGGAAAGATTCAAGCTGGCGCTGATCGCTATCGGCTTCGTGATCTTGAATTTGGTCGGCGGTCTCGGTTTCCTGCCGGCTTATAAAATTTCTATCTATTCGCCGGTTTCTTTACTAGCGCCGCTGGCTTTTTCAATAATCATCGCTTATACGATACTGCGTTATCGTTTCATGGATATCCGCACTGCGGCCAGAAGAACATTCATTTATTCTTTCCTGACACTTTATACTTTTATTTTTTTAATCGTTTTTAGCTGGGGTTTGGAAAGTTCTTTTGTTCAGGCAAGCCTGAGAAATATCATTTTGATTGTTATCATTTCTTCCTTGCTGTTCACGGCCGGGTTTTATTTATTAGAATCTTTATTGTTGCATATCGCCAATAAATACCTATTCGCCGGATTATATAATTATCAGGAAACAATTCGGCACTTATCAAGAAAGTTGACTTATTATAATGATCTTGATGAAATTATAAATTTGATCGTCGGGACGATAAAATCAACGATCAGACTTAATCGCGCCGGAGTTTTGCTGGTTAAAAAATTCCAGAAACCGGTTCGATTCGAGATTGCCAAGGTTGTCGGATTTAATGAACATAACGGCATCAGTTTGGTAAAAGACAGTTTTCTGACCAAGTATTTGGAGAAAACCCGCGAGCCGATCGTGGCTGACGAATTGGCGCTTTTAGCGCGAGACGCCAAGAGCGCCGCGGAAAGGAAGAACTTTCAGAAGCTTTATGAAAATATGTTTCATATTGAAGCTTCAATTTGCTTGCCGCTGATCAATGAAAAAAAACTAATCGGTATTATAGTTTTAGGCGCCAAGATTTCCGGCGGCGCCTATACCAACGAAGACTTGGAATTGCTCTCCGTGCTGGCGAACCAGGCCGGCATTGCCATCAATAACGCCCGGCTTTATCAGCAAGTAAAAGATTTTAATCAGATTTTGCGCACAAAAGTCGATGAGCAGACCAAGCAATTGAAAAACGAAGCGAAAGAATTGGCGGAAAAAAACGCCAGCCTTAATAAGACGCTGGAAGTCAAGAATGAATTTTTGCGCATCGTCAATCATCAGCTCAATACGCCCGTTTCCATCATCAAGAATTCTATTTTTATGATGAATAATAAGTCGTTTGACACGGAGAAGGGCCTGTCTTTCATTAATGAAGGGGTAAAACGGATTGAGGGCGTTTTGAAGGATTTTTGGAAGGCATTTGCCGTCGAAGGCGAGGGGATTAAATTAAATTTAAAAAGAACTGATTTGTTATTGATGATTGAAAAATTAGTGGCGGATGCCGGACGCTTGCAAGCTGTCAATGACAAAGGATTGATGATCCGGATTTTGCGCAAACAAAAGATTCCCAAGGTGAGCACCGATCCGGTGCAGATATCCCAGGTTATCAGCAACTTATTGGACAATGCCATCGCCTATACTCCCAACGGCGTGATAATTTTTTCATTTGACGTTTCCGAGAAAGGTTTTGTGAAAGTTATGATTACTGACAGCGGCTATGGGATAGACAAGAAAGACCGGATCGGCCTCTTTGAAAAATTTCACCGCGGCGATAAAGCCAAGCAATACCGGCCGGGCGGTTCGGGTCTGGGTTTGTATGTCGCCAGAAAAATAGTCCAAGCCAATGGCGGCGATCTTAAACTGGACAGATCTGAATTAAACAAGGGCTCGACTTTCAGTTTTACGGTGCCGGTTTGGAGGTAATGATGCCGGCATCATTACCTTTTTTTGTCATCCTGAGCTGGTGCCGTCAGGCACCGGCGAAGGATCTATTTTAAATGAACCCCATATTTCCAAAACCAAAATTTTTGTCGTCTAAGCGACCATCATCTTCATAATAGATCCTTCGCGCGGCGCTCAGGATGACAAAAAGAGGACGGCTATCGATGATAAAATAATATATAGATTGCATAAACAAAAATCCACAGATGAAACTGTGGATTTTTGTTATATTTTTTTGTATTATGTGTTACGTTCTACGCGACTTTCAATAATACTTTATTCTCCACCCCCAAATCAATTGAAACCTTATCGCCATCTTTAATTTTACCTTCAATTATTTCCAAAGATAATTCGTCGAGAATGCGGTTTTGGATCAGCCGTTTTAACGGCCGGGCGCCATAAGTGATGTCAAAGCCTTCGTCAGACAGCATTTTTTTCACCTTGGCGCTGATTTTCAGAGTAATGTCTTTGTTGCGCAAACGAGTCTGCACTTTGGCCAATTCCAAATCAACGATGCGTTCCAGCGCGGCTTTGTCCAGCGAATGGAAGACGACGATTTCGTCGATGCGGTTCAGAAATTCCAATTTGAAATGGTCGCGCAATTTTTTGTCGATCTGCTCTTTCATTTCCTTGTAGCCGATTTCGCGCTCGCTTTTCGCTTCTTCATTATCATGGAAGCCGATGGAAAATTTCTTGATGATTTCATTGCCCAGATTGGAAGTCATGATAACGATAGTGTTTTTGAAATTGACTATCCGGCCCTTGGAATCGGTGATGCGGCCGTCATCCAAAATTTGCAGCATAATATTGAAAACGTCCGGGTCGGCTTTTTCCATTTCATCAAAAAGTATCACACTATACGGGCGGCGGCGGATTTTTTCCGTTAATTGTCCGCCTTCTTCGTGGCCGATATAGCCGGGCGGCGAGCCGATGATTTTGGCCACCGAATGCTTTTCCATATATTCGCTCATATCGATTCTGATCAAAGCGTTTTCGTCATCGAACATAAAACCGGCCAGCGCTTTGGCTAACTGGGTTTTACCCACGCCGGTCGGGCCGACAAAGAGAAAGGATCCGATCGGCCGGCTTTCCTCGTTGATGCCGGCGCGAGAACGGCGGATGGCATTGGCAATGGCGGTAATGGCCTCATCCTGGCCGACGACTTTTTTCTTCAATTCTTCTTCGAGATGCGTCAGCTTTTGCGTTTCCGATTCCAACATTTTGGAAAGGGGAATGCCGGTCCAGCGAGCGACGACTTTGGCGATATCTTCGCTATCAACCTCTTCTTTTAAGATCGATTGGCCGCTTTTTTGGATTTCGGCCAGCTCTTTCTCGTTTTTTTTCACTTCCTTTTCCAGGGCCGGAATCTGGCCATAGCGGATTTCCGCGACTATCATTAAATCATCGCCGCGGCGTTCGGCTATTTCCGATTGGATTTTCAGTTCGTCGATTTTTCTTTTTGATTCGCGGATTTTGGAAATGGCGGTTTTTTCATTCTTCCAATGCAATTCCAATTGGTTAGCTTTTTCTTTAAGTTCCTCTAAATTTTTATTCAGCTCGGTAACTTCGGGCGAGTTTTTTACTTCTTTTCCCTTAGTCAAACCCATCTTGGTAATTTCCAAACGGCGGATTTCTTTTTGCATTTTTTCCAGATCTTCCGGCGTGGAATCAACCTGCATCCGCAAGGCCGAAGTGGCTTCGTCAATTAAGTCAATCGCTTTATCCGGCAAAAATCGGTCGGTGATATAGCGGGTGGAAAGTTTGGCCGCGGCAATCAAAGCTTCATCGGTAATTCTGATGCCGTGATGGACTTCGTATTTTTCTTTGATGCCTCTTAAGATATCAATCGTATCCTCAACTGTCGGCTCGGTAACATAAATTGGCTGGAAGCGGCGTTCCAGCGCTTGGTCTTTTTCAATATATTTTTGATATTCTTTGGTGGTTGTCGCGCCGATGGTGTGGATTTTGCCGCGCGCCAAGGCCGGCTTTAACATATTGGAAGCATCCATCGCGCCCTCGGAGGCTCCGGCGCCGACCAAAGTATGCAACTCATCGATAAACAAGATTACGCCACCGTCCTGCGATTCGATTTCCTTGATTACGGCTTTTAGGCGCTCTTCAAATTCGCCGCGGAATTTGGCGCCGGCGATCAGCGCGCCCAAATCCAGCGAAACGATTTTTTTATTGCGCAGATTTTCCGGCACGTCATTGGCGATTATTTTTTGCGCCAAGCCCTCGACGATGGCGGTTTTTCCCGTGCCCGCGTCGCCGATCAGGACCGGATTGTTCTTGGTGCGGCGCAATAAGACCTGCATAATGCGGCGGATTTCCGTGTCGCGGCCGATTACCGGGTCAAGCTTTTTCTCTCTGGCCAATTCGGTCAAGTCAACCGTGTATTTTTCCAGCACGCGGTATCTGACTTCCGGATCGGGTTCGGTGATATTTTTCCCGCCGCGCAATTCGCTTAAGATTTTCAAGACATTTTCATACTCGACGCCGAATTTAAGCAGGATTTGCTGAGCCGGAGTTTTGATGCCGATCAAAGCAAGCAAGATATGTTCGGTGGAAATAAATTCATCTTTCATCTTGTCAGCTTCCTTTTTGGCGCGCTCCAAAATAAAGGCCGCTTCGGCCGAGCCGGAAACCGTGCCTACGGCGCCGTCGCCGAATGCCTGCGAACCGCGGCCGGAAAATGATTTGGGCATTTTTTCCAGCTTATCAAAAACTTCATCCCTGACTTTTTCCGGGTCGATCTGCGCTTTTTCCAAAATCGGCTTGACCAGGCTTTCGTCCTGGTCGAGCAGGGAAGCGAGCAAGTGCAAAGCCTCGATATTCTGCTGGCCGTATTCTTGGGCGATAATCTGAGCGTTGATGATAGCTTCCTGGGATTTTGTGGTAAATTTATTGAACATATTTTAATCAATTAAAAATTAAGAATTAAGAATTAAGAATGAACTTAAATCTTAGCACTCGGAATAGGGGAGTGCTAATGATAAATATAGCCTAAGGCGGTTTTACTGTCAATAGGATTTGACATAAACAGTGGGATAGTTTATAATACTTGCAGTTCATTATCTTTTACAAACCCAATAACGCGGAGGTTTAAATTATGGAAGAGCGCGTCTTGGCTGAAAATGCAGCTCTATTATTCGAAAAAAGACTTGCTAAACATGAAAACTTCGGCGCCAAGGACGCCAAAAAAATCGAACATTATTTGGCGGATATTAAAAAATTTGAGTGTTTAAGAGAACCGTTGGGACGCATTTGTCTTTCTCTTTCCCGCCGCCGGCATCTGGAAGGAGCTGAGATTAAAATTCTGTCGCTGCTTAATCAGAATCGAAAGATTCTGGATATTCCCGAAATAGACGAACGCCGTCGCGATTACGATAATTAATATCGGCCAATTCCATCTGCAAAAGCGGGTGGATTTTTTATTAGTTAGCGTCTATAATGAATTTATGGAAACAATATCAATTTTAGGCGTCAAAATTTCCAATATTAGCAAAGATGAAGCTTTGGCGAGAGCCAAGGAGTTCTTAGTTGACGGCCAACAGCATTTTATCGTCACCCCCAATCCGGAAATTATCTTGGCCGCCGACCGCGACGAAGAATTATTTTATATCCTCAATAGCGCTGATTTAAGCTTGGGCGACGGTATCGGTTTAAAAATGGCTTCCTGGCTGATAGGCAAAAACTTAAAAAGGATCACCGGCGCTGACTTCACGTCCGACTTGTTGGATTTGGCCTTGGCCGAAAAAAAGCGCGTCGGAATTTTGCTTTGGAAAAATGGTTTGTCCAAAAAAACCGAAGTCGAAGACGCTCTGCGCTTAAAATATCCGACGCTTGATTTTTTTGTGGAAAGCATCGGCCGCGAGCCTGACGCGGAATTAAGCGAGAAATTTTTGAATTTCGCGCCGCAGGTCGTTTTCGTCGGTTTCGGCAACCCCAGCCAGGAAAAATTTATTTTTCATAACTTAAATAATATTCCCTCGGCCAGAATATTGATCGGCGTAGGCGGGACTTTTGATTTCCTCACCGGCCACCGCCGGCGCGCGCTGAAAATCATCCGCCAGGCCGGCTTGGAATGGCTGTGGAGATTTTTTTTCAGCCGCCAGAAAATCGGCCAGCCAAGAGCGCGAAGGATCCGCGACGCGGTAATTATTTTCCCCTGGGAATTCATCAAAAGGCAATTTATCCACCCGCTATTTTATCGCCCCAATGTCGTCTGCCTATTGTATAAAAAAGACGGCGACAGATTTAAAATTTTAATCGCCGAACGCCAGAACGAACCCGGCCATTGGCAATTGCCGCAAGGCGGAACCGAAGGCGAAAGCTTGCTGATTGCCGGCGCGCGGGAATTGCGCGAAGAAATCAATACTGACAAATTTATTCCCAAACGGGTTTTTAAAAATCTGTATCGCTATAAATTCGGCAACCGCCCGGGCGAAACCAGCATGCAGGCCAAATCCCGCCAGCGCCACACCGGCTACAAAGGCCAGTCGCAGGGATTATTCATCGCCGAATTCACCGGCCGCGATGAAGATATTAAAGTAAATTTTTGGGATCATTCGGCTTGGAAATGGGTTGACTCGGAAAAATTAGTCGACTCCGTCCACCTGATCCGCAAGCGCTCGGCGCAGAGATTCTTGAAAAAATTCAAGGAATTCGTGAAGCAGAAATAGAAAACTGATTTTATCTGACTTTTTTAAAAAGATGTTATCATTAAGCTTCATAAAAAAATAGTTATGGCGAAAAAAATGTTAAAATGTTTAAGTGGAAATCATCCTGTAACTGAAACGCTTAAGGATTTTTTTATTCCTCACAAAGGGAATAATTATCATCCCCATTCTTTGCATCCGAAAAGAATTGTTTTTCATTTAGCCGGCGCGGTAGCGGTGAAAATAATTGCGGTCTCATTTGTTTTATTTTTTCCTCTGGGCGCTTGGCTTGCTCCCGATATGGCCGCGCAAGAATCAGAAAAAATTATCGTCCTCACTAATGATTTGAGAAAAGCCGTTAACCTTGCCCCGCTGGCGGAGAATACCAAACTGGATCAAGCGGCATATAGCAAAGTGCAGGATATGTTTTTAGATCAATACTTCGCCCATACCAGTCCGACAGGCAAGGATTTGGCCACCTGGCTTAATCAAGTCGGTTATAGTTATTCAATGGCAGGAGAAAATTTGGCGCTGGGTTATTCTCAAGCTGACGCGGTTGTGTCTGCGTGGAAAGCGAGCCCGGCTCATTATGCCAATATTTCCGATGCCAATTTTGAAGAAATCGGCGTAGCGATGAATGATGGCCGGCTGAATGGCGGCGATACCGCGCTTATCGCTCAATATTTCGGTCGGCCGGCGCAATCCATCTCTGCCACGGCCAAGCCGACAATAAATAAAATTAAAATTGATCAAGCTCAAGCCAAGCTTTTTCTTAAAGGTCCGGCGCAAAGCGCGGAGAAAGTTTTGAACGTGGAAACGAAACTTCCGGAGCAAACGGTTTCCGCCGCCGCCATCATCAATGGAGTTAAAATAGATTTGAGCAAGAACGATCAGAATGGTAATTGGCAGGGGAATACGCTTATCGCCAAGTCTGAAGAAAAAAATTTAACTAACCCGACCGTTCCGGCAACTCTTGAAATAAAAGATGCTTCCGGCCAAAATTCTTACGCCGATCTTGATTGGAGCGAAATTCAGCCGATTAAAACTTCGGCCATCGATCAATATTTGCTTTTTAAATCCAACCCTTCAAAAAACATGCTGCCGGTTTTGGGTTTAAGTAATTTATATTTATTGATTTTATTGATTTTGGCCATCGTCGCCTCCATCTTAAATATTTTTATAGAAATAAAAAAACAACATCCGAAAGTCATTTTAAACAGTTTAAGTTTGGTTGCCCTACTGGTTACATTGGTGATTCTTTGAATTCAACGATTATTTGGAATATTCTGTATTGATCGCATTTAGACATTTAATAATATTACTTTGGCTGCTTTTGATTTGACTTTTTCTTAAATACCTGATAAAGTGTGAATTACAATTTACTATAACCTAAACTTTATAAGAAATTATAAAGCATGGCTAAAATCCACATACATAAAGACGGTCTCCTTGATCGGTTCTATGTATGTGGTCAATATTCGAAAGGATATTGGGTTCGCAAGGACCGCCGATCGGGAGACCTTTTTTGTTTTAACTGCTTAAAAATAGGCTAATTAAACGATTTTATTTATATAAAATATAAAATATTTTTATGAAAAAAATTTTATTATTGTCTTTCATTTTTTCTGCTTCGTTGCTTTTTTGCAATTCAGCTAAAGCGGACGAATCCTATTCTCACGTTTTAACATTGAGCCCGGGTTGGAATGTAATTTCCGTGCCCAGGGTTGTCGAAAATCATAGCTTTTCCGTTTCGGAAACTTTGGCCAATTTGATATTTATCTTTTGGATAACACCAAACCTTCCGGCTGGGCGACGATGGCGGATTTAGGGCAAACGGAATTTACCCCGCTTTACGGATATTTTATCAATAATAAAACCGGTAGTGAGCAAACACTAACGGTTAATTATAAACAAAACGTCAGTCCGAGCGATAGATTGTTCAGTAGAAATATCACGGCAGGCTGGAACGTTATCGGCGTTGCCGATCCCGCCGACGCGCTCCGTCAGAAAGAAAATAATTCCACTGACACCAACAACATTCAATCTATTCTATCTTCCTTTGGTAATAATATCGATTCTGTTTTAGATTTTACCGCCGATCAGACTGATAAATCCTCGGTAAAAATAGGGGATAGTTGGGCATATAAGACAAATAACAACCTCAATGATTTAAACGACCTCCGAGAAACAAAAGCTTATGCTGTTTATGTAAAAACGGCTGGCGTTTATCACGGTTATCAAAATAATGATGAAGTGAAAATATACGAACCGGTTACTTTTTATAATTTGAAATCTGGGACAAAGGTGATTAATGAAAAAACGAAAGACGCGGTTTTGATGGAATTTTCCGTTTATTCCGGATACCCGGTCAATTTTTCTTTAAAAGGAGTAAGCGTTGAGCTTTGGTCGTATTATAATATGAAAAATTCGGATGTTGGCAATCTGCGGTTGGTCTGCAATAATGAACAAAAAATAATCTTGCCATCGCCGGTAATAGGAATCAATTCTGTTTCAGCTTCATCGTCTTTGCCGGTCGGCGCTTCCGAGTGTAAACTGCTCGTCGATATTGGAGATATCGTTGATACTAATTATATTCAGGCGACAATACGAGGATTGGATAATCCGGATAATTGGAAAATTTTCGGAAATACAATTAGAAACATAAGCATTCCGAGCGAAATAAGAGGGTATTGGGTTGAAGTGGACAAAAATATTCCTGTAACTGTTGCATTACATAAAACCGAAGCTGCCCATGACAAAGTTAATAAGAATCAAAATGATGTTGAGTTGGGCTCTATCAAAATTACTCCGAGCCCCAATGGAAATATTGAGCTTAGAGCTCTAAGGTTTAGTATTGCTTTCTCTGGTGCCACAACCACTCTTAATAATATCAAATTGATCGATGGGTCTACAGGTAATATTTATGATTTGACGTATTCTGGCGTAGACAAAAAATATCAAAATACTTCCTTGAATTTAGCGATACTTTCTAATACTACAAAGTCATTGGTTATTAGCGCGGATATTGGAAATACCGCTGTTGACGGAGACACTTTTACATTATCAATGGCTGATGCTACAACTGATTTGGATATTTATGATACCACCATTGATAAAAAAGTTATTGAAATTACCCCAAACGCCTTGTTTTTCAATCCAATCACTATTCAAACTCCGGCTTTAACCTTCTCGATCAACCCGATTTCGACCGCGTTAAGCTCGGTTGTCGGCACTTCCGACATCCAGGCGATTAACTTCAATATGAAGGCTAATCAGACCAGCGATTTGACGGTTAGCGAGTTGGATTT
>JAQUPS010000010.1:0-16245 GCA_028716485.1 Patescibacteria group bacterium
TTTTGTGTAAAAAAATCCCCGCTTTTAAAAAACGGGGACTGGAAAATTAATAGTCAGATTCCTGTTCCAGCCGGCCTTAGCGATAATGAATCAATGTCTTTGAGGCCGTCGCTCAAATATTGGAGCAGATCGTCTTTCATATAATTTTCGCGCGGCAAAGGCAGCCAGCAAGGATCGGTTTCGTTGGTCGTTGAGGTAGTCAGGCATTCCGGCTCGTGCGCCATATTTTCATCAAACTTGACCGAGTACAAATCAAAATCGACTGCGACTCGACCGCCAAAAGTTGTCCCGGATCGATAGGATTGATAAATGATATATTCGCCATTAGGCGACCAGCGGGGATTGCGATTATCATGGCCGTCGACCGCCACGTTGACCATTTTCTCAACCTTTCCGTCATAGCCAAGCTTAAGGGCAAAGATACCGCAATCGTTATACCTGTTCGATGCCTTGTCGGATTGAAAGGCGATCCAACGGCCATTGGGCTGCCAAACCGGACGCTGAAAATTGACCCGCTCTTCGCCGACGATGGGACGCTGGGAGGCGCCACTGCTATCCATCAGCCAAAGGCTGAAAAATGCGCCATCAGCCCGGCAATCGTAAACGATCTGCTTATTATTAGCCGACCAATCGGGACTGCCGCACAGAACCACGCCGCGAGTCAGAATTTTGATTTCCGATCCGTCATACTTGCAGCGCAAAATATCACGAGCGCCGTTGGGATTGCCCTCGAAAAGAAGGTAAAGCCCATCATGAGAGCAAACCGGATTGGTGCAATAATAATCGGCTTTAAAAAGAGGCTGATTATTTTTTTTCACCAAATCGATCATCCAAATCGACTCACGGCCTTCTTCGCCGGACGCGTAAAATATCTTGCCGTACGGCGAGGCGGTCGGCCGCTTATTGTCGCCGCTGAACGTCAGCCGCTGCAGTTTGGAAGAGCGAAGGTCTAAAATGCAAATATCCCCTTCCGTGCCTACCGGCAAGCCGTAGATATTATAAATAATATCCTTGAGCGTTTTGACGTGCTTGGTATAGACGACATAAGGAGACATTGGTTCCGACGTCCGGCGGCCGGTAAAATAAAAAAAGACGACCACGCCGACGATACCCCAGAAGATCCAAACCTTTCTCTTTCCCTTTGCCATAATTGCTCCTTTCGTTGAGGAAAATGGCAATAATTTTCAAGATTCAAAGAACAGAAAATAATTATTCAATAATAACTAATTTTTTATTTGCAGTCAAGCGATGCCGAAATAATCCAAAAATTTTTCGTATAAAAAAGAGCGGGGGCGTTCCGCTCTCGTCGGCATTTAAGCCTTGCTTCAGCATCCCCTAAGCAGGGAAATGTCAGCCAATTTTATTACAGCCGCGTTATCATGAATCATTCCCCGCCGGCGATACCAAATATCGTTTACGTTTTCTTTGAACCCGTTCTTTTTCAAAATAGCGACTGCCTTATCGCCAGAGAAAGGCCCGAAATAAATGCCCATGACGGAAATTATGCAAAGATCTTTTTCCGCCGCTTTTTTTGCTTTGCCCATTAATATCCTCCTTTGGATTGGTTGCTGTTTATCATTGAACTTCGGTCAGAACTTTTTTATCATCCTGGGCTTTCTTGCCGGCGTTTTCTATTTCAGCCCTGGCTTCATCCATCTTTTTTTTCCCCTTAATTTTCAATTCCTGAGTCACTTTTTCCGTGGCCGGATTATTCTCCTTGCCGGCGATGAGTATTTCTTCTCTGGCCTCTTCGATTTTGGCGCTGCCCATTTTCAACAATTCCTTGGTAACATTTTCAGTGGATTTAAGCGTTGAATCGGAAGACATGATATGTTCTGTCTTTTTGACGGTATCTTTTTTGGCATTTTCCGCCGGAGTCTTGGCCGCCATCGGCATAGCCGAAATCGCCCCGATCAAGCCTATTTTGGCCGCGGTTACCGCCTTTTTCTTAGCTTCGCCGCCCTTATCCGCAAAAAATTGTCCGATTTTTTCAAATCCCATCATATGATTAAAATTTACTGATTAATAAATCCAGCAAAGTCGTCGGGTCGCCCTGCCCGCTCTTTATTTTATAGTCCATTTCCACCAATTTGTCAAAGATTATCTTTAAAGCGCCGAGGCTGAAATTACGCGCCTGCTCAATCGCTTTTTGCGCCACGTAAGGATTAATTTTTAGTTCAGCGATAATCGCGCGGGAGGAAAGACCCGAGTCGAGCGCCTGGCGGACTTGCAAGATTATTTTTACCTGGCGGGTAATCATTGTCAACAGATAAATTTCATTGGCGCCCAATTCAAATTGCTCTTCCAGCAGCTTGGCGGCCAAAGATTTGTCGCGCGCGCCGATGGCGTCGGTGAGGGCGAAAATATTATCGTCAAAATTCCCTTTGACCAATTTTTCCACGTCATTTTCTTCGATTATCGCCGGCGCTCCGCCTGCCGTCAGCGCGGGCTGTCCGCCATCTTTAAAACTGATTAATTTATCGATTTCCCGGTCGATCTGCCAAAGATCATACCCGACCAGGCCGATTAGAACCTGAACGGCGCGGGAAGAAATCGCCCCGCCTCTGGCTTCGACTTCTTTTTTTATCCAGTCGCTTAATTCGCTATTATTTAATTTTTTAAATTCCTGCGCGAATTTCTGCTTGCTTAAAAAATCGAATAATTCTTTTTCTTTTTTTCCTAACGGCTTGTCGCGGCCCTCGGCGTCGGCTTTCACTATTTCCATCCCGCCCATTTTCCTTTTTGATTTTATCGAATTGTCGCAAAAGACGGCGATATTATCCCATTTATTTTTTTCTTTGGATTTGAAATATTCCGCGACCTCCGGCAATAATTCTTTATTGCGATTGGAAAAGACATCCTCGATGATTATCATCCGTTTGGACGCCAAAAGCGAAGCCGTCGCCGCTTTCTCATTGATCTGCTTCAAATCCGCGGTCTTGCCGTCGACATATTCAATACTGCCGCCGGACTTGTCCACTTCCCGCAGGAATTTATCCTTTAATTCGCGGACTTTCTTTTTGGCGCGGAAATCGTCCTCGCCATATAAAAAGATTATCATATTTCTATAATTTACCCCTATTTACCGGCAAAAGCAAGCTCATAATCACGGCACCCCGGCTGATTTAGACGGCCGATCCCTTGCGCCGAGGGAATATTTCGTGTATACTAACCATTTGTAAATAACTAATCACCTGTCCGCTTTCGCGGCTTCAGCCTGTCAAATTCAGGCTGATAAAAAATATGAATAAAGCTATCAATAATAAAGTTATCAGAATAAAAAACGCGCGAGTGCATAATCTGAAAAACATTTCGCTGGAAATTCCGCGCGACAAATTGGTAGTCATCACTGGACTCTCCGGCTCGGGAAAATCATCGCTCGCTTTTGATACGCTTTATGCCGAAGGCCAGCGCCGCTATGTCGAATCGCTGTCCGCTTACGCGCGGCAATTCATCGGCCTGATGGACAAGCCGGATGTCGATCAGATCGACGGGCTTTCGCCGGCGATTTCCATCGACCAAAAAACCGCTTCGCACAATCCCCGCTCCACCGTCGGCACGGTCACGGAAATTTACGATTATCTGCGCTTGCTTTACGCCCGCATCGGCGTGCCCCATTGCCCGATCTGCGGCAAAAAAGTTAAAAAATATACGGTCGATGAGATTGTCGAACAGATCGGCAAACATTACGACGGCCAAATCGCCATGATCCTTTCGCCGATCGTCAAAGATAAGAAAGGCGAGCACCGCAACATCATCGAAGGCATTGCCAAGGCCGGTTTCGGTTCAGTCCGCTTTGACGGAAAAATCTATACGCTGGAAGACTTGGAAGATATGGAAATTGATAAACAAAAAAAACATTCGGTGGAAATAGTCATCGACAAAATTAAAGTCGAATCGGGCAAATCCGCCTTCGCTAAGGCTGCGGCGGACAAGGAAGATACGGCTCGTCTGACTGAATCCGTAGAAAAAGCGCTGGATATGTCCAATGGATTGGTGATTATCGCTCCGTTCGATAAAGAGGGTAAAACCCGGTCGGAAGAGGAACGGATTTTTTCCAAACAATTTGCCTGTCCGGAGTGCGGAATTTCGCTGGTCGAACTGGAACCGCGCAATTTTTCTTTCAACACTCCCCACGGGGCTTGTCCGGATTGCGACGGGCTGGGAACTAAATTGGAAATCGAGGCCGAGACGATTGTCAATAAAAATCTGACCCTGGCGCAGGGCGCGATCAGACCGATGTCGCACGCCATCAACGGCCCGCAAACTTGGTTATTGCGGATTTTAGGCACGGTCGGCGAAGAATACGGTTTTGACTTGAACACGCCGCTGAAAGATTTTGATAAAAAACAGCTTGATGTTTTGCTTTACGGCACAGGCAAAAAAGATTATCGCCTTGATTACGAATCCGACCGCTTTTCCGGCGAATTGGTAACCAACTTCGAAGGCGTAATTCCCAACTTGGAACGGCGCTACCAGCAAACCGATTCCGATTATGTGCGCAAAGAGATCGGCAAATATATGCGCGTGCTGATCTGCCCGGCCTGCAGCGGCAAGCGTTTGAAGCCGGAAGTTTTGGGCGTTAAAATCGAAGGGCTTAATATCAACGACATTTCCGTCAAAAATATCGATGAGGCCAAAAAATTCTTCGGCGCGTTGAGCATTTCCAAAAATCTGACTGCCAAAGATAAAAAAATCTCCGCGCAAATCCTCAAAGAAATCAGCGCCCGGCTCTTATTCCTTTCCAATGTCGGTTTGGACTATCTGACGCTTAATCGCGCGGCCATGACTTTGTCCGGCGGCGAAGCCCAGCGCATCCGCTTGGCCACGCAGATCGGCTCGGCTTTAGTCGGCGTTTTGTATATCTTAGACGAACCGTCCATCGGCTTGCATCAGCGCGACAATGCCAAATTGATTTCTACCTTAAAGGAGCTGCGCGATCTGGGCAACAGCGTCATCGTCGTCGAGCATGACGAGGAAACCATCCGCTCGGCCGATTATGTCATCGATGTCGGCCCGCGCGCCGGCATCCATGGCGGAGAAATCATCGCGGTCGGCACGCCGGCGCAAATCGAAGCCAACCCCAAATCCTTGACCGGCCAATATTTATCCGGCAAGAAATTCATTCCCATCCCGCAAAAATATCGCGCTGGTTCAGGCCAGACCATTAAAATTATCGGAGCCCGAGAAAACAATTTGAAAAATATCAGCGTGGAATTTCCGCTGGGAAAATTCATCGCCATCACCGGCGTTTCCGGTTCGGGAAAATCCACTTTGATGAATGATATTCTCGCCCGCCATTTATCCCATGAATTTTACGGCGCCAAAGAAGAGCCGGGCAAGCACGACCGCATCGAAGGTCTGCACGCCATCGATAAAGTGATCGACATCGACCAATCGCCCATCGGCCGCACGCCGCGCTCCAACCCGGCGACTTATACCGGCGCCTTCACGCCGATCCGCGAGCTGTTCGCCTCTTTGCCGGAAGCGAAAATCCGTGGCTACAATGCCGGACGTTTTTCTTTCAATGTCACGGGCGGCCGCTGCGAAGCTTGTTCCGGCGACGGCCTGGTGAAAATTGAAATGCAATTCTTGCCCGATGTCTATGTTGAATGCGAAGTTTGCCACGGCAAAAGATACAACAATGAAGCTTTGGAAATTTTCTACAAGGGAAAAAATATCTATGATGTTTTGAATATGACCATCGAGGAAGCGATGAATTTTTTCGAAAACGTTCCTGCCATCTATCAAAAAATAGCGATGCTGAATGAGGTCGGCTTGGGCTATATCAAAGTCGGCCAGTCGGCCACCACCTTGTCCGGCGGCGAAGCTCAGCGCGTCAAACTGGCCACTGAATTATCGCGCCGCGCCACCGGCCGCACGCTTTATATCCTCGACGAGCCGACCACCGGCTTGCATTTCGATGATATTAAAAATTTATTGGAAGTCTTGAATAAATTAGTCGACCGCGGCAACACGGTTCTGATCATCGAGCATAATATGGAAGTGATTAAATCCGTCGATTGGATAATCGATCTCGGCCCCGAAGGCGGCGACAAAGGCGGCGAAATCGTCGCCCAAGGCACGCCGGTCCAGGTGGCGAAAATAAAGAAAAGCTATACCGGACAATACTTAGCAAAAATTATGCCGATGTGAAATCGGCATCCCGAGCTTGCCTCGGGATAAATTAAAAATGGCGAATTAAAAATTTAAATAAAAAACGCCGGCTCAAACGTCCGGCGTTTTTTTATCTTAAACTTTAAGACTGTTCAATAATTCCAGTTCCAGCTTGCCGGAGACCGTGTCCCAAAAAGCGAAAGTCGGCTGAGTGAATACTCCGCCCAAAGTTCCCGGATTAACTATTTGCACTCCGTTCTTTGTTTCAATCCAGGGCTTATGCGTGTGTCCGTAAAAAATGATATCAATATTATTTGGGAAACCCACCCCGGCCGCGGCGGCCACCCCTCCCGGGGAGGGGAATTCTTTATTATTGGCTTGCGCCAAAACTTGATCGATCAAGAACGGCTCATGGCAAACTCCGACTTTCTTGCCGTCGATTTCAAAAACCGCGGTCCGGCAGCCGAAAGTAAAATTTTTATAATCAGCCACTTCCGCTTCCTGATAAATTTCCATATTGCCGCAAACGATAAAAATTTCTCCTGGGAATTCTCGGGAAAGGATCTGCAAGGTATCGCTGTTAGTCACATCGCCGCAGCAGATAATTTTTTCTATCTTTTTTTTCTTGCACCAAGCCAGACACTTTTTCAGATTGAATATGTTGTCGTGGATATCGGAGATTATTGCAATTTCCATGTTTAGTGATTGAAAATATCCAATATTCAAAAATTATATTTATTATTGGTTATTTAATATTGGATATTTCGTCAGAATATCCACCTCACCAGTTCACTGATCAAACCCAGAACAAACAATGAACACAGGGCGATTGCCCAGGGGCGGGAGATCGAAGTTTTTAAAATCGATTCTTGCTGCGGCTTTTTTTCCATAGTCGGCAAGAGCGAGACCAAAACCACGCCCAGGATTCCGCCCATCACCGCGCCAGTGATGCTGATTACGGCAGTCAGATTGGTAAAATTAAAAAGGAATAAAATCAGCGGCACGGACACGGCAAAACCCCAGGAAATATTTTTATTGATTTTAAAATCCCACCAAAAAATTTCCCGCACCGATTGCATCATTACCAAGCAGGAACTGAAAATGGCGATGGCGCCGAAAAATAGAGCCATCGTGATAATGCCATTGCCGACAACTCCGCGCAGACCGGACAAAGTGTCGGCAGTAGTATTGGTGCCGGTGACGCCAACCACGATTAAAACAAAAATCGCCAAAATTACCGCCGCCAAAACCGTGCCCCAGATGATTGCGCTTTTAATCTTGTGCTTTTCTCTGGACAAAAGCCGGCAAACTTCGGGAATGGCCGCGTCTCCCGCGACCGCGAAAAAAATCGGTCCGTAGGGCAGAAAAACCTGGCGCCAATCGAGCGTTAAAAAATTATGATAATCGATGTGAAAAAAACTTTTGGCCGCGATCAGGCCGACGACCAAAATCAAGAAACTGGAAAGCACAAATTCCGCGCCGGCGATCAATTTGATATCGGCCAGCACGATCAGCGCTTCCGCGGCAAACATGATCAAAGCGTAAATGAACAGGCTGCCGCCCAGCTGCGGCGAGAGCAGGCCGAACAGAAATGTTCCGCCTAAAATTATATAAGCGAGCAAGGTGCCATAGCCGGATATCAAAGAAAAAAACGAAACCACGCTCTTGTATTTTTTCCCGCCATAAATTTCCACGTAACCGGGCAAACGATGAGCGGATTTAGTTGACAAGATCAGGCGAGCGAAAAGCAAATGCAATAAAATCTGAATCGCCGTTAAAACCGGCAGGTAAACCAAAAACATCGCCACGCCGGCATGAGCTGCGACATAAGGAACGGCAAAAAATCCGGCGCCAGTAATCGCGCCGAAGAGAGTGGCGATAGCTAAAAAGTAATTCTTGGACACGGAAATTAATGATTAATGATAAATGATAAATGATAAATTTTTATCGTCACTCACCTGCCATTTATCATTATTTCTCCGGCCTTAATTTGATTTTTAAAATCAGCGCCGCCGCTTGACCAGTTTGCCAGCTTGGCCAAAAATTTATTTTTTTCTTCATCGTTCATCAGGCACAGGCGGGTGGCTTCCGATTTTATCGGCAATAAATCAATTTGAAAATTTTGACCGGCGGCGACGATTTTAACTCCCAATTCTTCCTGCGTATCCGTGGAAAAATATTGGTCAAAGACGAAATTGCCGAGCGAATAGAAAATCGGCTTATTTTTATAAATTTCTATACTACCAACCACGTGCGGATGATGACCGATGACGATATCGGCGCCGGCATCAATTAATTTATGCGCCAAAGCGATTTGATTGGCCGAGGGCTCATGCTTATATTCAATTCCCCAGTGCATCTGCGCCACTACCAAATCGGTTGTGCTGGCCAAAACCTTAATTTGATCAATCAATTTATTTTCATCCAGCGCGCCATAAACCATGCTGGCGCCGGTAAAACCGATTTTTCGTCCATTTTTCTCCACGATTTTTGCGGTACAATCGCCTATCTGCCGATCCTGGCAGCCGGAGAAAGCAAACCCGAGCGACGTTAAATTTTTCTCTGTTTCTATTATACCATTTTTGCCCTGGTCGGATAAATGATTATTGGCGATATTGAAATAATTAAAATCATACTTGGCCAGCTGACCGGCTATCTGCGGCGCAAAAGCAAAATCTATCCCCATCGCCGGCGGCAAATGCGCCCCGCCGTCCGTGACTGCGCCTTCCAAGTTAGCGGAAACGATATCATTGCCCTTAAAAATCCCAGCAGCATCCAAACCGGAAAAAATAAAATCAACGCTCCCCGAAGCCTTGATTTTTTCGCCCACGTGCCGATCAAGCATAATATCGCCGAAAAATAAAAACTTTAAAGACCGGTCGGCTGCCGCGGGCAGACCCGCGCTTAACCCGCCCTGACTGCCGGCCGAATCGAAAATTTTTAAATTGCGCGAAACAATATCCGCCGCCGCTATGGCTGGCAAATCCCGGACAATAAATTTTTTCGGAAAAAAATACTGTTGTCCGAGCGCAAAAAATCCGGCAGCCGCAACAACCGCTGCGGCGCTTAAAATAATAATTAAAATCTTCCCGCGACCGGCCATAAAATTTATTCATCAATCAACTTTTAAAAACTCTTCATTACTTTAATTATATCAGAAATTTAACATATACAATTCCTGTATTTATTAATAATATTGACAAATTTAGCATATTGTTTTTTATTTAATATTAGCAAGTTGTTTGATACAAATTAGCTAACATTAAACAATATAAGCCATTATTTTACTATTTATCCTGATCAAAACTCTTGACACATTTTTATATTTATGCTATGATATAGATATAGAAAATAAGATTGTCCTTATCCAATACACCGCCCTAAAATAGGGCAAAAACCAAAGGAGCCTGTCATGCGTTTCATCACTATCGTTGCCGCCGTTGCCGCTTTCTGTTTCTCCGCTTCCGCCCAGGTCGGGACCATTTCCGCCACGTGCAACTTCACACTTCCCGCTTCGACGCTTTCGGCTTCAGATATTTCGGCCATGCAAAACGCCGGTAAAAAATACCTGCAAGCTCGCGAACTACGCCAAACCGTCAAGCCGAACTGCAGCTTAAAATCCTTGCGGACAATCGTCTATGACGAAAAATCTGTACAGGAAATCGCTTACGGAGCTGTCGCCGTAAATCAGCTTATCAAGCAGATGACGGCGGCAGAGGTTGCTTACTGCGAAAAAGTCGCGGCAAGCGCACAAAAATCGGCGACTACGGTTGCCGACCCATACTAACGCGGAAAGTCCGCGCCAACAAAGAGGACCAAAATATCGGTCCTCTTTTCATTTTGGCAAAAAACATAAAACAGAGAGTAAAAAAAAATCAATGGCATTATTCTGTATTTTCTGCTCTATGTTCTATGCTCTCTGCTTTCAAGCCGCTGGCCTTGACAAAAAAACTAAGGGGTGGTATTTTCAAGGTATTAATAGCCCATTGGGCAGCCCCGCGAGGGGTAAAACTTTTTTCAACTAAACCAAGCAAAACAACCCAAAAAATCTATTATTCCGAAAGGAAACCCCATGAAAAAGCCTGCCGCCCCCGCCCTGTTCATTCTTGCTTGTTTGCTCATTATCTTCCTTCCCTTAATTGTCGGCGCCCAAGCGCCGCCAACATCTTCTTCCCCAAACTCTTCTTCTCTTATTACCCCGGCCGCCCAGGCAAAAACAGCTCCGGCTGATTCGGCCAAAACTTTTTACCAGGCCGTTCCGGAAAACCGGGACAAAATCCTTGATGGGAAAAAAAGCAAACGGCAAAAACCGGGAGATATTCCGAGATTATGGCAAACCGAAAAACAAAAAATGATGAAAAAATTTCTTGCCGAACGAAAAGCAAACCCCTATGTTTAAGAACAAAATTTTCCCGCCGGACCAACGATCGTTGGTCCTTTTTATTTTGTCTTATTTAAAAAGAACGGAAAAAATTCCGCTCTTTTTTATAAACTAAAAAATTTATTCGTTATTTGCCGGTCTTCAACTTAACCTCATAAGCCATTTCTTCAATCTTGCGCAGATTGGAGCGAGTCTGGTCGTATTTGGTGCGCAGATAGCCGCCCAGATCAAAATCCGTCAGCTCGCCGATTACCAGATTGATCGCCTCTTTTACTTCCGCCACTTTCTCAAAATTTCCCATTGCCGCCTGGTTGGTGGCATAGCGCACCATCTCGCCGGTAAAATCGCAGATACCGCCGAGATAGCTGTCAAAATCCAGCTTCACTTCGGGGATTTTATCGATTTTCTGGCCGGTCAGATAATAATAAAACATCTTAGCCTCGACATATTCTTCCACGGCCGCCTTATAAGAACCTTCGTCTTCATTGCGGTTAAAACCAAAACTCTTTTCCATTTTTGCTAACGACGCTTCAATGGCGGCGAAATTTTCTTCCGCCTGTTTTATTTCTCCCCGGTGCAGGGCGAAAATCGTCTTCTTGGAATCATGCAGAATGTCATTGGAAATGGAAATAATCTGCCGCCGCTCCGACTGCGAAGTCTGATAATCCGCCTTAAGTTTTTCGATGAATTTTTTGTTCAACATAAATGTAAATCTCAAATTCAAATTTTAGATTTGGGATTTTAAAATTATTTTACCACCCGGAAAACTTCCTCCACGCTCGTCTCCCCGTCCAGCGCTTTCAAAATGCCGTCTTGCATCATTGTTACGGTTCCGGATTTGATCGCCTCCTGTTCAATGTCAAAAGCCGTGACATTGGCTTCCTGTATTTTTTTCTGCATTTCCGGAATCATTTCGATGGTTTCATAAATTCCCAGTCTTCCCTTGTAACCTAAGCCGTTGCATTTGTCGCAACCCTTGCCCTGATAAAATTTCAAAGTTTTAGGAATTTTTATTTTGGCTAACGGACTGATGGAATCGATAATTTTTTTAACTTCCGTCATCTGCTCATCGGATAATTTCACTTCTGCTTTGCAATACTGGCAATTTTTCCGCACCAGGCGCTGGCCGATGGTGCATTCCACAGCCGAGGCCAGCATCTGCGCTCCCACGCCCAGGCCGGCAAAACGGGAAATGGCGGTCGCCGCCGTGTTGGCATGAATGGTCGATAAAACCAAGTGGCCAGTCAGAGAGGCTTCGATGGCGACCTTAGCGGTTTCTTCGTCGCGGATTTCGCCAATCATCATAATATTCGGATTCTGGCGCAAGAGCGAGCGCATAGCCGCCACAAAAGTATAGCCTTGCTCCGGATCGATTTGCGTCTGCATCACGCCTTCCAGATGATATTCGATCGGATCTTCCACTGTGATTATTTTCACGTCCGATTTATTCAAAGCATTTAAGATCGCGTAAAGCGTGGTAGTTTTTCCCGAACCGGTCGGACCGGTGTTGATGATGATACCCTTGGTCTTCGCCATCGAACGCTTGACCGGGTCGAGCGCGTAAGGCCGCATGCCCAATTTCTCCAAATCCAATTCTTCCGCCTGCGAGGATAGAATTCTGATGACGACCGTTTCGCCATAGCCGCCGGAAATTATGGAAATGCGGCAATCGATCTTTTTATTTTTAAGGAAGATGCCGAAACGTCCGTCCCAAGTCGCCTTTTTGACATTAGTCGGAAAGCCGGCGGAAATTTTCACCTGCGACAACAGCGGCAGATAATGCTCTTTGGATAAGGTAAAAATATCGTGCAGAATTCCGTCGATGCGGAATCTTATTTTCACGTCATTCTCGGCCGGCTCGATATGCACGTCGCCCGCCTCGTCTTTCAGGGCGATGGCCATGACGACATTCAACATTTCCCGCGGCGGAATTTTTCCGGCCTTATCGTTCATCGTCGCGGAATCGGCGGCGATTTCCTCGGCGCGGGCGATGTCCGCGGCAATGACTTTTATGCCATGGCCGAAAGTTTTCGAAATGACGATGTCATACAAAGCGTCAATGTAATCGGTTTTGCCGATGACGCGATAAACTTCTTCCAAGGAGGTGATGCCGTCGAAAACTTTAAAGACGCCGTCCTGCAGCATCGTCAGCATGCCATCTTCAATCGCCTGCTCCAGAATTTTGAATGCCGGCGCGTTGTCGGTCGCCAGCTGTTTAATGCTTTCGGTCATCGTGAATAATTCATAGATTCCGACGCGCCCCTTATAGCCGATGCCGTTGCACGCGGGACAGCCGGCTCCGGCCTTAAACATTTTCGGCAAAGTTGTCGGGACGTCTTCGCCGGATTTTGACGAAACCACGGCCATGATTTTCTCCACTTTTTCTTTTTCTTCCTCGGTTAAAACATGTTCTTGCTTGCATTGCGGACACAAGCGGCGCACCAAACGCTGTCCGACCACGCAATTGATCGACGGCGTCATAAAATACGGTTTGACGCCGATATCGATCAAGCGCGGCAGAACTCCGGCCGCATCATTGGTGTGCAGGGTGCTAAAAACCAGATGGCCGGTGAGAGCCGCCTGAATCGCCGTTTCCGCGGTTTCCAAATCGCGGATTTCGCCAAGCATAATCACGTCCGGATCCTGGCGCAAAATCGAGCGCAGACCGCTGGCGAAAGTATAACCTTTTGACGGGTCAACCTGGCTTTGATTAATTCCTTCCAACTGATATTCGATCGGATCTTCCAGGGTGATGATTTTCGCTCCCGGCTTGTTGATCTTTTGCAAAATCGCGTAAAGGGTGGTGGTTTTTCCCGAACCGGTCGGGCCGGTAGTTAAAACCAGGCCGTTCGGTTTGCTGATTTCTTTTTCTAAAATTTCCCAGGCTTTGGGACGCAAACCCAGCGCCTCAAAACTAAGGCTGATCGAACCGGGGCGGAGCAAGCGCACCACGACGCTTTCGCCAAAATTGGTCGGTAAGAAAGAAACACGCACCTCGATTTTTTCATTGCTCAAAAATATGGTGAAGCGGCCGTCCTGCGGTTTGTCGATAATATTTATTTTTACTTTGGCCAAAAGTTTCAAGCGGGAAATAATCTGCTTCCATTTTTCTTTCTCAATCGTCGCGGCTTCGTATAAAACTCCGTCAACGCGGATGCGCACGGCAATGCCTTTTTCTTCCGCTTCGACGTGCACGTCGCTGGAATCCATTTTCAGGGCCGTGGCCAAAATCAAAGCGATGACATCGGTCGTATTGACCTCATTAATCTTCCGCCCCAAGCTCCGATAATCTTCAATGTAAGCTTTGAATTTTTCCAGTTCCGCTTCGGTGATTTCCACGCCGCGCGTCTGGCGGGTGATTTTCGGCAGCGTCTTGTATATCTTCAGAGCATAATCAAAACTATGCGCGGAAATAACATAAAGCGCCACCGTGACGTGATAATCTTTGGCGATTTTATCGGCAATCGCTTTAATTTCCTCGACCGAGGGATCGATAACTCCGATGCGCACGTTGGCGCCATCATAAAAAAAGCAAATGACCCGCAATCTGGCCGCGTCAGCTTCGGAAATCAAAGCAATCGCTTCCGGACTGATGGGAAAACCGAACAGATCGATATAAGGCAATCCGGCCGCTTGCGCGCGCTCGTTGGTTTGGCGCTCGATTTCCTTGATCTTTATCTCCCCCTGCTTTTTGGCGAATTTGGCCTCGGAGCTTTCCTCGCCCACTTCTTCGCCGCGGGAAGATTTGATTAATTCTTCAATGTTATCGGACATAAAAAAATATATAATCCGAGTCCGCGAAACATCCGAATACTGCCTGCCTACCAGCAGGCAGGCGAACAAACTTTTCGCGGCTTGAATTACTTGTTTTATCCTATTTTAATTATATCCTACCCCTCGTCTTTTGCCAATCAAATAAAAAACAAACCCGGGGAAGAGCTTGTTTTTTAATTTTTAACTTTTAATTTATAATTTACTTCCGCAGGCTCGCGGCCAATCTTTCCAGCTTGGCCAGGCCGCCTTTCTTTTCGGCCAAATGAATGAAGATGTCGGTCCAGGCGGTCGTCTTGAAGACAGTAACGATCGCGCCGGCCAAAACCACCATAATGATGGCGAGGAATAATCCGGCGGTTACGGCAAATTGAAAAAAATTATCCGCGCCAATGGTCACGAAGAAAGCCAGCGACAAGATGCGCATGAAAAATATATAAGGAATGGCCAAAACCAAAATGAATAATCCCAAGACAAAAACAACCAGGAAATCGACGATAAAAAGTATCAGGGCCATTTCGATGGAAACCAGCCAGTACTTGCCGAATAGCCGGCAAGCTTCGATAAAACAATCGACGAATTTCCGCCCTTGAAGAACGGAAAAGCAAACTGAATATTTTACAAAAAAGGAAATTATCAAGGCCAGCGGAATAAAGATAATAAAGAGCAAGACATAAAGCAGAAAAACCCGCAAATCCGCGGCCGCGGTCATAAACACCAGGGGCAAGCCGACCAGGGCGGCGAAAAAGCAGGTTAAAGCCGCGCCGATCAGATTAAAACCCAGCATCGGCCAGAATTTATTGATTCCTTTTTCCAGCCCGTCCCGGATCGGCAGGCCGGCTTTTTTGTCATTGCTTTTAATAATTGCCGCGGCATTATTGATCAGGCCGCCTTGGCAAATCACCGCCAGCCAGAGGACGAACAGCGAAACGACGACGATAATCAGAATAAAGGCGGAAAAAATAATGGCGGCAACCGGGTCGCTCTGGAAAAGCCGGGTCAGATTGGCAAAAACATTTCCCGAGCCGTTCTGCCCGAAAAAAACGGCCAGCGCGGAAAAGACGCTGGTGCTCCAATCTTCCGGCGACCGGCTTAATGACATCGTGTACTGGCCGACTCCGCCCAGAAGCGCGGCAAAGATGCCGAAGAACCATAAATTTTTATGCGTCCAAGTGATAGCCAAGGATTTTTTTAAAATGTCCCGATAGAGAAACATAAAATTTTATCTTCTTTGCCCTCCTTGTCAGGATAGCAAATAAGAATATTTAGTTAGAGATTTTATTATAAGATTATTATAACATAAATCATTGACTTGTTAAACTGCCTGCGTCTTAGGTTAAAGGCTTAGGCGCAAGGCTCAAGGATTTTACTTTTACCTTAATCCCTGGGCTCTGCGCCTTTAGCCTGATGTTAAAAACAAAACCACCCCGGTTTGGAGTGGTTTTTCAATTTATTTGAAGTTGTTTACTTTAAATCTTCAAATCATCGATAGCGGAAGTATCAACCTCGGCAGAAGATGAGGAGGAAGAAGATTCCATCCGGCGCGGGCGGTTGCCGCCTTCCGGATCATAGATTTTCAAATTGACTCTGGCGTTATTTTTTGCGCCAACAATCTTCAAGAGAGTTCTGACGGCTTGAGCGGTCTGACCTTTGCGGCCGATGACATAACCCATGTCCGACGGATCTACTTTGAGTGTCAGGAGGACTCCCATTTCGTCCACGGTTCTGTCAACCTGGACTTTGTCCGGATTGCCGACAATCGACTTCACGATCATCTCTAAAAACGCCTTGTCTTGGTCTTGCATACAGTGTTTTTCTTCTCACCGAATAGAGCTAAAGCTTTATTCGCGAGATTTCGTTAATTAAATATTAATGTTCATCCCGAAGGACAAAAATTAATTCCTTACTTTTTAAGTATAGCACTTTACTGAATTTTGTCAATAGTTGCTTTAATATTAGCAAAAAATTATTTAGCC
>JAQUPS010000010.1:16345-52999 GCA_028716485.1 Patescibacteria group bacterium
GCGGCTTCGGCGGCGGCCTTGTCATCTTCGATCTTCTTTTTGTCCGCGGCTTCGTCCGCCAAAGCTTTAGCGGCGGCGGATTCTTTGTCAGCGCGGGCTTTTACCAATTTCTCGGTATTCATCCGGCGGGATTTCATCTTATCACCCTTAACAATACCTTTATCAATAAAAAGATTATTAAGCGTGGCGGATAATTGCGCGCCCTTGGCAATCCAGGCTTTGACTTTATCTTCCGCCAATTTCAAGTCTTTGGTAAAAGTGTTGTAAGTTCCCAAATTTTCCAAAATTTTGCCGTAATTGTCGCGGCCTTTTTCGCTGATGATAATTCGATAGGTCGGCTTGCTCTTGGTGCCGATTCTGGCTAATCTGATGATTAACATGTGGTATTTTCTTTATTTTATAAAATAAATTGCCGATAAATTTGACTTTTTGACGATTTTTATCGGCTTTAAATATACTATCTGAATTACTGATAAAAGTCAAGAAAATCTTTTATATTTCTTTATCGGTCACTTTTGCCACTTTTTTCGAAAAAAGTGGCGCAAAAAACAGCTCGCAGGAAAAATTTTGGCGCACTCGATAGGAAGCCTAGCAAAATTGCTATACTTGTCGGCTCGGCTGATGCCTCGCCGCCTTCGGACAACGCAATTTTGCACGGCTTCTACGCTCGCACTTATCCCAAAATTTTTCAATGCTCGCGATGATAAATTAATACGCATCTCATAATTAAAATAGCGCTCTTATGTAAAAAAGCGCTATTTAAAATATTCTTTAATTTTTAATTTTAATTGATCAAACTATGGCTGCAGAGCTTCGCCGACATTGCCGTTGACGGAAATTATCACATTTTTCACCGTGGGAAATTGTTCCAGAGTTTGGGTAATTTGCGCGCGAATCGCGGCCACGCGGCAAGAACCGCCGAGCTGGTATTCGATTTGCGAATCAAAATCTACTTTAGCCGTGCCGTTTTTTATAGTTAGAGAATTTATTTTTACGCCCGGGTTGATTGAGGTAAAATATCCCTGAGCTTTTTCCGCGTCAGTCGCGCCGGCTAATAATTGCTCCAAAGAAGCGCGCGCCGTAGTTTGCGTTTTGGCGATCAGCCGTTCAACCGAAAAAACCAAACTGCAATCGGCCGTATTTTTATTTAAATCCGTATTGCCGAAATAAATTTTCACCGGCATTTGTTCCACGGCGCTAAGACGGACCGGAACGCCGAATTGTTTTTCGTTTTGCGGCATACCGCTGGGATTGTCATTGGCAAAAACCAGCATGCCGATGGTGGAAGAACCTGGATTAAAAGAAAGTGTCGCTTTGAACGGCACAAAATCAGTCGTCATCCAATCTGCTTGCGCGGTTGCCGGCACTTGGGCGAGCACTTCGCCTTTATCGCCGATTAATTTAATCGGGAAGCTGGCTTCAAAATACCAAGTACCCTTAGCCTGTCCGGTTATTTCCAGCGGGCTGGTGATAATTTGATTGGAAGTTGGCGAGGTGATATTTATTTCCGAAGCCACATTGTCGGCGGTCGGCTGATTTTCGGTCGTCGTCGCAACCGGCGTCTTAACTATCGGATTATGTTTCAGACAAACGCCAACCGGAGGATTGCTCGGTTTTCCGTGCGCCACCCACTCGCCATTCTGGCAGAGCCAAGTATCTTCCGGCCCGGAAATCAGCCGAAGATTTATAATCGCCAGAAAAACGATAATAATTAGCGCGACGAGATAAATTAAAATGCGTTTCATAAAAAATGATAATTAAATTTTTTAATTAACTTTTCAAATTTACAAGATGGACAACTTTATCTAAAAAATTATTTAGGGAAAAATCGTTTTGAAGCAATTTTTTTGTTTCATTCGAAAAATCAAAATCGTCCAAATTAACTAATTTTGCTTTTTTATTTTTATCAAAATCCAACAGACAAATGCCCAGTAAATCAGGTTTGTGAGGGAAATCCATATCTTTAAACAATTTGATGTATTTTTGCAAATATTTTTCACTGATAACCTCGTCATTCTTTTTCTTGCCCCGTAAATTATACTTATTCTTCAAATAATAAGGGGTATAGCCCCGCAATACCAAAAAATGAGCAAAACCGACATTTTGCCGCCTGATATTAGCTGTTTCACCCATCATCTCTTCAAAATAATTATTAGCGTTTTGCTTATAATTGGAAGTAACGAATTTAAAACTTACGGTCGCGATAATCTTGCCTTTTTTGAAAATGGCAACATCCAATCTTTTCGGATAATATTTTCCCTCAAACCTCGCCTCTTTACCATCGCCGATTCCTAATGATTTTATTATAAAATTTTTACCTATTCTGTCCGAAATTTCTTCCGATAAAAATTTATGAATTGGTATTAATTTTTTCGGACTCCTTGCCCCTCCTTTTTTGTTATAAGCAATAAAAGATAAATTTATCGCATCTAAAAAATCCTTTTGTGTATTATTCATAAATACATTGGTTAAAATAAGACTGGTTGCGCTTTGCAAAATTGAGGATGAACGAAATCTTTCAAGAAACTCTTGGCGTAAGATTTGTAACCGCCCCGATAACTTTTGGAAACCGAGGCGATGTGCTCTTTCATTAGATCGGAATTTAAAGCTTCACACAGATCTTCAAGATTAGTGCTATTTTTCGGCTTGATGCAATAACCTGCGTAAAAGCTGGCTTTTTCGTCTTTAATTATATAAAAACGGGGTTTTAAATTCATGGTGCTGGTTATAATTTTCTTACCGAAGCTCGTTTTTAACCCCTGGTTTCTGCCAAAAGCGTAAAATTCATCATAATTTTTACCGCCGCCCTTATCTCTCATTTCCAAAATATCCCGCTGGCTCAGAAAATATTTATATGCTTCCGGATAATCTTTTTGAAAAATATTTTTTGGGATTATTTTTTCATTCCGATAGGGAAAGATTAAAAAAAGATTTTGGTTTTCTCCTTTATAGGTTGACGCCTTAACAATAGGAACGCATAAACTTTTTTCTATTTTAAAAGCGTCAAAATAAAGATATTTGCTGTCTATGCGATGCGGAGAAAAAATATAAACATCATCTTTAAGGGTGGCTATTCCATAGTGAATTTCGGCAACTTCTTGCAATGTAGAATATTTTTTATTAAGTTTGATTATTTTATCTAAATATTTTTGGTCAAAAAACTCCCACCTGTCTCCGCGCATATGCATTGCCGATATTTTTTTAAACTTAATGTCTTGAAAATCTTTTTTAAAATTTTCCGCATAAAGGAATTCTGTCGTCTTTTCTTTTTGCAAAAATGAGATTGCCGTATAGGCAGTAGCATCTTTAAAAACCTGCCAATGATCAAAATTTATTATCTTTGCCAAGTGTGGCAAAATTAAATCGCGCAAATTTTTACCAGCCTGGGAGTAAAAGTGAGAATTCGGGGTAATAAAAGAAATTCTGCCTTTTTCGTTAAGCAATTTTAACGCTTTCTCAAAGAAACAAAAATATAAATCAATTGACCCGCTAACGGCGGCCGCATAGTTTCTTTGTAATTGTTCTTTCCTTTCATTTAAATTTTGAATACGGACATAGGGCGGATTGCCGATTATAAAATCAAATTTTTCGTCAAAATTATGAAAACAAAAATCATCTGTTATGTCGTGAAATTCTGTAATTTTATTTTTTGATAATTTTTGTAAGTTTTGCTTAGTTTTTTCTATCGATTCTTTTGATATATCGGTAAAATATATATTTTCTTCAACCACCTTTTTTATTGGCTTGCCTGACAATTTCGAAAATTTTCGCGCCGCTATGACCGCAAAAATTCCCTCGCCGCATCCAGCGTCTAATATTTTTTCATCTCCGGTAATTTTTTTTCCGCCCAGCGCTTCTTCAACCATAAAATCTACTACCCACTCGGGGGTAAGGACAACACCATTTTGTTTTTTTAGTTTTGCGTTCATTTTTTTATATTACGAAGGGGTTAACCGCGTTTCAGCATGGTTAATGATGAATATAATCTATTATATCATTTTCTCTTGTCAAAGTCTTGTGGTTTAAACTTACTGATAATTGTGCTAAATGTTGGCCAAACAAAAAAAACAAAGAGTCATTCTCTTCGCCTTTTATTGCGCCGCAGTCCGAGGTGAGACTGCGGCGCAACCAATTCGTAATTCGTAATTTTTAATTCTTAATTGATATTTAGGCCCAGGTCACGCAGGCGACTTTGTCGTCCGGTTCTTTGAAGCGCATGACGCGGACGCCTTGGGTGTCGCGGCCGAGTTCGTTGACCTGCTGGAACGGCAGGCGGATCACCTGGCCTTTTTCGGAAATAATTATCAAGTCGCGGTCGGCCATGGTTTCGGCGTTGACTACGAAAGCATTGGTGAGCTTGCCGGTTTTGTCGGTGACATGCGCGGTTCTGATTCCCGAACCGCCGCGGCCCTGGACTTTATAAAGATTAAGCGGCGACCGTTTGCCGAATCCGTTGGCCATAATGCTGATCAATTGATATTTTTTCACCCTTTCTTTGTCAGTGGAAATTACGCCCATCCCGACCATAATATCCTTGCCTTTCAGACGGATGCCGCGGACGCCGGCGGCATTGCGGCCCATTTCGCGCACATCGTCTTCGGCAAAACGGATGGACTGGCCGTCGGAAGTGATCAGTTGGATTTCATCCGTGCCCGAAGTCGGCTTGGCCCAGATCAATTTATCATCGCCTTTGATTTTAATGGCAATCAAACCGGAGCGCCGGACATTGGCAAAAGCTTCCAGCTTGACTTTTTTCACCAAGCCCTGTTCGGTGGCGAAGAATAAATATTCCGCGCCGGCGATCTTGTCCAGCGGCAAAGTCGAGGTGATTTTTTCTTCCGATAATAATTGCAGGAAATTGACGATCGGCGTGCCCTTAGCCGTGCGGGAGGCCACGGGAATTTCGTGCGCCTTTAATTGGAAAACGCGGCCCTTGGTGGTGAAGAAAAGCAAATCCGTATGCGTCATGGTGGTGAACATAAATTCCACCGTGTCTTCTTCTTTGGTCGACAAGCCGATAACGCCTTTGCCGCCGCGCTCTTGCTGTTTGAAAGTGTCGGGCGAAAGACGTTTGATGTAGCCGTCGCGGGTCATCATCACGATCGCTTCTTCATTGGGCACCAGATCCTCGATGCTGAAATCCTTGACCCCGCGGGCGACGACTTGCGTCCGGCGCTCATCGCCGTATTTGTCGGCCAATTCTTTCAATTCGGTTTTGACAATGCTTAAAATCCTGGTTTTGGATTTCAAAATCGCTTCCAGTTCGGCGATTAACTTTCTTTTTTCTTTCAATTCTTCCTCAACGCGCAATCTTTCCAGGTTAGCTAATTGCTGGAGCTTCATTTCCAAAATCGCCACGGCCTGCCGTTCGGTGAGTTTGAATTTCTTGATCAGATTTATTTTCGCGTCATCTTTATCTTTGGAGGCTTTGATGGTTTTGATGATGGCGTCGATATTTTCCAAGGCGATCATCAAACCTTCCAAGATATGAGCGCGGTCTTTCGCCTTGTCCAAATCATATTGGGTGCGGCGGCGGACGACGACCTCGCGATGTTTGATGTATTCTTCCAAGATCGATTTCAAGTTCAGAACTTTGGGCTGGATGCCGTCCACCAGAGCGAGCATATTGACGTGGAAAGTTGATTGCAGGGCGGTCATCTTGAACAAGGCGTTCAAAACTTTTTTCGGGTAGGCGTCTTTTTTCAATTCCACGACGATACGCACGCTCTTCTCGCGGTCGGATTCATCGCGCAGATCGCGGATGCCCTCGATTTTTTTATCCGTCACCAATTCGGCGATTTTTTCCACCAAGGTAGCTTTGTTCACCTGATAAGGAATTTCAGAAATGACAATCTGGAATTTTTCGCCTTTCGTTTCTTCGATTTCCGCCACGCCGCGCATCACGATGCCGCCCTTGCCCGTACCGTAAGCCGACTCGATGTCTTTCTGGTTATAAATAATCCCGCCAGTCGGGAAATCCGGACCTTTGACGAACTTGCACAAATCCTCGACAGTCGCTTCGGGATTTTCAATCAAATAAGCGATGGCGTCGGACAATTCGCGCAGATTGTGCGGGGGAATTTCCGTCGACATGCCGACGGCGATGCCCATCGTGCCATTCAATAATAGATTCGGGAGCTTGGCCGGCAGGACGCTCGGTTCCTGATGCGAGCCATCGTAAGTCGGCACGAAATCAACGGTATTTTTATCGATATCGAAAAGCATTTCCTCGGAAATGGCCGACAATTTCGCTTCAGTATAACGCATGGCCGCGGCCGAGTCGCCATCCATCGAGCCGAAATTTCCCTGGCCCTTCACCAGCGGATAGCGCATGGAAAAATCCTGCGCCATGCGGACCATGGATTCGTAAGCGGCCGTATCGCCGTGCGGATGATATTTGCCCAAAACTTCGCCGACGACGGTAGCGGACTTGCGGAATTTTCCGCCGGCTCGCAGACCGATCGCCCACATCGCGTATAAAATTTTGCGGTGCACCGGTTTCAAGCCGTCGCGGACATCCGGCAAAGCGCGCGAAACAATCACGCTCATCGCGTAATCAAGATAGGAGCGGCTCATTTCCTCGACGATCGGCTGAGACTGCACCAAACCATACATAGTGCGGGACTGTCCCATGCCGGCTCGGGGCTGCAGACCGACATTTTCGTCTTTAACTGAATTTTCCAGCATCGGCTGCTCCTTTTTATCTTCTGTCTTTTTTTCCGCCTTCTCCTTCTTGTCCTTGTCCTCCGAAGCCTTAGCGGAGGAGGACGCTTTAGCGATTTTTTTATTCTTGGGCATATCTATAAACAATTAAAAATGAAAAGTTAAAAATGGAAAATTATTTTTAACTCTTAATTTTTAATTGACGATGTGGTAGCCGGAATTTGCGCCTGATATTTTTGTAGTTCGCTTTCGTCGATTTTTTTCAGCTCATTAATTTTCGTTCCCGCTTCGTTGAAAGCATTCTGGAAATCCTGGCTCAGCTTATTGATATTTACTTGGCTGCTTTGTCTTGCCGGAACGCCTTTGAAAACCATGCCCAAATTCATTATCCACAAAACAACGATCAAAATCATGAAAAAAATAACTCCGGCAAAAAGGGCGTTATTCTTATCCTTTTCTTCTTTGGGCGATTCCGGCGGCGGAGTCGATTTTTTCTCCTCATCAATAGACATAGTCAAAAATTTTCAATTTTGAATTCAGCTAAATTATGCGGCGATTTCCAAAATTACCAAGTCCATTCCTTCCTGGGGCAGATCTTTTTTGGCGATTTTCAGTTTTTCCTCCCGCTTGGGTTCAACGCCCAGCTCTTTGACGAATTTTTCCACCGCATCAAGGTCGGATTTTGAGCCGGATAATTTATAATGCATCGGAATAACCACCCGGGGTTCAAGCTGGCCGATAACTTCCACGGCAATTTTTGCGTCAATTGTATGTTTTCCGCCGACCGGAATAAATAAAATATCAATATCATCCAGCTGCTCCAATTGTTCGTCGGATAAAATATGCCCCAAATCCCCCAAATGCACCAGAGTCAAATCATCCATCTCCATGCGATAAACGATATTTTTGCCACGCTCGGCACCGTTTTTCGCATCATGAAAAGTTTCAATGCCCTGCGCCATTACTCCCTTGATATCATATTCCCCCGGAGTATCGATAACGAAAGGACTGGCGCGTAAAGCATCAGCATTGTTATGATTAGCATGCTGATGGCTTACTGTCACGATGTCAGCTTCAAAATTAGGCACCTTCAAGCCCAGCTCTTTGCAGAATGGGTCAGTAACCAGCGTCACGCCCTCCGGCCCGAGTTTATCTTGCAATTTGAAACACGACTGGCCTAAATAAGAAATCATCATAAAGTTATAAAGTAGAAAATTTTAAAGTTATAAAATTTTTCGGCAGCCATGACAATCCAACAATTTTACCGATTATAAACGAAAAAAGGCGCTTATTTTGCCTATCAATATTATAGCAAATGCAGCTATTATGTCAACGAAAAAATGCTTACAAATCTTCTTTAAAATAAGCTAAAATTAAGCTGATTTTTCACAAAAAAAGAAAGCTCTTTTTTGCTTTCGTTTTTTTCTGATAATTACTCATTTTTGTCTACCTGAAAAATCATATTTCGCGGTCAACCAGCCTTCTAATATCATCTTGAAGCAAAACTTGGCCGGCAAAAGATTTTAAAATTTTTCTTGCCTCGCCATCGATTTTTTCCGGATCCAGGCCGAGCAGATTAGTCATGCCGGTTCGCGGCCGCAGCGCTTGTAAAACTTCCACGGACAAAGAAGCGACTTGGCTTAAATCAAGATAGCCGGAATCTTTGGCAAAAAATTTCGCCGCTTCGCCATTACTGAATTGGCCGGGAACATTAAAATCTTCCGGATGAAATTCTTTTTTTTCGCTTGCTGTTTCAACCGCCGCGGAACCGCCGGAAAATATTTCTGCTTCAGCCGCTTCGGGCGGGCTGATTACCGGCGCGCCGGGATTATCAAAAATTTTCTCTTGCCGGCCGTCGGAGTAAACCAGGCTGATGTCGCCGTCAAAACCGAAAATAACTTCTGCCGCGCCAGCCTCGAAGGCGATTTCCTCCCGCAGCGCGCTTATTTTTTGAAAAATCCGATTTTTTTCATTCTTGTCGGCCGCCGGATCAAGATATTCGCGCCACATTTCCGATAACCCGGCTAAGTCTGAATTTTCTTCTTCCACCGCCGCTTCCGGCTCTTCTTTTGCAAAGACTTCCGCCGCACCGGAAAACGGGACTAACTTTTCGCGCGGAGCAGCCAGAATTTCAGATAAACTTTTTATCGAATCATCGATTTTTTCCTTTGCCAAATCAGGAGCCAAAATTTTTTCCTGCTCTTCCGCGGGCGGATTAAAATAATTAGACTTTCCTCCTGTTTCCATGGAATTTTAGTTGAATTTTATCTTGAGAAAAACATTCCTCCATCTTCGATGTCGCTTAAAGATTTGCTGTCTTTTTTCAAATTGAGAATTTTTTTATTTTTCGGGGCAACCGGCTTTTTTTCAATCATATCATCCGGGACTTCAAAATTCGGCTCATTAGTTTCAGCCTTAGCAGGAACAGATTCCGCTTCGGAATTATCAACTTCTATTTCTGACTCTTTGGCAACTTCTTCCTTGGCCGATTCATCTTCTTCAACTGAATTTTCTTCCGGCTCCTCGTCTTCTTCCGGTTCATCCTCGTCTTCGTCTCCCTCCTCCGCTAAAGTTTCCCCCTCCGCCAAGGCTTCGGAGGACAAGCCGGCGGACGAGCCGGCAAAAACCGTCGTATCATCGTCAGGCGCTTCGCCCAGCGAATTGGCTTCGCCTAAGAAATTATCCGGCATTTTGGCGGACGCGCGATTATGCAAAGACGCTCCGGCGGTGGGCTGCGCTTCCATGGCCGCATATTGATCCTGGGTAACCATTATTTCCCGGGGCTTGGCGCCGTTGGACGGACCGATAATTCCGGCTTCTTCCAGCTCATCAAGCAAACGGGCGGCGCGGGCATAGCCAACCGACAAACGGCGCTGCAACATAGAGGCCGAGGCCTTGCCGGATTTGATAATCAAATCTTTAGCTTCGACCAATAATTCATCTTCGTCGCCGGTCTGGCCGTCGATGCCGACCGAAGCGATGCCGTGCACGGCTTGTTTTTCCGTCACGCCTTCGACATATTCAAAATCGCCGCCCTTGTCTTTGATATAATCGACGATTCTTTTTATCTCATTATCGGAAACAAACGCGCCTTGCAATCTTTTCGGCTTGGAAATTTCCGGCGTCTGGAAAAGCATATCGCCCTTGCCCAAAAGTTTTTCCGCGCCCATGCCGTCCAAAATAGTTTTAGAATCGATGCTGGAAGCGACCGAAAAAGCGATGCGTGCCGGCATATTGGCTTTGATCAAGCCGGTGATTACGTCAACGCTCGGCCGCTGGGTGGCCAGCACCAAATGGATGCCGACCGCGCGAGCCATCTGCGCCAAGCGGATCACCGAAGCCTCGATATCGCGCCCGGCTGCCACCATCAGATCAGCCAATTCATCGACGATGAAAACGATATACGGCATTTTTTCTTTGGCCGCGGCATTATACGATTGGATATTTCTTTTCTTAAAATTCTGCAAAACTTCGAAACGGCGATCCATCTCGTTCAAACACCAGCGCAAAGCGTTGATGGTCTTGGGAACATTGGTGATGACCGGCGTGAGCAGATGCGGAATACCGTCGTAAACAGTGAGTTCGACTCTTTTCGGGTCGATCAAAATAAAGCGCAGGTCTTCCGGATTATTCTGATACAAAAGCGAAATGACGATCGAATTCAGGCAGACGGATTTTCCCGAATTGGTCGCGCCGGCCACGAGCAAATGCGGCATGCGGGTGATGTCATAGCACCAGGACGCGCCGGAAACATCGCGGCCCAAAGCGACGGTCAGATTATTTTTCCGCGCCTTGAATTCGCCGGATTCCAAAATTTCTTTCAAGCCGACGATCGCCTTGGTTTTATTGGGCACTTCCACACCGACTAAGGGCTTGCCCGGAATCGGCGCCTCAATCCTGATCGGATGGGCGGACAAGGCCAGCGCCAGATCATTGCTCAAAGTGGTGATTTTGGAAAGTTTGACGCCTTCGGCCGGACGGAAAGAATATTGCGTGACGGTCGGGCCGACCACGGTATCGGCCATCGCTACCGGGATGCCGAAATTTTCCAGCGTCCGCTGGATGATCAAGGCATTGCCCTTGGTATCGCCGGCAGTCGCCTTGCTGTTGTTGTTATCCAGCAAATCCAGCGGCAGATCAATCTTGATATTGCTCGTTTTCCAAATTTCTTTTTCGCTTTTCTTTCTCGCCGGCTTTTCCGCCCGCTCTTCGAATTCCTCCTCCTCGTCCTTTTCTGTCGGTTCATCTTCCGCTATTTCATTTTCGCCATCCTCCTCGACGATGCTTTTTTTGGCAAATAAATTTTCCTGATTTTTTTCCTCGGCTTCTTCCGGCTCTTCTTCCTCTTCATCTCCCTTGTTGCCGAACAAGCGGCCGAACAGGGCGCGGAAAGGGTGAGTTGATCTGGCGAAAACGCTTTCGCCGCCGATTAATTTAAACAGCGAGGTATTAAAAATCAACAAGCCGGCCACAATCAATAGCGCGGTGAGCACGGCCAAGCCTCCCCAAAATCCCAAGACTTTGATAAAAATGGAAGCGAGAAACAGGCCGATATAACCGCCGCCCTGCCCGGTTTTGATCGAATCGTTCCATTCGGACAGCGGAATAAAAATCTGAAAAAATGCCTGCAAGGTTATAAAGCCCAGAAAAATTCCCAAAATTCCGGCGCCACGGAAATATCTTCGGTCCTTCTTATATAATAAGAAGCCCCACCAAAAAAGCAGGATGGGGAAAATCCATTTGCCCCAGCCAAAGGCCAGGCTCTGCCCTTGCGCCAGATATTTGCCAAAAGCTCCGGCCAGATCAAACAGGCCAAGCAGGCAGAGCAAAGCCAAAATCAGGATAAACAGGATCATCAGGCTTTTTTTGGTTTCCTGGCTGATTTCCAAATCGGGAATTTCCACGTAATCAAAAGGGTTTTTGGATTTTTTGCGGCGCGCCATACGGAATTCAATTAAAAATTTAAAATGAAAAATTATTTAATACTTAAAAATAAGGATAATTTTATCCCCCTTGTTATCTTAATGATAACACATAAAAAACATAAAAAAAAGATGATTATAAATAACGATAATCATCAAATAATAAAGAGTGGTAAAAATTTTGCCGCTTATTTGGAAAAATATTTCTTGGCCAGCCAGCCGGCTATAATGATGATTATCCCGCCAGCGGCGATGAGCGTATATATAAGAGGTGATGAATTGTTTTTTGAAGGGGGAATTGTCCAAGCGGAGGATCCGGTAGCGGCGCCGAGAACAAGGCCAGCCGAGTCATCGGACGTTGTTGCCAAAATCAAGTCAGCTTGAGAGCGGGGCATAATGGCCAAACCGCCGGAAATACCGCTTAATAACCCGACCGCAGTCAATTTTTGTCCGGCCTTGATATTTTTAACGTCAATGTTGGCATTGGTTTTAAAATACACGTTGATATCGGCCTGGCCGTCAAAGAGCTGCATTTGCTGGCCGGTACGCGATTCGACTTCGCCTTCGGCCTGGACGAATTTTCCCAGATTTTCTTCCTTAAATCCGGCGGCGGTGATTTTTTCCGGCTCGCTTAAAACTCCCGACTTGATAATTTTGATATCGGCGGCGGTTTTGGTTTTCAAATACTTATCAGCTTCAGAGCCGCCGATCACGCCGCTCGCGGAAATCAAATCGCCCAAAGCGAGCGTTGGAAAATTTTTATAATAATTATAAATCTTGACCGCCGGTGAATTGGTGGCGGTCAGAATATAAAAATACTGGCTACCGAAAATTCCGGGCAGAACCAGAACTTGGCCGGAAAGCTTGAGGCTGGCGCCAAGCTTATAATTATTTATCGGATGAGCAGAGGCGATTTTTACAATGGCATTTTTTTCAGCCGCGGCAACGGCTGATGATTTAACCCCGGCAGAATATCCTCCCGCGGCTTGCCCCGGGTTTGCCAAAGGTGATTCTGCCGTTTTGGTTGCCGTTTTGACTGCCACCTTTTTTTCGCCGGTAATTTTATCAGAGGAACTTTTCGGCAAAGTTAGCGGCTGGTTATTCGCGGAAATATTTTCATCTGTCGCGCCGCCGACAGCCAAAGCAACTCCGCCGACCTTGATGATCTTTTTCAAAGTCGCGGTTTCATTGCCGTCGCTGGCCGCTAATTTAATCGTATAATTTCCCGGCTTGATAAAAATATGGCTGGGGGTTTCAAAATTGAATTGCCCGCCATCGCCGAAATCCCAGGAAAAAGTCAGCGGGTCGCCGTCTTCGTCAAAACTGTCCGAGGCATCAAAGCTAACCGCCGCGCCGGTATTGATTTTTTCCGGCGTGGAAAAGCTGACGATCGGCGCGTGGTTGGGAGTTTTAATCTGGTTGGCCGCGCCCGGGGTGGAAATTTCACTCCAAACCCAGCGGTTAAGCATTAACGAATTATTTAAAAAAGTTTTGGTCGCGCCGTTCGCATTTTTCAAATCAAGATTAAGCGTATCGCAATAGCTCAAGCCTTCCGCGGCCTCGCCGTATTGCAGGCTTTGCGCGGCGCGGCTTTTTGAGGGCGCGTATAATTTTATTGTCCCGCCGTTATTATCTAAGACCAGATTGCTGTCAGCGCGCTTCAGCGTGAAATATCCGTACGCGGGAACAATGCCGGTTAAATTAAAATATTTGCCGAATTCAAAACTGCGGCCGCCCTCGATTTCAATCCGCCAGCCGGCCAAGTCAACCGCCGCGGCCGAGTTATTATAAAGCTCAATAAATTCTCCCTCCCGGTCAGAGCCGATCGGATTGGGAAAAATTTCCGTGATGGTAATTTTACTTGCGGTCACGCCGCTGGAAGTTGCCGTATCATTAATATTTACGGCGACCGGCGCGGAAATAATATTTGTTTTGCCTTTGGTCGGAGAATCAGTGAGAGCGTAGCTGTCTTTGTCGAATAATTCTTTCCGTCCGTCGCTTGGCAAGGCGGCCGATTGGCCTTTACCCGGAGCAGGCGCGTTATTTTCCGGATGTTCGCCGTATTTTCCATAAACGGCTTTGTCAATCAAATTATGCGTATCGCTGTATAAAATAATTTCATCGCCGTCGTTATTCAGCGCGCCCTTGAATTTTTCCGCGACAAAAAAATAATAATTGTTTTCATTAAAGCCCCCGGACAATGGCGTTTCCGCGCCCGAACCGTCGGCGATCGTCCAGCCTTCTAAATTTATTTCCCCGCCGCTATGATTGTATAATTCCACCCATTCATTTTCGCCCGTGTTCGGATCGCTGACAAATTCATTGATCAGCACATCGCCATAACGATAAATCGGCGCGGAATTGCCGCCGGTTTCCGCCGGTGCCGGCATTGATTCATCCGTTGCCGGACTTTCGCCGGCGCAATCATTGGCCGCTCCGGGCGTACCGCCAACAACCTGACTAGTGCACCAAGAGCCGTCGGCTTTTCTTTCCATGGTTTGTCTGGTGCCGCTATCGCCGAATATCCAGCCCTTGCTACCATCTGCCTTTTTTCCGTTTACTTCATCTATTTTAGTATCGCCGCCGTAAAGCGTTAAATTTTCACCGTCATTGCTGAGAGCGCCGCAATTATAATCATATAACAAGTCCGCGTCCGGCAACGGAGCAACTGTGCTGACTTTTCTTTCCAGTAAAAAATAACTGTTAGCTGAAATATTTCCGCTTAAATTTATTTTCGGCGAACCATCCTCGGCAACGATACTCCAGCCGGTTAAATTAATATTCTGACCGGTTAAATTTTTCAACTCAACCCATTCGTCGTTAGTGCTTGACGCTCTTCCCATCCAGGCAATTTCATTAATCACGACATCGCCAGACTGAGCTGCCGAACATTTTTGGCCGACAAAAAATCCCGAGCACAGCAAAACGCCCAAGATTAAAAATATTTTCCCTCCTTTATTTTTCATAGATAAGAATATTTTAGCAAAATAAATAATTTCTGTCATCAATTAATTACCCAACCTCATTCCAAAAAGATATTAATAACAATTTTATTATAATTTTATATTAATTTCCTTGCTGCGAGCATTGAAAAATTTTGGCTAAGACGCGCAGCGTTGAAACCGTGCAAAATCGCGTTGTTTGAGGAGGCGCCGCGCCGACGAGTATAGCGATTTTGCTAGGTTTCTTAGCGGAGCGTCCCAAAATTTTTCCTGCTCGCGATTTTTGCGCCACTTTTTCTAAAAAAGTGGCAAAAGATGTTTGATTATATTTAATGATGGTCAAAGATGAGATAAAAATCAAAAAATGTGTTATAATAATAGCGGAGACAAATTAACGATTGCCTTGTTTTATGTTTAATGAGCAACTGATAAAAAATATCCTTGTCGAAACCGGCCTGATCAGCAGTGAGGATTTTGATAAATTAATTATCGAGGCGAAGGAAAATGACAAGAAACTGGGAGATCTTTTGGCGGAGAAAAAAATCATCGCCCCGGATGATTTGGCCAGAGCCACGGCCAAATATTTCAAAGTGCCTTTTGTCAATTTGCGGGAGCAGGCCATCAGCAAGGAGGCGCTGCTCAATGTGCCGGAACCGATCGCGGTCGCCCATGATCTGATCGCTTTTGATTTGACCGAAAAAACTTTAAAAATCGCGGTGCTTGACCCGGAGGATTTGGAAACTTTTGATTTCTTGCGGAAAAAAACCGGCCGCGAAATCGAAGTTAGTTTAACGACGCCGGAAAGCATCAAGGAAGGATTGAAGCAATATCGAGAAGTTCTTAATACCGAAATCGGCAGCATTTCCGAGCCAAAAGGAGATAGAGACGGCATTGGCGCCGAGCAGCCTGAACAGCTGGAAAAATTGGCCAAAGATCTGCCGATCGTCAGAATCGTCAATGACCTGCTGGAATTCGCGATGTTCAAAGATGCTTCGGACATCCACATCGAACCGGAAGAAAAGGACGTCATCATCCGCTACCGCGTTGACGGGATTCTTTATAATATGATGACCCTGGACAAAGGCCTCCAGCCGGGCATTGTCGCCCGGGTAAAAATTCTTTCCAACCTGAAAGTCGATGAACACCGTTTGCCGCAGGACGGGCGTTTCAAAATTTATACCGACAAATACCGCGTCTCCTGCCGCGTTTCGATCATTCCCGCCTTTGATGGAGAAAAAGTCGTGATCAGATTGCTGGACGAAAAAGCGCAGGCATTGAGCTTGGAAAATTTGGGGCTCCAGCCGCAAGCCCTGGCCATCGTCAAAAGAAATATCTCCAAGCCGCACGGGATGATCCTGGTCACCGGCCCGACCGGTTCGGGAAAAACCACCACGCTTTATACGATTCTCAGCGTTTTAAATACTCCCAAGGTCAACATCGCCACTGTCGAAGACCCTATCGAATACCGCATTCCGCACGTCAATCAATCTCAGACCAACCCGAAGATCGGCTTTACTTTCGAAGCCGGGTTGAGATCACTCTTGCGCCAAGACCCCAATATTATCATGGTGGGGGAAATCCGCGATGAAGAAACGGCCAAAATCGCGGTGCACGCCGCCATGACCGGCCACTTGCTTTTATCCACCTTGCACACCAACGATGCCGTCACTACTTTGCCGCGCTTGTCGCAAATGGGCATACCTTCCTTTTTGATCGCCTCAACCACAAATTTAATTATTGCCCAGCGCTTAGTCAGAAAAGTCTGCCCTTATTGCAAAGAGGGATATCGCCTAACCAAAAAAAATATCGAGGAAATCGAAAAACAGCTGGACATCTCCGGCATGCTGGCCAAATTGTCCAAAGAAAAAAATATCAGTTTCCAGGGCGATCTGGAATTGCTCACTTTCTATCGCGGCAAAGGCTGTAAAAAATGCAATAACTCCGGCTATAAGGGCCGCATCGGCGTTTACGAAGTGGTGGAAATGACTCCGGAAATGGCCGAACTGGTAATCAACACGATTGACAGCGGCTCCCTGAAAAAACAAGCGGAAAAACAGGGGATGCTAACCCTGGTGGAAGATGGCTTTATCAAAGCAGTCTCCGGCGCCACTAATCTGGAAGAGGTGATGAGAGTAACGCGAGAGTAAAAGTGATGAATTAAAAGTTAAAAATTAAAAATAAATATAATCAATGCCTGTTATCGAACCCGACAATAAAATAAACCCGCAAGACTTGGGCCGGGCGAAGGCGGAAAAAAAATCTTTTTCTCAATCGCTGAAAAATTTTTTCCTGAATCTGCTGAGCGTCAGTCCCAAAGAAAAACTGGTCTTTATCCAGAATCTTTCGGTAATGATCAAGGCCGGCATTCCGGTGCTCACCTCCTTCCGCACCCTGGCTGAACAAAGCGAGAGTAAAACATTCGCCCGTATTCTGAAACAAGTCGCTCTCAAATTAGAGCAAGGCTCCACTCTGGCCGACAGCTTGAAAATGTATCCCCGGACCTTTAACGAACTTTTTATCAATATGATCGACGCGGGAGAAATGTCGGGCAAATTGGAAGAAGCGCTCGGGCAGCTTTATGTACAAATCAAAAAACAATACGAGCTTACTTCGCGCATCAAAGGCGCGCTGATCTATCCGGTAATCGTCGTGGCCGCTATGATCGGCATCGGAATTTTTATGATGATCTTCGTCATTCCTAAAATAACTTCGGTTTTTACCGAAAGCAACGTCCCACTGCCGCTTTTCACCAGAATATTGATCGACATCAGTAATTTCTTGGCCAATAACTGGATGGCTTCCTCAATCATCGCCGCGGTCTTGATTTTGGCGATCTGTAAAATTATGAGTACGGAAAAGGGCAAATACACTTTCCAGGGGCTGGTTTTGCGGATGCCGATTTTCGGACCGATTGCCAAGAAGATCAATCTGGCTCGTTTTTCGCGGACCGCCGGCTCGCTGCTGAAAACCGATATTATGATCGTCAACGCTTTCCGGATTACCGCCAACGTGGTCACCAATCTTCATTATCGCCGCGCCATTATGGAAATCAGCGAACAGATAAAAAAGGGCGGGCAGATAAATGAAATCATCAAAAATTATCCTAAATTTTTTCCGCCGATGGTGACGCAAATGATAGCGGTCGGCGAGCAAACCGGCGAGGTGAGCAGCATCCTGACTGACTTGGCGGAATTTTATGAAGGCGAAGTCGACCAAATAATGCAAAATCTTCCTTCGATCATCGAGCCGCTTTTAATCTTGCTGCTCGGCCTTGGCGTCGGCGCGATCGCCATTGCCATTATTATGCCGATGTATTCTTTAACATCAGTCATCTAATTTAACGCGACACATAACACGGCAAGCGGAGGATTTTCTTCTATAAATAAACTTTGTACATAACCTATAGCCTGCCAAAAAATTGAATTGACAAATCAATTTTTCTTCCTTCATATCGGAACGAGCAAGGGGGTCGTTACGTGTTACGTGTTACGTGTTACGTGTTACGTGTTACGTGTTACGTGTTACGTGTTACGTGTTACGTGTTACGTGTTACGTGTTATGAAAGATAACAAATCAAAATCAGGCGACGCCGGTTTTACCCTGATCGAGGCCGTGGTGGGCATCGCCATTTTTTCGTTGATCGCCATCGGAGTCTATGAAACTTTTGCTCAAGCCAGCCACATGGTGGAAACATCGCGGCTGATGGTAACCGCCGCGGCGCTGGCCAACGAGCAATTTGAAATCGCCCATAATATGCCTTATGCCGATATCGGCTTGACCGCCGGCTTGCCGAGCGGAAAATTATCGCCCACCCAAAATATCACCCGCGATAATACCGATTTTCTGGTGCAAACGATAGTACAAAACATTGATGATCCGTTTGACGGCACTATCGGCGGCAGTCCGAACGATAGCTCGCCGGCCGATTATAAACTGGTAGAAATAAAAATTTCCGCGCCAAGCAATCCGCGCCTGGCGCCGTTAACCTTTACCGAATATATCGCTCCGAAAAATCTGGAAAATACGACAAACAACGGAGCGCTCTTTGTCCGCGTCTTTGATGCCAACGGCCAGCCGGTTTCGGAGGCGAACGTCCATATTGCCAATAGCCAAACCTCGCCGATAGTCGGTGTTAACGACACCACCAACAACGATGGTATTCTGCAAATCGTCGATGTGCCGCCCAGCATACAGAGTTATAAAATTACCGTCAGCAAAAACGGCTATTCCCAAGACCGGACTTATCCAGTCGGGTCTTCAACCAACCCCAATCCAATCATGCCTGACGCGACAGTAATCGCCCAGCAAGTGACGCAAACCAGTTTTATGATCGACCGCACCGCCACGCTCAATGTCAGCAGCGTGACCGAAACTTGCGCGCCGGTAGCCAATATCGGCTTTGACTTGAAAGGCAGCAAGCTGATCGGCTCAACTCCCGACATTTATAAATATCAAAATAGTTTTGACACCGGCCCCTCGGGAACAAAAGTCATCGACAGTCTGGAATGGGACGCTTACAATTTAACCTTCAACGACAGTACGCATGATTTGGGCGGAGCGATTTCGCCGGTCCTTTTCAGCCTGACGCCCGGCAGCGTCCAGGACGTAAAAATTATCGCGGTTCCCAAAAATCCCCGCAGTCTTCTGGTGAGCGTCAAGCAAGGAGGAACGACGCAGCCGCTTTCCGGCGCCACCGTGCAATTAACGATCGGCACTTCCACCAAGCAATTGATTACCGGCCGGGGTTTCTTGCGGCAAAGCGATTGGTCGGGCGGTTCAGGCCAGGAAAACTTCACTAATCCGGCCGCCTTTTACAGTTCTGACGGAAATATTGAAACCGCCGACCCGGCCGGCGAAATCAAGCTTAAAGAAGCTTTCGGCCTATACGCCGCGGCCGGAAACCTGACATCTTCGACTTTCGATACCGGCTCGGCCAGCGACTTTTACCGGCTGGAATTTTTGCCGCTGGACCAGCCGCCGGAAGCCGGCACCAGCAGCGTCCTGCTCCAAGTCGCCGCCAATAATGATAATTCAACTTGGAACTTCTTGGGCCCGGACGGCACTAACGCGACCTTTTATTCCGCGGCCAACGGCAATATCAATCCGATCAATAACGGCAACCGCTACTTGCGTTATAAAATTTATTTGGCCACTGCCAGTTCCACCTATACGCCCAACGTCGGCGAAGTCAGCTTTGCTTTCACTTCGCTTTGCGTCCCGCCCGGGCAGGTGCTATTCGACGGATTGGCCGAGGGCGACTACACGCTTAATGTTTCCAAATCCGGCTTTCAACCCAGCGAGGGAACGATTCATATTTCCGACCCCTCGAATCAGCAAGAAGTTATCTTAATGCCGGAATAACAACTATGGACAAATCCACTCTGAACAAATCAAACGCCGGCTACACCCTGGTGGAAACAATGGTGGTGATGTTTATTTTTCTGATCTTACTTGATGGCATTTGGCTGTTTTATAACAACTCCGTAAATACTAATAATATTTTGACGGGCAATCTTAACGCCCAGCAAGAAACGCGGAAAGCCTTTACTTCGATGCTGGCCGATATCCGCAGCGCTTTACCCGCGAGCAACGGCGCCTACGCCATTGATGCCGCCAGCTCGACCGGTTTTATTTATTATTCCGATATTGATAATGATGGTTTGAAGGAAAAAATCCGCTATTTTTTAAGCAATAAAATCTTGAAGGCCGGCATCACCAAGCCGGTTGGCAACCCGTCAGTCTATAACAGCGCTGACGAAAAAATCACCGGCTTGATTCATGATGTGATTAATTTTCCATCACAGCCGATCTTCTCTTATTTCGATGAAAACTACAACGGCGCGGGCGCGCCGCTGCCTGCTCCGGTGAACATCACCGCCATCAGGCTGATTAAAATAGACATATTTATCGACCATGACCCGCTCAAGCCGCCGGCCGCGCTGGAATTTACCACCCAAGTATCAATCAGGAATTTGAAAGATAATCTGTAGCAAACGCCAAAACGCAAATTAACAAATTTCCCCGGATATTTTGAACATTAAATTCGAAACAAATTCAAAGCACAAAATCCGAAATTCAAAACGTTTCGACTTTTGAACATTTGGATTTTAAATTTGTTTTGGATTTCGGATTTCGTGCTTCGGATTTGATGACGACATTAAATAGGATGTTGGATAAATTAAAATTAAAATATCATGAAGCTAAAAATAATCAACAATCGAGACGGGATGATTCTGCCTTTAGTGCTCGTCCTGGGAACAATCTGTATGATTATTCTGGGCGGAATCGTCAGCTGGGGGATGCTCAATCTGCGCGCCGCGCGGCAGGCGGTAAAACGCGAGGCGGCTTTTCAGATTGCCGAATCGGGTCTGGAATATTACCGCTGGCATTTGGCGCACGCCGCGACCGATTATCAGGACGGCACTGCCGGAGCCGGACCCTATGTCCATCAATTTTACGACAAGGCCGGCAACTTGATCGGCAGTTTTTCTTTGGATATTACGCCGCCGCTGACCGGTTCAACTGTCGTTACCGTGCAATCAGCCGGCAGAACCGTCAGCGACTTTTCCGGCGCGCGAACCATAAAAACTCAGCTGGGCAAGCCTTCGCTTATTAAATTCGCCGTGGCCGCCGGCGATGACATGCGTTTTGGCCAGGGCACGGAAGTGTGGGGGCCGATTCATTCCAACAACGGCATCCGTTTTGACGGCATTGCCCACAATCTGATTACCAGCGCCGTAGCCAGCTACAATGATCCGGATCATTCCGGCACGAAAGAATTCGGCGTCCACACCCACGTCAATCCGCCGCCCGGCAGCGGCGTTAATGATAATTTCCGCCCGCAAGAAGCTCCGCCCAACCCTGTTCAGCCCCGAACCGATGTTTTTCTTGCCGGCCGACAATTTCCCGTTCCCGCGATTGACTTCACCGGATTAACCATCGATATTTCGCAAATGAAAACCGATGCCGTCGCCCATGGTTTTTATCGCGCCGGCTCGGGCGCGCTCGGCTATCACGTAGTTTTGAAAACCGACGACACTTTCGATCTTTATAAAGTTACCTCGATGAAAGCCGCGCCGAACGGCTGCATCAACGGCGACAGCCAAGGCCATAACAAACAAGACGGCTGGGGAACCTGGAGCATTAACAATGAAATAGTGCTGGGCACCTATCCTTTTCCCGATAATGGCCTGATTTTTCTGGAAGACGATGTTTTTGTCGACGGACAAATCAATACCGCCCGGGTAACCATTATCGCGGCCGCGTTTCCCGACAATCCCTCCTCCCGAAAAAATATCATCGTTAATAATAATCTTCTTTACACCAACTACGACGGCCGCGATGTTGTCGGCCTGATCGCGCAGAACAATATCAATGTCGGATTGTTCAGCTTGGACGTTTTGCGCATTGATGCCGCGCTGATCGCCCAAAACGGACGCGCCGGCCGCTATTATTACAACAAAAACAAATGCCTGGCCGACGCTACCAAACAAACCTTAACCCTCTATGGCATGATCGCTTCCAGCAAGCGCTACGGATTCAGTTATACCGACAACACCGGCTATCAGATCAGAAATATCAATTATGACGACAAGCTGCTTTACGGTCCGCCGCCCAGCTTTCCGCAAACTTCCGATCAATACACCACTATTTTTTGGCAGGAAATACAATAAATTATTCCTCTGATTGATTACTGATAAGGCAAAAACATGGCCGCCGCCTGGCTGTGTTTTTTTAATAACCTGATTTTCAAATTTTTCAATTTCGTGCTATAATTTTTTTATAAAATTACGCCGCAAAGAAGAACACTATGTCTTTCTTCAACGATGCCGCCTGCCCGATCGGGCTGGACATTTCCGACTTGTCGGTAAAGCTGGTCCAGCTTAGAAAAGCGGGAAAAAAAATAAAAATTCAGGCTTGGGGAAAAATCGATCTTCCCCGGGGCCTTTTGGAAAACGGGGAAATAATCAACCAAAAAGAATTGGCTAAATTCATCAGAAAATTGATCAGCCATCCCGATCATGGAAAAGTAACCGCTAACGAGGCGGTTATTTGCCTCCCGGAAGGAAAAACTTTTCTAAAAATCGTGGAGATCGACAAACAAATTCAGGACAAAAACGCGGCCATCAAAAACGAGCTGGGAAAACACGTGCCCTTGCCAATCGAGGAATTATATTTTGACTCGCAAATTATCGGCGATTCCGGCCGATCCCAATTGGTCTTGATCGGCGCCGCCCCGAAAAAATTGATTGATGGCCATCTGGCGCTGCTTGCGGAATCCCGGCTCTCGGCCAGCGCCGTGGAAACCGAGCCGGTTTCGGTCTGCCGCTGCCTGCTTGACGCGGAAAATCCGAAATATCGCGGCGCCGGCCGGAATAACAGCGCCATCATCGATATCGGCGCCACGGACGCCAGCCTGACTTTTTATTCGAAGAATACCATACTTTTTTCCGTCAATCTGCCTGTCTCGGGCGAAGAAATCACCAAAAAAATCGCTGCGGCCCTGGAGATAGATCCTGAGCAGGCGGAAAAAGTTAAAATCCTTTACGGTTCGGTCAAAAATACCCAGGAAACGGCGGCGGCAAAAATCATCGCCGAGCAAGCCGGCGAATTAAGATCCAAGTGCCTGGAGGCGATAACTTTTTTCAATCATCATTTTTCCGCCTGGGGGCCGGTTGAAAAAATAATTTTATGCGGCGGCGGCGCCAACATCGCCGGCTTGGATAAATTTATCGCCGAAGAAACGGGCATTATTACGGTTAACGGCGACATTTTCGCCAACTTTCCGGGAAATAAAAATAATCTGCGCGACAAATTCCGCCATACTTTCGGATTAAACACCGATTTTCTCGCAACTGCTCAAAACAATAAAACCAGGGCGAGCCAAAGCAAGACCGTCAAAATTTCCCAGGATACGAGCTTGTGCTACGCCACCGCGATGGGCTTGGCTCTGCGCGGAATATTCATTGACGAGTAAATCCATAACCAACGAAATAAATACATTATATCTTAACTCGCCGCGCTGGCTGGCGCTGACCGGAAATTAGAAATTTGTCTTTAAAATATACCAATTTCAAATTTTGCCTGCTTGCCGGCAGGCAGGCAATCTCAAATTATTAATTATGCTGAGTTTAAATCTGACCGCCGAAGAGGCGAAGCAAAAACTTAAATTCCAGCGGCTCTATCTCCTTTTGGTTAAAACAGAGCTGTCCTTGCTTATTCTCCTTTTGCTGACCGGAATAATAATTTTCACGGCGGAAAAAATGCTGGCGAATAATATTCTTAAATCCGGCCAGGAAACGGCCAAATTAATCAGCGCTACCAGCGCCGAATATACCGCCAAAGCCGCCTCGCTAAATGATAAAATAACCGCGGTTTCACAAATCGAAAATGGCTTTATCCCCTATTCGATGATCTTGCGCGATCTCATCGCCCTGATGCCGGAGAGCGTTTCCTTATCCTATTTGAATATCAACTCAAAAACAAAGGCCATCAAAATAAGGGGCTTGGCTCCGACCAGGGAAAATCTGCTGGACCTGGAAAAAATTCTCAAAGAAACCCCGTGGCTGACGAAGGTAAATATTCCTTTTGGCGAAAAACTGCAAAAAAATAATATCAATTTCGATATTGACTTGGAATTTGACCCGGCGAAAATGCCCTCTTAATTTTTATCGGCGATCATATGCCTGACAAAATATCATATCCGGCCAAAATATCTTTAAGCGCGCTGATTTTCTTGCTCGCCGCTTTTGGTTTGATTTTCTGGCTGATCGCGCCGGCAGTAAAAGATACCCGAGCGATAAAAATCCAAATGGAGAGCCAGAGCCTGGAGCTGGAAAAAAATTACGCGCAAGGAAAAAATTTGAAAAAATTGGCGGACAACCTGAAAGCCGTCGAGCCCCGCTGGGGAGAAGTCGAGCAAATCTTCATTAAAAATGATGACGATGATGCTTTGGCGTTTTTCACCTTGCTGGAAACGGCCGAAGGAAAAAACAATGTCGCGGAAATCGAACCGTACAGCCTGGGCGGTGAAATTCCGCTGGGGCAATTTTACAGCCAGAGAGCGCTGGATCTTAACTTGCGCGGCAATTTCACCGGCCTAATCGGTTTTATCTCTGGTTTGGAACCGCTGAAAAATTATATCAATATCAATTCGCTGCAAATAACCGCGCTCAACTCGGATCTTTTGTCGAAAGCCGGAACCAGTACGCCGCAAAAACTTTTAACAGCGCAGATTTCCGCCGACACCTATTGGATAAAATAATGGTTTCTTAAATTTATGATGATTAACGCAAAAAAAATCAGACCTTACGCGAAAGTTCTGTTCATCGCCGCCTTAATCGCCGCCGGCGCTTATATTTTTTTCTTTTTAAATTATTATTTTTATCCCGCTCTTACCGGCTCGCAAGTCGTTTTTACTTTGCAAAAAAATACCGTCGCCCAGATTATTGATGTTGATAAATTCAATAATCTCCTTGATAAAATTTCCCAAAAGACTCTGCTCTTGCCCGAATCATTATCCATCAATAATCCGTTTAAATAAGCGGCTGGCCGGCGCCTATTTGGCGCTTTGCAAAAAATCTTCCAGTTCTTCCGGCAATCCAACGCGGAAAGAATTTTTTTTACCCGACAAATCTTTGAACGACAATCGGCTCGCCACCAAGAAAATCCGGCCCAAATCGATTTTCCGGTTTGCCTGCCGCGTTTTCACAGTGCTGTATAAATTATCGCCGACCAAGGGGAAGCCGTAAGCGAATAAATGGACGCGGATCTGGTGCTTGCGCCCGCTTTTTATTTTTACGGACAATAGAGTATAGTTGACCATTCTTTTCAAAATCTGGAATTCAGTGAAAGCCTCGCGCAATTCCAAAAAATTTTCCTTGAAATTATAACCTTCCGGAACCGCCGCTTGCCGGTGTCCGCCGGCAGAACGCTTGAGGGAAAAATTAATCTTGTCATTTTCCTTGGCAATCTGGCCATAGACCAGAGCGGTATAAATTTTTTCCACTTCGCGGTTTTGAAATTGTTTTTTTAAATTATAAAAAGAGTCGTTGGTTCGGGCAATCACCAATAAACCGCTAACATCTTTATCCAGCCGATGCATAATTCCTGGCCGAGCTTTGTCTTCGCCGACTTTTTTCAATTCCGGATATTTTTTTACCAGCCAATCAGCCAGCGTCGGCTCCTTGATATGCGGCGCGCCATGCACAATCAATCCGGCCGGCTTGTTCACCACGATAAATTCCTTGTTGGCAAAAATTACTTCCGGTTCGACCAAAACATCCTTGCTCATTATCGTCGCTTTGCCGCTTTTAACTTCAATTATTTCGTTTTCTTTAAGCGCGTAATGATTGCTCAAAATTTTTCCATTGACCAAAACAGCGCCGTTCGCAATCATCTGCTGCGCCTGTCCGCGGGTCTTATTTTTCAGCTTGGCCACTAAAAATTTATCCAATCGGACGCCGGCTTGCTCTTTCTTTATTCTAAGTTTCATAATGTTAAAATTATTGTATACTTAAAATCCGAAGCGCGAAATCCTAAATCCTAAACAAATTCAAATGTTCAAAGCCCTAAATTCAAAAAGTTTCAAATTTTAAATATTTAGATTTCGGATTTGTTTAGGATTTAGTGCTTAGGATTTCGAATTTTTATATGTTCGCCACGGCATTTACACTGCACTTTGCTTATTTCTCAACATTTCTTTTACAAGAATTCATTTTCCTGCGGCTCCTGATTAAGCAATAGCGCCATGTCTTTCGGGCTGATGCCGCGCGCCAAATATAAAGCGAAAAAATAAAGAGCCGAGGCGCCGGCAATCGCCATGAGCAGATACCAGCCGTTCTGATAAAAATCGCGCGGAACAAAATATAGCGCCGCGCCCATAATCAATGAGGCTAAAATCGCTTTGGAAAGAATATTCAGGCGCGGAAAAAACTTGGCATAGCGAACAGTGTAAAAAATCATAAATAAAGTTATGGCGGCCTCGGAGTAAACCGTCATTGCCGCCGCGCCGAAATAAGAAAAGCGGGGAATGAAAATCAGATAGCCGATGACCGAAGTGATGGCGGTAAAAATATAAGCGGGGATTATTTTGCGCTGTTTGTCCAAAGCAACCATCACGTGCGCCAAGAAACTGCTGACAAAAACAAACCCGGCGGCAAAGATCAAAATTTTCAGAACCGTCCCGGCAACGGCGAATTCCCGGCCGGCCACCAAAATCATTACCGGCTGAGCCAGCGCTTGCGCTCCGACCACCAAGGGAACGGCCAAAATCACCATCAAATCAAAAGATTTTTGCAAAATTTTCTTGAACCGCTCTTCATCATGTTTCGCCCAATCGGCGGCCAAGATCGGCAAAACCACGCCGGCGAATAAAAACGGAATCATCGTTAAAATATCGATGACTTTATAAGCGGCGCCGTAAATACCAACTTCGGATTGGCTTTTTAAAACTGACAAGAGCAAGGTGTCGGTTTTCAAATAGATCAAATTGAAAAAAATAGTGATGGCCAGGGGCCAGGATTTGCGCGCCACCTCGCGCCATAGGAGAAAATCAAAAGCAAAGCCAAGGCGGACGAATTTCCTCGCCGAAAAAAACAAGACGACGAATTGGGTCAAGCTGCCGGCCACGATCGAAACCAAAACCCCCGACAGGCCGAAATTCAAACGGACGGACAAAAATGTTCCGCCAAGCAAGATTAAGCGGCTGGCGCACTCGGCGATGGAAACCTTGTCCATCCTTAAATTTTTCTGGAAAACGGCGGTAAAAATCTGATTAAGAGCGATGAAGAAAAAAGAAAAAACCGTAATCATTATTCCCGCCTTAATGTCATGATTATAAGGGAAAAACCAGGCGGCCGCCGGAGCGATTCCCAAAAAAACAATGGCGGTTAAAAAACGCAAACTGAACAAATTATCCAGAATTTTCTTTTCATCCGCGCCAGGCTGAGAGATCATCTGCACGGTAACCAAAGTTAAGCCCAGATCGGCCAGCACGCCGAAAAATCCCAAAAACGTGATAATGGTCGTGTATTCGCCAAATCCGTTCGTGCCCAAATAACGGGTGATCAAGGCCACGGCCAAAAGACCCAGCGCGGTCGTCACGATCTTGCTGACCACTTGAATAATCGTATTGTAAGCGACTTTAGTGCCGATACGCATAAAATTCGTATTTCGTATTTGGTATTTCGTATCTCGTATTTTGTCAAATTTTTATCTAAATGCCTTTAAAAACTTGTTATTGAAAAAATAGATAATTTTAGCTATAATTAAATTATCTTATACTATTATAACATAATAATCAATCTATGAAGAAAATAATTTTATTTCTGGCATTGCCGATTTTTTTGCTTAATTTATCGGCCATGACCCTGATTTTTCCGGCGCAGGCGCAAAGTCCGACTGATATTAACAGCCAGCAAGGGTTTGGCAATTCCGGCGCCATTGCTAATGCTTTTGGCCAGAGCGGCGAGCCGACCGACATCAGAACCATTGTCGCCAACATTATCGTGGCGATTTTGGGCTTGCTGGGAACTATTTTTATCGTACTCATCCTTTATGCCGGTTTTAAATATATGACCAGTATGGGCAACGAGGAACAAACCAGCGAGGCGAGGGGGCAAATTGTTTCGGCAGTTATCGGCTTGGCCATTATCTTGGCGGCTTACGCCATAACCAGTTTTGTAACCAGCTGTTTGATCGGCGCAACCAGCACTTATATTTGGACAACCAGCATATGCGGACCTCACTAAGAATATTAAAAAAAATTCTGGCTGTTTTGATTGTGGTGATTTTCTTGGCCGTCATCCTTTCCCAGGGAAAAATCTATCCCCAAGCCGAGTTGTCTTATGGCGTGACTTTTGCCAAGCCTTACGCGCAATTCTTGGGATTGGATTGGCAGAAAACATATCTGGAAATCCTGGACGATCTGGGCGTGAGAAAATTAAGGCTCATCGCCTTTTGGGATGAAATTCAGGCCAAGGATAAAAACACTTATGATTACTCGGCGCTGGACTGGCAAATTGACGAAGCCGGTAAAAGAAACGCGGCGATAATTCTGGCAGTCGGCTATCGCCTGCCCCGCTGGCCCGAATGCCACTTGCCGGATTGGGTCGCAAATTTATCGGCCGCGCAAAAACAGCAAGACACGCTTGATTATATCAAGACAACCGTTGAGCGCTACAAAAATAAAGATAATATATTTGCCTGGCAAGTGGAGAACGAACCATTTTTGACTTTCTTCGGCGATTGCCCGCCGTTTGATCCGGCTTTTTTGGACAAAGAAATCGCCTTGGTGAAAAGTCTGGATTCCTCCCGGCCGATCATCGTCACCGACTCGGGCGAACTTTCTTATTGGGTTTCGGCGGCATCACGGGCGGATATTTTCGGCACCAGCATGTATTTAAATACTTATTCGGCCAATACCAAAAGCTATATCCATTATCCGATTCTGCCCGGATTTTTCCAGTTCAAAAAAAATATCGTCAGCCTGTTCGCCCATCCCAAGGATTGGATCGTCATCGAAATGCAGGGCGAACCCTGGGGTCCGGTCGGTGTCACGCAATTAAGCGATAAGGAAATGGCGCAGACGATGACACCGGATAAATTCAAATATCTGATAGAGTTCGGCCGCCAGGCCGGCTTCAAAGATTTTTATCTCTGGGGCGCGGAGTGGTGGGCGTGGGAGAGAGAGGTTAAGAATAATCCGGTTTATTGGGATTATGCTAAGACAATTTTTAAATCTCAAAACTAAATTTTAAAACAAATCACAAATCAAAATTTTAAATTTTGGATTTATTTTAAAATTTAAAATTTAAATTTGAGATTTAAAAATCATAAATATGCCCTTTAAGCAATATTCAATCGGCATCGACATCGGCGGCACCAACATCAAGTCCGTCTTATTCAACGGTGAGAAGACTGTGATGGACTATTCTTTGGGCACGCCGAAAGATTCGCTGGAGCATTTGATTATTATGATTCTCGCCCTAATCGAGCCGCTCGCCAAGAAAGCCGAAGAAGACAAAGTAAAAATAAAAGGTATCGGCCTGGGCGTTCCCGGCATTGCCGACCCTTATGGCGCCAAAGTCATTGACGCGCCCAATCTTCCCTTATTGAACGGAATAAAGTTGGCGGAAATCTTGGAGCAAAGAATCAATTTGCCGGTCAAAATGGACAATGACACCGAATGTTTTCTGCGCGCCGAAGCCACTTTTGGCGCGGCCGCCAAATTTAAAAATATTTACGGCATCACTGTCGGCACCGGCATCGGCGGCGCCTGGTGGATTAACGGCAACATTTATTACGGCGCCCACGGCTTTTCCGAACCGGGCCGGATGATTGTTGATTTTAAGGAACAAGTCAATCTGGAATCGGCTTATCAAAAATTAACGCAGAACAACCCGCTGAATCTGGCCATGGAAAATTACCGCGGCGACGAACTGGCCCGCCGCTCCTTCGACGAAGTCGGCCGTTTTCTCGGCTTAGCTTGCGCCAACATCATCAATCTGCTTGATCCGGAAGCGATTATCTTCGGCGGTGGAGTGATGGCCTCGGCTGACTTATTCCTCCCCGAACTGAAAAAAACCATCGATGAAAAAGTGGTCAAAACTTCCGGTAAAACCAAAATCCTAAAAAGCAAGCTTGGCTTAGAGGCAGGGGCGATCGGCGCGGCACTTTTGATCAATTAAAAAACAAAAGGTGAAAAAGAAAAAATATCGGACAATACCGATATTTTTTCTTTTTTAATTTTTCTTTTTTATTTCAATAAATCTAAAATCATTTCTTTTGCCTGCGGGCCGGAGATTGATTTTTCTACTTTGCCATCTTTAAACAAGGCGAAAGTCGGCAGGGAAAGAATTTCAAATTTCTCCGTGGCGTTCGCTGTTTCTTCGGCGTTGGCCTTGGCGAAAATAACTTTGTCGCCGGTTTCTTTGGCCACCTCCTCGAAGATCGGCGCCATCATCTTGCAGACCCCGCACCAAGTGGCGTAAAAATCGACGAGGACAGGCTTGGATTTGGAAGCCTCGATCACTTCTTTTTCAAAATTAGCGTCATTAACCTCGATAATCATAAAGAAAAAATCTCAATTTTAAATTTTAAAATAAATTACAAATCTAAATTTTAAATTTGTGATTTTTAATTTATTTTAAAAATGAGATTTATGATTTTAAAATTACTTCCTGATTACTTTATCAATCAGCCCGTATTTCTTCGCCTCTTCCGCGCTCATAAAATTATCGCGGTCAGTATCTTTCTCAACGGTCTTGACGTCCTGGCCGGTGTGCGCAGCCAGAATGCCATTCATCTTGTCCTTGATTTTAAGGATATGTTCGGCGCGGATTTTCACGTCCGAAGCCTGGCCTTCGGCACCGCCCAAAACCTGATGGATCATAATTTCTGAATTAGGCAAAGCAAATCTCTTCCCCTTAGCGCCCGCAGCCAAAAGCACGGCGGCCATCGAAGCGGCCATGCCCACGCAGATTGTGGAAACCGGGCTCTTGATGTATTGCATCGTATCATAAATCGCCAAACCGGAAGTCACCGAACCGCCCGGGCAATTGATATAGAATTTAATGTCTTTGTCGCTTCCCTCGGCGTCCAAAAACAGCAATTGGGCAATGACGATATTGGCGACATGGTCGTCGATCGGCTCGCCCAAAAAGATTATCCGGTCCTTGAGCAAGCGCGAATAAATATCATAAGCGCGCTCGTATTGGCCGGTTTTTTCAATGACTGTTGGTATTAAAGGCATATTTTTATCAATTAATAATTAGGAATTAAGAATTAAGAATTTGTATATAGATTATAGACAAAATTCAGGGAAAAGTCAAAAGTCGCCTTGTCCTTTGCCCGATTCTGGCTTCAAAAATGTAGTATGCAGTATGTAGTATGGCGCATGGGAGATAGCCCCATACTACATACTGCTTACTACTTACTACAATAATCCTGCTTTTCCCCTTGATTTTCCCTAAATTTCGGACTAAACTTATCTTATATGCAAACTTCAATCAAAAAAACAATCTTCTCCGGCATCAAGCCCTCGGGCGATCTGCATTTGGGCAATTATCTCGGCGCGATCAAGCAATGGGTGGCGATGCAGGACGACGGCAACTGCATTTTTTGCGTGGTGGATTATCATGCCATTACGGTTGATCAAAATCCGGCCGAACTGGCCAAGCGAACTCTGGAAATCGCCAAAATTTATCTGGCGGCCGGCATTGATCCGAAAAAATCCACCATCTTCAAGCAATCGGACATCAAAGAACACACCGAGCTGGCCTGGATTTTGAATTGCGCTGCCGCCCGGATGAGCGATTTGGAAAATATGACGCAATTCAAAGACAAGTCGCAAAACGGCGAAGAAAATGTCGGCGTCGGGCTGTTTGATTATCCGGTTTTGATGGCCGCCGATATTTTGTTATACGACACCGATGCGGTGCCGGTTGGCGAAGATCAAGTCCAGCACGTGGAACTTACCCGCGACTTGGCCAAAAGATTTAATAATAAATTCGGCGAGACATTTAGAATTCCTAAGGCGGAAACCTTGAAAGAAGGCGCGCGCATCATGGGTCTGGAAAATCCGCAGAAAAAAATGAGCAAGTCCGAAGGCGGAGATAATAATTGCGTCTATTTATTAGATGATCCGGAAAAGGCGGCCAAGAAAATTATGCGCGCCACCACCGATTCCGGTTCGGGAATAAAATATGATAAAGAGAATAAGCCGGGAATTTCCAATTTGCTCGTCATTTATTCTTTATTGGCTGACCGCAAAATCTCTGATATCGAGGCGGAATTTGCCAATTCAGGCTATGGTGAATTTAAGGCAAAATTAGCCGAAATAGTCCAAAATTTCTTGACGAATTTTCAAAAAAGGTATTATAATATAAGCAACCCAAAAGCGCTAAACATCTTTAAATCAGGCGCCAAAACTTTAAACCGAAAGGCAAAGACAAAATTAGAAGTGGTCAAGAAAAAAATCGGGATTTTATAAAAGTTCTTTCAAAAAAAATACTCACTTTCTTTCAAGGAGGACAACAATGTTCGAATTGAACGATGGCATTGTTCGTATGCTCGAAAACGGGTATGAGGACATGAGGAAATTCTGCTGTGATTGCGCCTTGGCGGTTGTGAAAGATTTTGATCGGAAATTATTCAGAGTTACAACATTGGCCGACCAAGTGTGCATCGCGAAAACGCAGGCTCAGCTAATCGAATGTTGCTCGCGTTACAACGAAAAAAGGACCGAAGAAGACGAGCATCTATCCGAAGAATCGATAAATAGCAATATTTTGGCTGATCATTACTTCAAGACAATGGCGTTCTCTGATTTTCGCCGGCGCTGGGCAGTGATGGTCGAAGAAATGTGGTCTGATTTCAACCGGATCTCAACCCGGGAACACTTCCAAGTTTCCGAACCGGAGTTCATCCATCTTTTTCTCAACTATCGCCTGGGTCGCGCAATCTACACTTTCGGCGAAAGACATCATGATCTTTTCGTTTGTCCGGAAGAACGGGAAAGGGATCGCAGACTTATAGCCGAAACGTTGCATCAGACGGACGTGGCGCTGCACCAACAGGCAACGGCCTGAAAATAATTTACAGGCTCTAACTTAATCGTTAGAGCCTTTTTTTGCCAACAAAAAACAGCCTGTTGAGGCTATTTCTTGCTATAAATAATCTATTTTTTTGCTGCTAGCAGGCGTCAATTCTCCTTCTACCGGTTTCCCTTGCGGGACCTTGAAGAAAGCCGACTAAACTATAAATCGCTCACCGATTTATATTACATCTCCCTAGAAAGGAGGTGATCCATCCACAGCTTCCGCTACGGATGCCTTGTTACGACTTCGCCCCTGTCACCAGTCTTACCTTCGCTCCTGCAAATGCAGGACCTTTGGGTATTACCAGCTCCCTTGGCGTGACGGGCGATTATCTTCTTATGAACATAAGAATTGATGTTCCCACTCAGCGAGCGGATTTCCCGCACTGAGCGAGCTCTAATGCATTTTTTGCTTCAAATTGAACAATCTTTTAAGTCCGGCGTCGCTTAAATGTTCGTAGGCATTAATGGCCGCCATTATTTGGCAAAAGATTTTAAAATCTCTCGCTTTTGTTTTCAGCCGGACGGGATTCTTCTTAAAGAAAGGAATAATAATTTTATTCAAATCTTCTCGTTTCGTCACCTCGTACCGAAAACAATTTTGATGGTTCGGCCGTTTATCCTTCTGAAAGTAAACATTGCCGCACTTAAAATATTTTTTCAATTCACCGAGGATATCTTTATCCTCTTCCACCAATTTAATATAGAATCTGGGTTCGATGCGCGTTCTTCTTACGCGTTCGCGGGAATTCTTACCGTCATTCACATAAACGGTAAAACTTCCTTCGCCATCGATCAACCCGACTACATAATTGGCGTTTAGCATAACATTAGAGAGGTTCCTTCTCTCTCGGATGTCGGAAGTCTGATTTCGGATTTCGGATTTTTTATCCGATATCTGATATCTGATTTCCGATGTCCGGGATACTACGAACCAGCTGACTTCTGACGCTGCGTTAGTTCAATTATACCGCTCTTCAAGCGATATCGCAATGTCAGATCTCCCGAGGTTAGTTAATTCACTTTTCCCAGCATCCTAAATTAGGCTCTCTATCAGACTTTCCCAATGCTCACCACCCGGTTCATTGGTCAGTCGCCTATTTTCGGGATTGTCAATCCCATTTTATTCAGGCTGTTGTTTGCTTCCGGATCCTTCTGCCAGTCTCCTCGCGGATACTGACTATCCTTCAGCTACTCTCCCTTTACGGTTAGGGAGGAACGGATTTTAACCGTTTAGCTTGAGCTCATCTTGAAAATAATTTCCGGCCGATTTGGCGCTAAACGGCCTAAAAATTATTCATCGCTCGTCGAAATATCAACCGATATTCCTTCTCGCGCTTCATAATTTTTCGGCTCGTTTATCATCCAAATCGCCTATGAAAACTATTTTCAAGATGAGCTCGAATTAACCTGCTCGGCGCAGATTTTGTGAGTACAAGACCCGAGAACGTATTCACCGAACCGTGGCTGATGTTCGATTACTAGCGATTCCGGCTTCATGAGGGCGAGTTGCAGCCCTCAATCCGAATTGGGGGGAATTTTTTGGGATTTGCTCCGCATTACTGCTTGGCGTCCCTTTGTATTCCCCATTGTAGCATGTGTGTCGCCCAAGGTGTAAGAACCATGCTGACTTGACGTCATCCCCACCTTCCTCCCATTTAAAACGGGCAGTCTCCCATGACATATAAAACATGGGATAGGGGTTGCGCTCGTTGTCCGACTTAACGGTACATCTCACGACACGAGCTGACGACAGCCATGCAGCATCTGTCTAGCACCCTCGAAGGCTTTCCTGTTTCCAGGAAATGCAGCTAGATGTCAAACCTTGGTGAGGTTCCTCGCTTATTGTCGAATTAAACCACATGCTCCACCGCTTGTGCGGGTCCCCGTCTATTCCTTTGAGTTTTAAACTTGCGTTCGTACTACCCAGGCGGAATGCTTAACGTGTTAACTTAAAAGTGCAGCACTGGAGGGGTCGAAACCTCCAATACTCAGCATTCAACGTTTAAGGCGTGGACTACTAGGGTATCTAATCCTATTCGCTACCCACGCTTTAGTACCTCAGTGTCAGAACCGTCCTAGCAAACTGCCTTCGCATTTGGTGTTCTTGTTGATATTAACGGATTTAACCCCTACACCAACAATTCCGTTTGCCTCTTCCGGTCTCTAGTCTGGCCATCTCTTTCGCGGCCCCGAGGTTAAGCCTCGGGATTTAACGAAAGATGCGCCAAACCACCTACGTACCCTTTACGCCCAATAAATCCGGATAACGCTTGGAGCCCTCGTATTACCGCCGCTGCTGGCACGAGGTTAGCGGCTCCTTATTCCTCTGGTAAAGTCAAAATTCGTCCCAGAGAAAAGTATTTTACACTCCGAAGAGCTTCATCATACACGCGGCGTCGCTCCCTCAGCCTTTCGGCCATTGGGGAAGATTCTTGACTGCAGCCTCCCGTAGGAGTCTGGACAGTGTCTCAGTTCCAGTGAGGCGGGTCACGCTCTCGCGCCCGCTACTCGTCTTAGCCTTGGTGGGCTTTTACTCCGCCAACTAGCTGATGAGCCATAGGCCCCTCTCGAAGGGATAAATCTTTAAATGGGAATGACATACGTCCCCCCATCATCATCGGGTATTATTCCAGCTTTCGCCGGATTATCCCCGTCTTCGAGGTAGGTTACCAATGTGTTACGCACCCGTTTGCCATGTCGCACCTTTTAGCTTTCATTAATTGAGTTTAACAGACGTCTTTTTAAATGCGCCCAAACTTTTCCATGATGCTTCAGCTGTTTTTCTCTTTCTTGCGCATCAATTTTGGAACGATACGATTCATAATAAACCAAATTCCACGGCTTGTACCTGTTCGTGTAATTTGATTTACCAGAATTGTGTTCGGCCATTCTCTGTTTTAGATCTGTTGAGTACCCAATATAAATATCGCCATTCACCTTGCTTTTTATTGCATAGACATAATACATAATAAAATTGTATCACGCCATGAATAAAAGCTAAAAGGTGCGACATTCGACTTGCATGCCTTAGACACGCCGCCAGCGTTCATCCTGAGCCAGGATCAAACTCTCTTTTATATTTTACTTGGTTTCCCAAGAAAAGGAGTATCAGTTGCTAAAAAATTTTAGCCAGGATCTCACCCAAAGGGTGATCAGCCTTTGGCTGAAAACTCTCTTTTAAAATATTTTACTTGTTTTCACAAGGATGATTTAGAACCGTAGCCCTAAACCATCAATATAGAGAATCTTGATTTCTCAAGACTATGCATATTACTAATTTGCCTACCCGCCGCTAGACGGATAGGACTTTTTGAATTGACGCCTACTAGCGTCAAAAAGAATAGATTATTTAATATTTTCAAGGAGCGTGAACACATACAAATTAGGTGAGAAAAAAACAGCGATATAAATAATTTATATCCTGTTTGCTCTTCCTCCTAATTTAATTGTAGTTTGTTCAATGTTGTTAATATTATAGGAAATTAAAAAATCTGTCAATACCTTTTTTCAATAGAGCGAGCAAGCC
>JAQUPS010000011.1 GCA_028716485.1 Patescibacteria group bacterium
ATCAAAAAGTACATCGATGACCAGCGGCAAGCGGATGAGCGGGAATTTTTGAACAAATGGGAAGATACGCAGGGCGAAGCCCGTTACCTAACTAATTCCACCGGCGAAGCCGGTGTGTAATTTAATTACATATTTATGAAGAACAAGCTTGAAGATTTGAAGAAACAGATATTGGATGAATTGGCCAAGGCCAAGAGCGGGGAGCTGCTGCGGGAATTGGAAATAAAATATCTCGGCCGCAAAGGCGAACTGTCCAATATTTTGCGCGGCGTCAAAGATTTGGGCGCCGAGGAGCGGCAGGAGATCGGCGCGCTGGCCAATGCGATTAAAACCGAAGTGACCGCAAAATTCGAAGAAATAAAAAAAGAAACCGAGAGCAAGGAGACGGCGACCGGTTTTGTCGATGTCACTCTGCCGGGCAAGAAAATCGTCAGAGGCCATCTCAATCCGATCTCGATAATTCAGGCCGAACTGGAAGATTTATTTATCTCTCTGGGATTTATGGTGGCGGATGGTCCGGAACTGGAAAGCGATTATTATAATTTTGAAGCGTTGAATATTCCCAAAAGTCATCCGGCGCGCGATATGCAGGACACTTTTTATATCGACAAGAAAAATGCCGAGGGCGAATATGATTTGCTGTTGCGGACGCATACCTCGCCGGTGCAGGTGCGGGCGATGCAGAAATACGGCGCGCCGCTTAAAGCGGTAGTGCCGGGCCGCTGTTTCCGTTCCGAGGCGACCGATGCGCGCCATGAACATACTTTATATCAATTTGAAGGTTTTATGATCGATAAAGATATTAATTTTTCCCATCTCAAAGGCGTGCTGGAATTGGTGGGCAAGAAATTATTCGGCGAAGAAACGAAATTGCGGATGCGCCCGAAATTTTATCCGTTTGTCGAACCCGGCACCAACGGCGAATTCACCTGCCTGTTATGCAAGGGCAAAGGTTGCCGCCTTTGTAAAAATTCCGGCTGGCTGGAAGTTATCGGCGCGGGATTGATCCACCCCGAAGTTTTAAGGGCCGGCGGAATCGATCCGGAAATATATTCCGGTTTTGCTTTCGGTTTCGGCTTGTCGCGCCTCGCGCAATTGAAATACGGCATCGACGATGCGCGCCTGGCGATGAGCGGAGATCTTAGATTTTTACAACAATTTTAATAGTAGTAAGTAGTATGTAGTAGGTAGTATGGGCTTAGACCATACTACATATTCCATACTACAAATAATATGTATTTATCTCTCAACTGGCTTAAGGACTTAGTTAATATTCCCAAATCAACAACCCCAGAAGAATTAGGAACAAAGCTGACTAATTACACCGTCGAGGTAGAAAAAATTGAAAATCAAGCGGCGCATTTTGATAAGGTGGTAGTCGGCAAAGTTTTGGAAGTCAAAAAGCACCCCGGCGCCGATCGTTTAAGCGTCACAAAAGTTGATGTTGGTGAAAAAGAGCCCTTGAATATCGTTTGCGGCGCGCCCAATGTTTCGGCCGGGCAGCTCGTGCCGGTGGCGTTAGTCGGCGCGGAGTTGCCGAATGGGATGAAAATAGAGGAGCGTGATGTGCGGGGCGAAAAATCTTTCGGGATGATTTGCGCCGAAGACGAACTCGGACTTGGCAATGACCACGCCGGAATCATGGTTTTGGACAAGAAAGCTAAAATCGGCCTGCCCTTCAGCCAATATTTAAAATTAGATGATGTGGTTTTCGAAGTCGATAATAAAACTTTGAGCAACCGGCCGGATCTTTGGGGGCATCTGGGCATTGCCCGCGAAATTGCGGTAATTTTGGAAACAAAAATCACTAAGGAATTCCAGCGTATTTTGGCAGAGAAAATAATAAATGACGAAAATTTGGAAAAATTGGGAGTCAAAGTCGAGGACGAAGATCTTTGCCCGCGCTACGCGGCGATAAAAATATCCGGCGTGGATATCAAGGAATCGCCGGAATGGATGCAAAAAAGATTATCGGCCGTGGGAATGCGCCCGATTAATAATATTGTCGACGCGACCAATTATGTGATGCTGGAATTGGGCGAACCGATGCACGCTTTTGACGCGAGCCTGGTTCCGGAAATCGTGGTGCGGCTGGCTAAAAAAGGCGAAGCCATCAAGACTTTGGACGGCGAAAATCGGGTTTTGGATAATTCAATGCTGGTTATCGCTGACCGCGAAAAGGCCATTGCGATTGCCGGCGTGATGGGTTCGGAAGGCAGTGAAATAAATCCGTCGACCAAGACGATTATATTAGAAGCAGCTAATTTTAACGCGGTTTCGATCAGAAAAACTTCCACCAAATTGGGTTTGCGCACCGAAGCTTCGATGCGTTTTGAAAAATCTTTGGATCAGAATATCTGCGAAGCGGCGCTCGCTCGCTGCCTGGAATTGATCAGGGAAACCTGCCCTGCCGCCGCGGCCGCTAGCCAAGTCGCCGATATGAAAAAGCCGGCTCCGAATATCTCGCCGATTGAATTGGACTTGAATTGGGCAGCCAGAAAATTAGGCGAGGATTTGGGCAAGAAAAAAATCGTTAAAATTTTGGAATCGCTCGGCTTTGAAGCGGAAAACGCCGGCCCGCATCTTTTAAGAATAACCGTGCCGACCTGGCGCGCCACCAAAGATATTTCCATCAAGGAAGATGTCTTGGAGGAAATTATCAGGATTTACGGCTATAACAATATCAAAGCGGCGATGCCGATGGCGGAAATGAAAGCGCCGCTGGAAAATGCGGAAAGAAAATTGGAGCGCCGGATAAAAAATATTTTGGCGCTGGGAGCCGAGCTTACCGAAGTTTATAATTATTCTTTTGTCGGCGAGGAAAAATTAAGCAAGTTGAAAATAAGCCCCCTGGATTATCTGCGTTTGAAAAATCCGCTCACTAATCTGCAGACTATGCTGCGGCAGAATCTGTTGGAAAATTTAGTCGACAATATCAAGTCCAATCAGGCAAAATATGAGCGCGTCAGCCTTTTTGAAGTCGGCAGTGTTTTTTGGGACGCGGTCGGCCGCATCAACAAGGATTCCCAGCGCAAAGAAAATCTGCCTTTTCAGATCAAGCATCTGGCTCTGGTTGAAGCCGGTACGCCGGCCGCCGATGTTTATGATCAAGTTAAAGGAAAATTTGAATATCTTTTGGAAAATTTTGATTTGACGGCGCGTTTTGAGGCCAGCGAAATGGTTCCGGAATGGGCGGACAAGAAAACCTTTGCCAAAATAATCGTGCGCGGCGAAGAAATCGGTTCGGCCGCCAATTTGGCCAAAGCTGTTTTAAATTCGCTCGGCATCAAGAAAGAAGCGGCTATCGCAGAGGTAGATTTGGAAAAATTGGCGAGAATAATTTTGTCTTCGGCGGAAAAGACTTATGAGAAACCCAATAAATATCCGGCGCTTGAGCGCGATTTGGCTTTTGTGGTGAATGAGAATGTGCTGTATAATAACATCAAAGCCGAGATTGAAAAATTCAACGCGTTAATCGCTAAAACCGAGCTGTTCGATGTTTATCAGGGAAAAAATCTGCCAGCCGGCCAAAAGAGCCTGGCTTTCCATGTTACCTATTCTTCTCCGCACCGGACGCTGGAATCGGCCGAAGTCGACGCGGTGCAGGAAAAATTAATCGCCCAGCTCAAACAAAAATTTGATGCGCAAATCCGCAACTTTTAACCTATTGCTGTCGCGAGATTTTTTCCCATACTCCGTGCCTTGGGCGCAAACCTCTCTCTTTTTGTCATCCCGAGCCCCTGGCGAGGGATCTATTAAGAAGAACTCGAATGTTCGCAATAGGATTATTTGATTAATTTAAATATAGCTTGCAGGCAGATCCCTCGCTGATGCTCGGGATGACAAAATGTCGTATGACAGAGATAAAAAAAATCAAAAAAATTTCCGCGGCCAATATCGTCGCCTTGCTCTACGCGCTCTTCGGTTTTACCGCTTCTTTTATTACCTCGATTTATTCTTTAATCGTTTTCGTCCGGGAAAAACAACTTGCCGACAAATTATCTATTTATATTCTGACTAATCTTGGCCTGAGTTTTCTGATCGCTCTGGCGGCCGCCATCGCCGCTGGCATCGCCGGCTGGCTGCTCGGATTTATTACGGCCGCCTTCTATAATTTTTTAGCCAAGAATATCGGCGGAGTGAAGATTGAATTGGCGGACGAAACGTTTGACGAGCTAAAAAAGGACGAAGAAATAAAAAAATCCCCCTTCGCCAAGGCTGCGGGGGACAAGCAAGAGCTTTTTAAATATTAAATAGTAGTATGCAGTAAGCAGTATGCAGTATGCAATTAAGGAAAACCTTGGTTGCAACTCCATACGCCATACTACATACTGCATACTGCCAATATGTTCTCAACCAGCCACGACATCTTGCTCTTAACCATCGCCGCCTGCGTCGCCGCTTTCACTATTTTTCTTTGCTGGGGCATGTTTTATCTCATCGCGATGACGCGCAACGTTTTCAAAATTGTCAAAGACATCCGCCGGATCATCGACAAGGCGGAAGGGATTTTAGATGCTATCAAAGAGAAAATTAATTCCAGCGCCTCTTATCTTTTTCTCATCGGCGAAGGTCTGAAAAAAATCGTCGAGATCGCCAAAGCCTGGCACGCCAAGCAGGATTACCGCGGCGATGAAGAGCCGATCGACGCTGAAGCCGAATCAGAATATTCCGCCAAAGAAAAACCGCGGAAGGTCAAAGTTAAAGAAAAATAATAAAAAAATTCCCCTCTTGGGAGGGGTGGCGCCGCCTCGGCGACGGGGTGGGTTTATTCCTGACAGTATTTACAATCTAATATTAAAAATATGGGTATCTCACAAATTTTAGCTTTGTGTATAGTCGTTGTTCTGATAATATTAGCTTTGGCCATTAAGCCTATAAGAAAAGCAATAGGTTTGTTGCTTGTTATTCTTGGCGGCCTTGCCTGCATGACAGTCATAGGTGTAATTATCGGGATACCCATGATAATTGTTGGCGGAATTTTTTTATTTGTTTGATAATTTTGGAAGGATCAGATACTTCGCCAGGGGCTCAGGATGACAAAAACAAAAACCGCCAGCATTGCGCTGACGATTTTTTTATTCCAAATTCCTTGAGCCTTAAGCCATAAGCCCTTTGCCTATTTTTCGTATTCGCATTCTTTGCTCGAACATTTCACGCCGCCATTCTTGCCTTCCATCAATAAGGCGCCGCAGTCGGGGCATTTCTCGGCGAGCGGTTTGCCGGAGTAGGCGTTTTTGCAGGCCGGATAATTGGAGCAGGCATAGAAAAGTCCGCGGCGGGAGCGTTTTTGGACGATTTCGCCTTTGCCGCAGGCAGGGCAGGCGATGCCGGTGCCGACTTTATTTTCTTCCATATTTTTGATGTTCTTGCATTTCGGGTAGGCGGAGCAGGCCAGGAACATGCCGAAGCGGCCGTTGCGCACCACCATCGGCGAGCCGCATTTTTCGCAGACCTCGGCTTTGTATTTTTCTTTCAATTTTTCCATCGCTTCGCTGATCGCTTTGTCCTTGCCGTCAATCACGCCGTCCTTGTTCTTGTCCATCGATTTGATATTCTTGCATTTGGGGAAGCCGGAGCAAGCGAGGAATTTTCCATAGCGGCCGCGCTTAATGATCATCGGCGAGCCGCATTTTTCGCAGACCTCGTCGGATTTTTCTTCCGGCATCACCGCGTTCTTGTCGACTTCTTCGTATTTGGCGGTTAAATTTTCGTGGAATGGCTTATAAAAATCGGCGATGACCGGCTGCCATTTCTTTTCGCCTTCGGCTACGGCATCCAAATTATTTTCCATATCGGCGGTGAATTTGAAATCAACGATCTGCGGAAAATGTTTCACCAATAAATCATTGACGACAAAAGCGATTTCGGTCGGCTTTAATTTTTTGGCATCGTCGCGTTCGACATAGTTTCTCTCAATAATCGTGGCGATGGTCGGCGCGTAAGTGGAAGGACGGCCGATGCCGTATTCTTCCAATTGTTTGACTAAAGTAGCATCAGAATAGCGAGCCGGCGGCTTGGTAAAATGCTGTTCGCCGTTCAAATTTTCCAGCTTAACTTCTTCTTTTTCCGCCACGACCGGCAGAACATTGTCGGAAATTTTTTCCGGATAAAGTTTCAGATAGCCGTCAAAAACCAAAGTTTGGCCAGTGGCGCGGAATTGGTAGGGCGTATTCTGCGCGTCGATATTAATAGAAGCCGAGTTGACAATCGCTTCCGGCATCTGCGACGCAACCGCCCGCTGCCAGATTAGTTTGTATAATTTATATTGATTGGGGGTGAGCGAAGCTTCCAGGGCTTCCGGGGCGCGGCTGGCTTCGGTGGGGCGGATGGCTTCGTGCGCTTCCTGCGCGCCCTTGCTTTTGGTCTTGAATTTTCGCGGCTCGGCAATCTGATACTTGCCGTCAAAATTATTTTTAAGATAAGTCTGGGCGTCAGTCAAGAATTTCACTGACAAATTAAGCGAGTCGGTTCTCATATAAGTGATCAAACCGACCTGGCCCTCGCCGGCGATTTCCGCGCCTTCATATAATTGTTGGGCGATCATCATCGTCTGTTTGGCGGAAAAACCCAAGATTGAGTTGGCGGCCTGCTGTAAAGTGGAAGTGGTGAACGGCGCGGGCGGATTTTTTTTGCTCTGTTTCTGCTCTACGCCGGCAACGATATATTTGGCATTGTTCAAAGCGGCTAAAATTTTGTCAGCCTCTTCCTTGTTTTTGATCGCCAATTTTTCCACGGTCTGGCCGCCGATTTTATTAAGCGAGGCCTCGAAGCTTTCGTTTTTGGCGGTCAAAAATTTGCCCAAAACATCCCAATATTCTTCCGGTTTGAAGGCGAGTATTTCCCGTTCTTTTTCCACGATCAAACGCATGGCGACTGACTGGACGCGTCCGGCGGATAAGCCGCGGGCGACTTTTTTCCAGAGGAAAGGGGAGAGTTCATAACCGACCAATCTGTCCAAAATTCTTCTGGCTTGCTGGGCATCAACTAAATTTAAATCCAGTTCGCGCGGATTTTTCAAGGCTTCATTGATAGCTTCCTTGGTGATTTCATGGAAAGCGATGCGTTCGGTTTTGCTTTCCGGAATATGCAAAGCTTCCAGCAGATGCCAGGCGATCGCTTCTCCTTCGCGGTCTTCATCGGTCGCGAGTATAATCTTCTCCGCCTTGGCCGCCAACTTCTTCAATTTGGTGACGTTTTTCTTGGCCGCGGTCGGTATAATATAGGTAGGCGAGAAATTTTTGGTAATATCAATACCCATCTCGCTTTTAGGGAGATCGCGCACGTGGCCGTAGGAAGATTCAACGACAAAGTTCTTGTCCAAAAATTTAGTGATGGTCTTGGCTTTAGTCGGAGACTCGACGATGATTAAATCCATAAATTGTTACATTGTTAAATTGTTACATTGTTACGCGACGAAGTTAAGATGTTTAACAATGTAGCAATGTAACAATAAAACAATAACGGTTTTATGAAAGAAATTTATTATTAAAATTTTTTTATAATGTTGCTATGTAATTTCCTCCCCCTACATTTCTTACGGCTTTTTTGATTTCTAATATAGTCAGTGTACTATTTATTATTTTTGTGTCAAGTTGCGTGGCGCGGATTAGTTCGTCAAGATGCAACGGTTCGCAGGATAATTTTTTTAAAATTTTTTGTTCGTCAAGGTTGAATTGCGATAAATCTTTGGTGGCATTATCCGGATTTTTTTCCGGAAAAAAGCCGAATGATTCCAGGATATCGACGGCGGAAAATATCGGTTTTGCCCCTGATTTTATTAAGCTATTCGGCCCAGCCGAGGCTGGGGAAAAGATATTGCCCGGCACAGCCATCACTTCGCGGCCTTCTTCCAGGGCAAAGCGCGCCGTAATCAGCGAGCCGGATTTTTCATTAGCCTCGACGACGAGCGTCGCTTGGGCAAGTCCGGCGATAATCCGATTGCGTTGGGGAAAGTTCTGTTTTAGCGGCGGAGTACCGGGTGGAAATTCGGAAATGATCGCTCCGCCCGAGGCGATAATCTGTTCCGCCAGTAGCAAATTTTGCGCCGGATAAATACTTTGCTTATCAATTCCCGAGCCGAGTACGGCCACAGTTCTGCCGCCGGCTTTTACTGTTTCCAGCTGCGCCAGAGAATCAATGCCGATGGCCAAGCCGCTCGTTATCAATATTTTTTGGGCGACCAGCGGCGGGATTATTTTTTCAACAGCCTGTTGGCCGTAATATGTGCATTTGCGCGCGCCGACCACGGCCAAAGCTTTTAAACCGTTAATCGACAGATTACCTTTGTAAAATAATAAAAAAGGCGGGTAAAAAATTTCTTTAAGCAATTCCGGATAACCGTCTTCTTCCAGTGAGATGGTCTTGATATTTTCGCGCGCCAAATCCTCGGCAATCCTTTCCGGGATGATATTTTTTCTGGCCGCTTGAAATTCTAAAGCTATTTTTTCCTCAATACCTGAGCGGATAATTTCCTCCTCCGGCGCTGAAAAAATATTTTGCCAAGACGGAAAATAATTTTTCAACTTTTTCAAACTTACCGGGCCGAATTTGCGGAAATAACTTAGAGCGACCAGATAATTTTTATCCGAGAAACTCATAATATTTGGCTAATATTATAAATAATATCGCAATAAACTTTATGCCCTTGACGGGATTTTTTACTATGTTAATATAATACAACTAACAGCACATCAAAATTTTTTAGCATTCGGTTTGCTGCCTGTTTTATCGGTTAATAGATGTATTCCTCCTTGTTCATCTATCAGCCGTAAAGCAAGCGGCAAAGCGAATGCTATTATTGTATCATAATTTTACGACAGCCTGGAGGGGCCTGGCGTTTGGAATTCTGCTTGAAAGTAGCTTTGCTGGATCGCCCCTCCTTGATTCGACTTAGCTTTAAAAAGGGCAACCTTGCTTTTAAGCAGAATTGTGAACGGCAGACTTCGGAAATTAAAAATTACAAATTAAGAATTACGAATTATTATTTTAAATAAAAATCCGGCTTGAGGCCGGTTTTTTTGTATAAAAAGGAAGTTGATTTATATTTTTATATTTTTTATTACCTCGTTGAGTTTATTTTTTTCTTCCGCATTGAATTTCATCAGGACGAATTTGTCGGCGGGAATTTGGCCTTTTTCTTCTGGCTTGATGCCGAGGCGGATACGCTGGAAATTTTTGGTTTTGAGATGGTTGATGATCGATTGAACTCCTTTATGTCCGGCTGAACGCGAATCAGTAGAAATTTTATAGGCGCCGAAATCGATATCCAGATCGTCGTGGGCGACAGTGAGGATTTGGGAAAGATCCGCACCTTTGGTTTTTAAGATTCCCAAAGTTTTTGGCAGTAATTTATAATAAGAGAGAACGGCGGCGACCGCCACACCCGATTCATTCATAAAGGTTTGCGGTTTCACGAAAAAAACGCCGCGGCTTTCGGCGATTTCCGCCTTGAAGCGCTTATTGAATTGCCAAACGGCTCCGGCCTCGGCGGCCAATTTATCAATCAGCATAAAACCGGCATTGTGGCGGGTATTATTATATTCTTCCCCGGGGTTTCCTAAACCAACTATTATTTTCATATTGAATTACAGATTACAAATTATAAATTTGTAATTATTTTCTTCTCGCGGCGCGATATCTTCTCGGCACGGCCGGCGGGCGGCCGGGGATGGCGCGCTTGCGGCCGGGCAGGCCCATCTGGCCGTGGACTTTCGGCTTGTTCTCGATGTAAATTTTTATCGGTACGCCGTTGAAGCCGTATTTTTCGCGCAATTGATTGATGATAAAACGAGTGTAAGAAAAATGCAGATTATCGTCAGGGCCGATGCGGACGGCGAAAGCTGGCGGATTAGTATCTTCCTGCTTGAGTTCATAGATATGCGGCGGCCGCGTGCCCGAACCTTTGGCCGGCCGATGGATTTTGACAATTTTGGATAAAAAATGAGACAATTGCGAATCGGATAATTTTATTTTTCTCGCCGCGTCCAATTCCAAAATCAAATCGAATATTTTTTGCACTTTTTCGCCGGTCTTGGCCGAAGTGAATTGGATCGGCGCCCAATTGGCAAAAGAAAAATGGTCGCGGATTATGGCGGTGAATTTTTTAGTATCTCTTTCTTTGACCAAATCCCATTTATTGGCGATGATGATCAGGCTTTTTCCGGCGTCGACGATTTCTTCCACTAATCTGGCGTCTTGATGGGTCAAGACTTCGTTGATATCCAAAACCAAAAGCGTGATATCCGCCCGCCTTAACGCGCCTAATGATTTTTCCACGCCGTATCTTTCCAGGCCTTCGGCTTTGTCCGTGTGATGGGCTATCCCCGCCGTATCGATCAAGACTATCTTGCGGCCAAGATATTCCAGCTCGGTATTCTGCGGTTCGCGGGTGGTGTGCGGGATCGGCGAGACGATTACTTTTTCATAACCTAAAAGCGAATTCAACAAGGATGATTTGCCGACGTTCGGCTTGCCCAGCATGCAGACGGAAATTTTTTCCTCCTCATCCGCCACATCTTTGACCGATAATTTTTTCTTTTTTAAAAATTTGACGATCAAGTCCAAGAGATCGCCCGTGCCTGAACCGGTAACGGCGGAAATATGAATCGGTTCGCCCAGGCCGAGCTTATTGAATTCAGCCGCGTCCGCCGCTTGCGCCTGCGAATCGACTTTGTTGGCGATTAAAAACATCTTATCTTCGATTTTGCCGGTTAAATTTTTCCGCAGCACGGTAACCATCTGCCGGTCGGCCGGCATCACCCCGATTTTATTATCAACGACAAAAAGTACCAGGTCGGCGGTCTTTAGATAATTAACCGCCTGCTTCTGAACCTTGATATTTATTTCCTCGACTGTTTTTGTTTCCTTGCCGCCTTTCGGTTTCTTGAAGAGAACCTGCTGGTCAGGATTGATGATTCCGCCAGTGTCGATCAATTGAAAAGCAAAACCGCCCCAGCGGACGACATTGGCGTTGCTGTCGCGGGTCGTGCCGGGGATGTCGGAAACAATCGCCTGTTTTTTCTCCACCAGTGTATTAAACAGGGTGGATTTGCCCACATTAGTCCGGCCGAAAATAACGACCAAGGGCATTTTTTTCTTAGTTTTTGGCATATATTTCAAGTATAGGTGAAAGAGTCGAGAAATACAATAACAGATGTTTTAAATTTTCAATTTTGAATTTTCAAATAATGATTAAATTTTTCAATTTTTAAAAATTTTAGCATTAAAAAATTATTTAAAAATTCAAAATTTAAAATTAAATTCAGCCCTTTAAAAAAGCAGGAGTCGTTATCCTGCTTTGTGTAATCATTTTTTTATTGAGCGCTATTGCGTATTCGCCGTTCCCGAATTGGTTTTATCGGCGTCTTGTCCGAGCACGAGGACGAAATCCGGTTTTTCTTTGTCAGCCATTTTATTCAGTTCGGCGGATAAGTCGGTTTTCAGCCAATCGGGCAGATCAAAAGTGACGGTGGCGCCGGTTTTTTCTTTCAGCACGGCAAGCGCGCTGATCTTTTGCCCCATGGTTAAATCATAGATAATCGACTTGTCAAAATTCTGCCGGCTGGAATTGGCGACCGTGACGACTTTGAAGCCGTATTTATCCATATCGATGGCGGCGCGCTGAGCCAGGCCGTTGATCCAAGTGCCGTTCAAGATTTCCAGCGAGGCGCTGTCGGTGGCGACGACAGCCTTGGTTTGCGGCGGTACTTGGGTAAAAATATTTTGCGCCAGATATTGGATTTCGGAAAAGTCGCCGTTTTTGGGAAGCAGAACGTAAGCGCCTTGCTCATTGATTTTTTGGTAAAGCAAACCGTCCGGACTGTTGTCGATGACCTTGGTGAGGATATTCTCCCGCGTGGTATCTTTAAACATCGACCAGGCTTTGATGATTTCCCAGACTTTGAGATTGGTGCTGACATGCTCGGCCAGTTGCGTGATGATTTCAGTGATTAAAACCGGATTAAGCAAGACATTGGCAGTAAGGAGTTTTTCTTTAACCGCCTGTAAAACCAGTTGCTGGCGATGAGCGCGGGCAAAATCCGAACCCTCGGCGCCGGCGCCGTGGCGCGAGCGGGCGAATTTCAAAGCTAAACTGCCATCCATATGCTGCCAGCCTTTATTGACATGCAGATGCTCGAAGCGGGCGTAGTAATCAGGGTTGTCTTCCTGCCCGTCGATCGGATAACTGTAATCATCCAAAGTATTTTCCACGTTGACGTCGATGCCGCCGATTTTATCGATAATGTTTTGGAAAGCTTCAAAGTCGACGCGAACGTAATAATCAACCGGCACGCCCAAAATATCGGCTACGGCCTCGGAAGAAGCCACGCCGCCCGAGCCGGGTGTTTTGGCCTCGGCAAAAGCGTCGATATTATTTATTTTGGTCCAATCAGCGGAATTTTCGACCGGAATGGAAAGGTCGCGGGGAATGGAGAGCAGAGCGATTTTTTTATCAGTAACATCAAGCGAGGCGAGCATAATGGTGTCGGTCAGGTAGGGGCCGTCGTGATTTTTTCCGCCAATTCCCAAGAGCAGGATATTTATCCTTCCGGTCGCTTCGTCTTTCAGCTGGCGGTCGGAGCTGTTGACCAGGTGCCGCAATTGCCCGAGCAAAGGGATTCGATCGATAAAATAATTGGTTTGATCGGAAATCGGCCCGCGGCAGGAAAAAAGCAGAAAAATCAACAATAAAAAAACAACCGCGGAGAGGAAAATTTTCAAGAATAATTTTTTTCCGCCGGCTTTGGTTTTTTTCTCTTTCGGCTCGGTGGCTTCGTCCGAGGGCTCAATATTTTCTTTATTTAAATCAACCATGAATTAATTACGAAATTTTTTAAATATAGTTTCATTATAAGGATAAAATTTTGTTTTGGCAAGCCGGATATTTTGGCTTAGGTTGGTGTTATCATTCATGAAAACAAAAAACGGCCAGAGAGCCGATTTTTGTTTTATGTGAGCGGGTAAGGGGAGTCGAACCCCTCTCATCAGCTTGGAAAGCTGGGGTAATACCGATATACGATACCCGCCATCTCAAATTACGAATTTCGAAGCGCGAATTTCGAATTAATTTTTTAACATCAAAATTTTAACAATAAATTTATAAAATATAATCTATCAAGATTTTTTGCGTCAGGCAAGAGGTTGACCGGTAAATATTTGTCTGGTATACTGACATAAAATTCAGGCAGAGGCGGTAGGTGCGGGCCGAGGAGTCATTTCCTCGGGCTCAAGGTTCGATTCCTTGGGCTTCTGCGAAATGTGGGGGGTGGGCTTTTGCCGAAGTATATGCCCTCTACGTTTTTTCCGGAGGAGCGCGTTATCTCAACGCCTCCTCCCTTTTATTTTTGGGAAAGAATAAAATGATGAGCGAAATGATTATTATCGCCAGGCTGATCACTTGCGGCCAGCGGTAGCCGAAAAAATAAGCGGTCGTGTCGGTGCGCAAGAACTCCGTGGAAAATCTTAAGGCCGAGTATAAAACAAGATAAGTCAAGATGACGATTTTATAATTGGTTGATTTCTTTTTAAGGAATTGCCTGACGATCAAGATTAAAATAATGAATATCATCAGGTCGCCAAGCGATTCATAAAGAAAAGTCGGGTGAAAATAATTCGAGGATAAATAACGATCAGGTCGGCTCATAAAATCAATCGGGATCCCCCAGGGCAGATTGGTCGGCCTGCCGAAAAGTTCCTGGTTAAAATAATTTCCCCAGCGGCCGATCGCCTGGCCCAATACGACTCCGGGCGCGAAGATCGCCGCGATCAGCCAAAAATTAACTTTTTCTTTCCAGCAAAAATAAATCACCACCAATAATCCGCCGATTAAAGCGCCGTGAATCGCCAATCCGCCCTGCCAAACTTTTAAAATACTCCAATAATTCTGGCTGTAATAACTCCATTCCAGCAAGACGTGATAAATCCGGGCGCCGACAATGCCGGCAATAATCATCCAAAAAGACAAGTCAAAAATCTTGTTCGGCGATAAGCCGAATTTTTTGGCCAGCTTGAGCGAGACGGTCAGGGCGGCGAGGACTCCCAGAACGATAAACAAGCCATACCAATAGACGCGCAATGAGCCAAAGGAAATGAGGATGGGCGTGGGCGAAAAAGTATGTAGGAAATTGAACATATGGTTATTTGTTATTTGATTGTCGCTTCTATTATTTTGGCCTTTTTTTACAGAGAAGTCAATGATTTAGTATGGGGCATAAGGCGCAGGGCTCAAGGATTTCTTATTCACGGGCAATCAGCAGCAGCCCGGCGCCTTGCGCCCAAATTATATTTTTATGATATAATGGATATATTGATTCTAAACACCAAACAAATGAAGAATTCGGATAAAGGAAAAGTGGCCGATTCGATCCGGCTTTTGCCGCAGCAGATTGAGGATGCGCTGACGCAGGCGAAAAAATTCAAATTGCCCGAGAGCTATAAAAAAATCAATCGCGTGGTGGTGAGCGGCATGGGCGGTTCGAATTTGGGCGCGCGGATTATCGCCGCGGTTTTTAAAGATGAAGCTCGGGCGCCGATTTTGATTGAACCCGGCTATCAAGTTCCGGCTTATGTCGACCGCGATACTCTTTATATAATTTCTTCCTATTCTGGCAATACCGAAGAGCCATTGAGCACTTTTGCCGAAGCTAAAGCAAGAGGCGCGAAAATCGTCGGATTAACAGAGGCGAGCGTTAAAAATAAGTTAGCGGCATTGCTGGAAAAAGAATCTTTGCCAGGTTTTATTTTCAGTCCGGCGCAAAACAATCCGTCGCGGCAGCCGCGGCTGGGTTTGGGTTATTCCATTTTCGCCTTGCTGGCTTTATTGGCTGAGGTCGGCGTGATAAAAATCGATCGGCAGGAAATTACGCGGATTATTTCCGCCTTGGAAAAAAATAATTTGAGTTTTGATATTGCCGCTCGGCAAATCGCCAAAAAAATTTCCAACAAAGAAATAATTTTAGTCGGCGCGGAATTTTTGGCAGGCAGTTTGCACGCCCTGCGCAATCAATTCTGCGAAACCAGCAAAAATTTTTCCGCTTATCTGGTCGTGCCGGATATGAACCATTACGCGCTGGAAGGATTAAGCAATCCGGCGAGCAATCGGAAAAATCAAGTTTATGTTTTTTGGCAGAGCGATTTCTATCATCCGCGGGTTGCCAAACGTTTAAGATTGACGGAAGAAATAGTCAGAAAAAATAAAATCAGCGTTCTGAGCATAAAATTAAACGGCAAAACCAAATTGGGTCAGGCGGCGGAAATGCTGCAGCTGGGTTCCTGGCTCACTTTTTATCTGGCCATAATTAATCAAGTTGATCCGATTGCCATCAAGTCGGTGGATTGGTTTAAGAAAAAGTTGAGTTGAAAGTTTTAATGTTATAAAGTGAAAAGTTATAAAATTTTAAAGTCCGCAACTTTATAACTAATCTGCTATGAAAATTTTTGTTTGCAGCATCTGCGGGGAAGTTTATCTGGGCAGAGCCATGCCGGCGTCCTGTCCTTTTTGCGGCGTCACGGCCAGATATTTAAAATTTGCCCATGACTGGGAAGATGTCAATGCCGGTGTTATATTGAGCGAAAAGAGCCGGAAGAATTTGGAAGAAGCAATGCAGCTGGAATTATCCAATACTGCTTTCTATTTTTGCGCCGCCGATAAATTGACCAACAAGGAAGCATCCAAGATGTTCAAAGGCTTGGCCAAGGTCGAGCGCGAACACGCTTCGATTTTTCGTAAATTACTTAAAATGGAAAGCGCCTCGGAATTTAAAGAGGAATGCCCGGCTGATCCGGCCGACTGTATCGAGCAATCCTATCAGCGGGAAGTCCGCGCTGTGGCTTTCTATGCCCGCGCCTTGACCGAAGCCACCGAAGCCCGCATCAGAGAAGTTTTCGAGGCAATCATGAATGTGGAAAAAGATCATATCGCTCTGGACGAAGAGATGAAGAAAAAATTTGAGAAATAATTTATTTTTGTCATCCTGAACGGAGCGTAGCGGAGTGAAGGATCTATTATCAGCGAAGTTCGCATTTCAACTCTGAAAATTTTTGTCGAAAAAATTTGAGCTTCCTGCGAAATAGATCCCTGCCTGCCGGCAGGCAGGCTTCGCGCGGCGCCCAGAATGACAAAAAGCATAAAAATTTATGTCTCCAAAAGAATATAATTTTTCCAAAGTGACGGGAATTTCTCAAAAGACTTTGGACATTCATTACAACAAACTCTATAAAGGTTATGTCAATAAGGCCAATGAGATTGGCGAAAAATTACGCGTTTATGCTTTGGGCGGCGGCGACGTGGAAACCGTTAATCCGACTTTTCACGACCTGCGTTCTTTGCGCGATGCCGAAACTTTCGCGGTCAACGCGGTCTATCTGCATGAGCATTATTTCGACGCTTTGGGCGGCGACGGCGTGCCGGGCGGAGAACTGAAAAAAGCCATCGAGGAGAAATGGGAAAGCTATGCCAATTTCGAACGGTATTTCAAGGTTTCCTGTCTGGCCGCCCGTGGCTGGCTGGTCTTGGCTTGGAACAACAACACCAAAAAAATAAATATCTATATGGCCGATGCCCATAATCAGGGCGGCGTCTGGGGTTGCGAGCCGATTTTAGTTTTTGACGCCTACGAGCACGCCTACTTCATTGATTACGGCTCGGATCGCAAATCCTATATCAACGATTTCTTCAAGAATCTTAACTGGGATGCGCTGAATAAGAAATATAAGGAAGCAACAGGAGAATAGATTATCAGAAGATTTTAAATAAAAAATCCGGCGCAAGGCCGGGTTTTTGTTTTCAGCTTTTTGAGTATTCTTTTTTACTGCTTGCCACGCGCCAGGCGATTTTTTTTACACTTGGGTTTAATTTGATATTTTTTTTATCAAATTTTTCCCCAAGCTTATCCCCGGTTTTTCTATCAATTCATACGAAATCGCGGAAATCGCTATAACAATAATCAACGCTCCGAAAATTCCCGCCATTCTTGTGCCGATATTTTGATTAAAAAATGTTAAATTAGGGTTTATAATTGATTTGGCCAATAATGTTAACACCATATAATGCGTTAAATACATTGAGTAGCTTATTTTTCCAACAAATCTGGTCGCTTGGTTATTTAAAAGACGGGCTAGCGGAAAATCGTAGCGCGTTAAAAGAACAAGCAGGGATAGCGGCAAAGCCATGAGCGCCGCAGCATAAGCCGGCAGAGCCGATATTAAAAATATTGAAAAAATACAAACGCACCAGCCGCTGATTAGCGCCTTATGATTATATTGCTTATTCTCTTTAAATAAAAAAAACAGGATAATTCCAAAGGTAAAATAAAAATAATTGCTTAATATGAAAAACGTTGACCATTCGTGCATCAAAGCATCGCCGGGAAAAAAGAATGAAATAAGCTTTTTAAAAACAAAGGCTATCAGAATGGAAATTACGGCCAGCTTAACGGCCCCTTTCTTGTTTTTGATATGCCTGAATAATAATGGCAAAGAAAGATAAAAACAAACCTCGCAGAAAATTGACCACTCAACTCCGACAACGCTGTCTATCCAATATTTATTGAAACCAAAAAGAAACAGAAAATGAGACACTATATTGCTTATGGTAATTCCTTGGACCGGCAATCTATTTCCCACTCCCCCTACATACAGCCACGAAACAATTACAGCGGCATAAAACAGCGGAGCAATCCGAAAAAAACGGCGCAAGAAAAATTTAAGGGATGCTTTGCTCTCTGAGGCGAATCTTTGAGATGAGCTTAAAAATAAAGTTAAAGCGCTCAAAATATAAAACAGCTTAACTCCGTAAACGCCAAAACCAAAACCTTTTCCGTTAAAAAGATCCACCAGCAACGGCAGATGGACGGACAGAACCAATAAAGCCGCCACCCCTCTTAATCCGTCCAGATATTTGTAATGCTCTATCGCAATCTCCGGTTTGCCGCTATCCATAGATTATCAATTTAATTTTAGGCTTTATTTAAAAATATCACAAAATTATTAAAGGAGCAAAAGTATAAGCGCCCGGGCGGCTTGATCGCAGCTGGGAATCGGCGCAAAAGCCGCCTCGCTCGCAACCAGTTCGATTCCCAAACTAGAGGATGACTAATTTAAAAACTCGGCGAAAGGCCGAGTTTTTAAATTAGTAGACTACTGTATTGAGAATTTACACCCCATAATCCAGGATATTCGAAAGTGGAAGTTGCTTGCGCCAGTAAAATTTTAGGCTGAAATTATTGAAAAATTTGAAGAATATCGTTTTTTTTTGCTACCCTGTTAATAGTTAACAATAAATCGTATAATCTTAACAGGGAGAAGAAAAATGGATTTGAGTTAGGTGTTGATTTATTTGTTCTTTTAGTATCGTCCTTTTTAAAATTGATTACTATTGTCAGAAAACTAAACTATCTAAACCAAAGGAGGATTAGCTATGAAAACTAATCTATTTCTGTCTCTTGTTTTGGCGGTTGCTATTTTCGGATGCGGAAACGGCAATTATTCTGTAAATAGCAGCAAGGAATCATTGTCGAAAACCGAAGCTGTTGCAAGTGTTTCTGGCTGCACGATAACGCCAGCTATGCAGGCTTGGAATGCTTTGTCACAATCGGCGAAGGATTTAAAGCTTTTTAGTGTCGCGTTATATGATAACGGGAAGAATTTTTGCGCGGCTGACATTGAATGTAAGCAGTGGGTGTCGAATGTTGTTTTTGTGGCAAGCGGAATAAGACTTCCCGCCAATACAAATGGCGATCGTTCTTGGGGTTCATATCCTTGCCCAAACATTGTAAGTAGGGGTTCAATTTCCCCCGCAAGCGTTAACGGTATGGATATTATACAAATGTGGTGGAGATGTCCTAAAAAAGGTGGAGGATACTCAACTGGACCGCACACGGCCATTGTAATAAGTAAAGATGCTACCAGCATGCAATGGATAGATTGCAATTATCTTGGCTGTTGTTTAGTTGGTATACATACGGTAACTTTTGCCAACTTTTCTGCATACACAGGGCCTAATTCAGGAGCTCCTGGGACGGGATATACTGTCTATCACATTCAGTGATAAAAGTAGTCAATCATTTTTGGTGCGACGTTTAATCCATAAACGCTGCACCAATTTTTAAAATTTAAAATAAATTAATATAGCTCTTAGTATGAAAAAAATTTATATTTTAGCGGTGGTTGTAGTTATCTTAGCCTCACTTGGTTTTATTACAAGGGGCTACTTAATAGAAAGAAAATTACGCCAAGAAATTTCGATTTGTCAATTATCAAGCAAGCAAGTTGTTTGTGATTGTCCAAATTGCAAGACGGGTGATGGAAAAGCGGCCAGTAGCACCGGAGTTTATTTTAATGAGAAGTATCATTATTCAATCAACTACTTTTCATATCTTAATGTTGATGATTTCAATCAGGAATCTGTTTCTTTTAGGGAGCCTAATGGTGGGCCGTGGGATATTGATGTTTCAGTTAATCCTGGAATTAGCGTTGAACAATATTTAAAAAATTCAGGCACTAAAATAGAAAAAAAATTGGTTGTTAATGGCAATGAAATGACGATAGTTTCTCATATGGGTTCTGATAAAAACGAAAATGAGAGATTTGCGGTGGTCGAGAAGCAAGGAGTGTTATTTATTATTGCAGTAGCTTATCCTGAAATTAGCGATCAGATATTTAGCAGTTTTAAATTTTTAGCCAATCTGTAATTATAATTTTTATAGTCTGGTCAAAAATAAAATACTCGGCAAATTGCCGAGTATTTTTATCCGTAGACCACTGTATTGAGAATTTACACCCCATAATCCAAGATATTCGAAAGTAGAAGTTGCTTGCGCCAGCAAAATTTTAGGCTGAAATTATTGAGAAATTTGACGAATATCGTTTTTTTTTGCTACCCTGTTAATAGTTAACAATAAATCGTATAATCTTAACAGGGAGATTGAGATGAAAGCGAATACCAGTTGATTTCCGTTCTTTTGCGCTTGTTCTTTTCAAAATTGATTACTATTGTCAGAAAACCAAAATATTTTAAACCAAAGGAGAATTGGTTATGAAAACCAATCTATTTCTGTCCATCGCCTTGTCGGCTGCTATTTTCGGATGTGGAAATAGCAATTATTCCTTGAATAGCAACAAACAATCATCGGAACCGTTGGCCAAAACCGCAGTTGCGGCAGTTGCCACCACTTGCACAATAACGCCAACCATACAGGCTTGGAATGCCTTGTCGCAAACACAAAAAAACACGAAGATTTTGGCCGTTGCGCAAACTATGAATGGTTGTAATTACAGCCGATATATTCCGCCTGTGGAATGTAAGCCGTGGGTGCAATCATATGTTGTTTTACCGGCCAGCGGTCTTACAATCGGATCAAATACTTCGGGCAATCCCAACTATTTTTCCTGGAACAGTGCCACTTGCTTCAACAACCAGATCGTGAAGCTTTATAGTAATTCTTCGTCGCTTCCCTGGGTTGTTCCTGGCCAAATAATTCAAATGTGGTGGACGCCGAGGTTAGCCAGCGGATCCTTGGGCGCCCCAGGTCCGCATACCGCCATTGTTGTAAGTAATACGAGCGGCTATATAGATGACACTAAAAATTATATGATATGGATTGATTGTAATTTTAGTCCGAAGTATACGGTGAGTGTTCATAAAGTGACCTACGCGGACTTCAAATTATTTACCACTGCCACGGTGAATTATCCCCAATTAGGTTTCTCCGTTTATCAGATTCAATGACAATGGTAATTAATTAGCTGGAATGGTGTTTAGCAATAAATACCATTCCAATTTTTTAAATTTAAATAATTTTAATATTTATATGAAGAAAAAAACAATCTTAATCTGGCTGGTAGTTATTTTGCTTATCGTAATCGGTGTAGTTGTTTTAAAAGAGCATCAATCAAAAAAAAGTTATCAAAAAATTGGAATAAATCAGGTCAATAAAATTGCTTCTTCGAGCCCTCTAATTAACAATCAGGATAATGTTGCTAGCAGTTCAAATTCGGAGACGACAGCGTCTTCGTCTTCAAATTTAGTATATCCGACCTTTGCTGAAATAAATTCCGTAAAAATCAACAATAATAATTGGCAGACTTATAAGGATAAAAAATACGGTTTTGAAATCAGCGCTCCAGCGGGATGGAGTTTTAGCGGGAAACTTGATCTTTTAAATGGCACTGAGTTGTTGATAATGCCAAATAGCGACGGAAAATTTAACGCCCCTACAGCCATTGGCATTCTTTATGACACTTCATCGCCGAAAGTTTGGCTTGAAAAATATCATCAGGAAGCGAAAGATAAACCCGAGCAAATAATGGAAATAAACATTCCTACGAGTGATGGAGCCTTTGTCGGCTTGTCTCACGGAATTTATGGTGCTTACATCAGGAAGGGTAACGAAATTTTCGCTTTTGGTGCCATAGATTTGACCAGTAACTTACTTGATCAGTATGCGATGATGAAGGCAATAATTGAAACTTTCAGGTTTACAAAATAGTTGACGAAAGCGTAAAAAAAGACCGGCAAAATGTCAGTCTTTTTTTATATCCATAGACCACTGTATTGAGAATTTACACCCCATTATCCAAGATATTCGGAAATGGAAGCAACTCTTATTTATTAAATGTTAGATTTTTTTGTTTCCAAAAAGACTTTTTTGTTATACTTTACAACAATCCAAGAAAAAACAATCCAAGCAATAATTGCTATTAAGTCGATATAATTTTTTGAAAAAGAATGCGTCATTTGAAATCTTGAAAAATCGGTAAAAATATCGTGAAAATACTCATAGGCGATAAAAAATACGCCTAAGCTAAAAATTAAATAAATAAAATCCACAACAGTGACGATTGCTTTTGATTTAATGTTGTTCATATTTTTTGCGTTAATTTTTTAAAAAATAGAGGCAAGAAGTGCTCTTGCCTCTATATAATACAACAGATGGTGGAAAATGTTAGTAGTCGCAGTCGCTCGGCGGCGGAAACCGCCTCACTCCTTTGTCCTGGGTTGCCGCCAAACGCTCCCGTTGGTCGCGTCTGGCGTCGCTCGACTGCCGTTCGATCGTTCCCTCGCGAACGTTGTCTCGCTCGCAACCAGTTCGGCTCCCGCGATAGAAGATGACTAATTTAAAAACTCGGCGAAAGGCCGAGTTTTTAAATTAGTAGACTACTGTATTGAGAATTTACACCCCATAATCCAGGATATTCGAAAGTGGAAGTTGCTTGCGCCAGTAAAATTTTAGGCTGAAATTATTGAAAAATTTGAAGAATATCGTTTTTTTTTGCTACCCTGTTAATAGTTAACAATAAATCGTATAATCTTAACAGGGAGAAGAAAAATGGATTTGAGTTAGGTGTTGATTTATTTGTTCTTTTAGTATCGTCCTTTTTAAAATTGATTACTATTGTCAGAAAACTAAACTATCTAAACCAAAGGAGGATTAGCTATGAAAACTAATCTATTTCTGTCTCTTGTTTTGGCGGTTGCTATTTTCGGATGCGGAAACGGCAATTATTCTGTAAATAGCAGCAAGGAATCATTGTCGAAAACCGAAGCTGTTGCAAGTGTTTCTGGCTGCACGATAACGCCAGCTATGCAGGCTTGGAATGCTTTGTCACAATCGGCGAAGGATTTAAAGCTTTTTAGTGTCGCGTTGTATGATGACGGCAAAGATTTTAGCGCGAGCAAATTGCAATGCAAGCCATGGGTTCAAAAAGTTGTTTTTGCCGCCAGCGGCATAACGGTTCCTGGCACCCAATCAGGTGATTGCAGTTGGGGCAATGATCCTTGCGGTAATATCATTAGCCGCGGTTCAGCTGCGCCTTCAGACATAAACAGTATGGATATTATACAGATGCGCTGGAGATGTCGGTTGTCTATCGGGGGATATGAAACCGGGCCGCATACAGCCATCGTTATAAGCAAGGATGCTACCAGCATGAAATGGATCTATTGCAATTATGTAAAAGCCTATACAGTAGGTATGCATACTATAACTTTTGCCGACTTTGCCAAATTTACTGGTCCAAACTCTGGCGCCAGCGGCACTGGATATACCGTCTACCATGTTCGGTGACAAAAGTAATCAATCATTTTTGGCGCGGCGTTTAATTATTTAACGCTGCGCCAAACTTTTAAATTTATAGAAAATTAAAATAATTTTATTTTATGAAGAAAACAGCATTTTTAATCTTTATCAGTCTATTGATTTTAGCGAGCCTGTTTGTCTACAAAGAGCGCCAGCCAAAAAATATTCCCCAAAAAAATGAATTAATTCAAAAAATTGAAGAAAAAAGCAGCTCGTCCGCCGCAACCGCCCTAACTTCAGAGCTAACTGGTATAGTCCATCCAAGCTTTTCAGAGATAGATGCTGTTGCAATAGATAAAAGCAATTGGCAAATTTACGAAAATAAACAGTATGGTTTTAAAATTAGCGCGCCAAAAACTTGGTCAATAATTCTTTCTGCCGATGACGGATCATTGGAGAATGGCGGGCAGCTAATGATAAGACCCACTAATGATAACGATCCTCTTAACTCTCCAGTGGCTTTGCAAGTGCAAATTGATAATTCTTCAGCAAGAGACTGGTTGCTAAAAGCTGTCGAGCAAGCCGCAACTGACCATGAAAAATTTATAGAAATAAGCATTCCTACAAGCGATGGAGCGTTTGCCGAAACATCGGTTATGGGACTTTATGGTTATAACATTAAAAAGGGGGATAAGGTTTTTGGTTTTGGCGCTATGGATGTATTAAGTGATATAAAAAATCAAGACGCGATGATGAAAGCGATAGTAGAAACCTTAAGATTTACGAAATAGTTTGAGAAAATTTAGAGCATTTCTATAAAAAAATATTGACTTTTTAGTCAGTTTTTTTATATTAGTAGTCCCTATGGGAGTCGTCGCAGTCGCTCGGTGGCGGAAACCGCCTCACTCCTTTGTCCTGGGTTGCCGCCAAACGCTCCCGTTGGTCGCGTCTGGCGTCGCTCGACTGCCGTTCGCTCGTTCCCTCGCGAACGTTGTCTCGCTCGCAACCAGTTCGACTCCTAAACTAGAGGATGACTAATTTAAAAACTCGGCGAAAGGCCGAGTTTTTAAATTAGTAGACTACTGTATTGAGAATTTACACCCTATAATAGCCAATATAAAGCTATTTTATACGGCTCGTCATAGTTTTTCCAATCCTTAAGTCGTTGATATAATAAAAATTTTGTTTTATAATGAAAAGTTCTTTACAATTTAAAACCTTAACACTGGGAGGCATATATGTATGCAATTTGGAATTTAACCAATGTTTGTCCGTGGAATTGTTCTTTTTGTTGTATGTCGGCAGTTGGAAGCAAAAACATAACTCACCAAACCAAATTATTGAATTTTGATGAAAAAATGGATGTTTTAAGAATTTTAGCTTCCAATAATGTAAAAATTGATTTTTCAGGAGGAGATCCTCTTTTTTATTCTGATGATTTTTCTATTGTCGAGGAGGCGACAAAGCTTTTGCCAAAGGAAATGATTGACGTTAGCATGACCGGCGTTGATTTTACTCAGAGGAAGCTCTCACTCGTTAAAAAAGTTGGTAAGGTTGAGGTGAGTATTGATAATCCGCCGGGCACGCTAAACAAATTTCGACCAGCAGGATTCAATATTTCTGCAATAGCAGTTCTTGAAAAAATGGCCAAAGAGGGAATTTTTTGCTCAGGAGTAACAACCCTTTATCCGGAAACAGTGAAGAAAGAAAATTTGTTGGCGGTTTATGAGTTGCTGTGCGAAAAAAAGGTTCCCAAGTGGAACATTCTGCGTTATTATCTTGTTGGCAGAGGTTCTAATTTATCGGAATTGGAGCTTTCGGAAGAAGAACTTTTAAGAACGATGGATTTTCTGGATTCCTTTAAAGGTTTTACTGAGATAGCTTTCCAGCACTCACTCAGGATTTTGAGAGGCCAATATCGGTGTCATGCGGCGAATAAATCCATTGGCATATTGCCAGACGGAATAGTTATTGCTTGCGGTTGGGCGTTAGATGGGAATAGCCGTCCGCTACGCGGGTTTAAATTGGGGAAATTGCCCCAGGACGATTTTGGCGGTATCATAGAAAGAGCTAAAAACAAACTTGGCTATGGTGAGTGCAAAAATGTTTGTCGAATAATATCTTATTTAAAGGAGAATACGCCAGTATGATAATAAAAGAAGTGCAATGCAAAAGTATTTTGACTAAAAGTAATTTACCGGAAGTTGAATACTGCATAAATCCTTATATCGGGTGCACGCATAATTGTGTTTATTGTTACGCGTCTTTCATGAAGCGTTTTACTGGTCACACCGATGAGGACTGGGGTGATTTTCTTGACGTGAGAGTTAATTCTGTTGAAGTTCTTAAAAAGCAGATTACTTCAAAAAAGAAGAGGGGAGACATTTTGATTGGGAGCGTAACTGATTCATATCAACCAATCGAAAATAAATATCGCCTCACTCGTCAAATACTTGAGGTTTTGGGTGGAAAAGGATTTCCCGTTTCAGTTTTGACTAAGTCGGATTTGGTAGTTAGAGACATTGATGTTCTTAAAAAAATTGAGGATTGCGAGGTTGGTTTAACCATTACATCTCTCGGCGAGGGTATTTCAAGGATTTTTGAGCCAGGAGCGTCCATCCCCTTAAAGAGGGTTAACGCTCTAAGGGTTTTGAAAGAAAACGGAATACGAACCTATGCGTTCATTGGCCCTATGCTTCCCGGGATAACACAGATAGAAGAAATTGTTAAAGCCTTGGAAGGTAAAGTTGATTTTGTAATGTTTGAGACGTTAAATCTTAACAAAGTTAATCGGGAAAGGACATTGAAAGCTTTTCTAAAGGCTGGCGTTGCCTTTTCACCAAACTCAATTAATTGGGGAGAGGTGGAGAAAAAAGCAAGAAGAATTTGCGGTGAATATGGGATTCCTGTCAAAGGTTTTTACAAACACTAATATTACTGTCATCGTCCATTTTGGGTGGTGACAGTTTTTCTTTTTTCAGATATAATATTTATAAAATATGAAAAACTTAAAGAAATTTTTAGTAAAAGCTAAAAAAAATACTTATGCCTCAAATGGTGAATTTGGCGAAAAAAGACTTGCCGATGGGGCTAAAGAGCTAACCTTTAAAAGGGGAAATTTTTTTTATCGTGATCGATATTATGGCTCAAATAAATTTATTGGGCAGGAAGTAGTTTTTTATGACAAAAAATCTATTTGGGCAATGAATTACTCAGGTAGATGCTTTAAAAGCGATATTTCAGTAAAAGAAATTTATGTATTTTTAAAAAAATGCTTAAAAAAAGTTAGTGTTAAAAATATTTTTAGAGGGCCGGAGAATTATAAATTAGGCGATTTTAAATATAAAAATAAAAGTAGCGGTAATGTTGATGATTTTTTTGGAGAAGAAATTATTTATTTTAAAAATAAAAAAGTTTACGAACTTAAATATCACGGCGGCCTTGTTGTAAGGTAAAATTTTTTTGAAATGATAAAAATAAAAATGACTGATATTATCAGTCATTTTTATATACGTAGTCCCTAGGGGAGTCGAACCCCTCTTACCAGGATGAAAACCTGGTGTCCTAACCGATAGACGAAGGGACCATGGTGCTAATTAAAATTTCAATCATCTTTCTGCTTTTCCAACTTTTTATTTTATATTCTTTTTTTTGGGCCTCTGCGCGAGTCTCGTGATATTCTTGAAAAACTAATTCTACGGGCAACTTATCTTTAGTGCTTTTAACTTTGCCAAAGCGATGCATTTTTAACCTTTCCTTAATGTCTTCGGTGCTTCCGATGTAATAAGTTCCTTTGGCTGTTTTAAGTATATAAGTATAAGCCATTTTTATAAAAGGTGTCTCCCGACGTAAAGTCGGGATGCCGACCTTGCGTCGGCACTAACCGATAGACGAAGGGACCATAAATCAATTAAAAATTAAGAATTAAGAATTACGAATTGATTTTGATCAATTCGGTAAAATAAAATTCAGCGCGAAGCTGGATTTTTTTCGTAAACTATGATAATAATATAAACTATAAATTAAGATAAGTCAAGCAAGCTCTTGATATTCGCGAAATTCGCATCATTCGCGAGATTAGCATTATATTATGATAGTTTTAGGCATAGAAACTTCTTGCGACGAAACGGCTGCCAGCGTTATAGAGGGCAAGGGCGATAGCGTTAGAATTTTGTCTAATGTTGTTTCTTCGCAGATAGAGATACATAAAAAATATCACGGCGTGGTGCCGGAAATCGCCGCTCGGGAGCATATTTTGAATATCTTGCCGGTGATAAATGAGACGATAGAAAAGTCGGGAATATATTCTCCCCGTATTGCGCGGCGCGAGCCACCCCTCCCAAGGAGGGGACTTAAAAAAATTGATGCAATTGCGGTGACCACCGGGCCGGGATTGATCACGTCTTTGATTGTCGGCGTAGAAACCGCTAAGACATTGGCTTGTGTTTGGCAGTTGCCAGTAGTGGCGGTTAATCACATTGAAGGACATGTTTATGCTAATTTCATCGGCAAGGAAAAGATAAAATTTCCGGCTCTGATTTTGACGGTTTCCGGCGGGCATACCATGCTGATATTAATGAAGGGCCACGGAAAATTTCAGACCATCGGCGAAACGCGCGACGACGCGGCCGGCGAAGCTTTTGACAAGGCGGCCAAACTTTTGGGTTTGGGTTATCCGGGCGGGCCGGCAGTTTCAAAAATGGCCGCAGAATTCAAGGGAACTGGCGAAATTATTCTGCCGCGGCCGATGTTAAATGATCCCAATTTTGATTTTTCTTTTTCCGGCTTGAAAACCGCCCTGCTTTATAAAATTCAGAAAGATAAAGATTGGCGTAAGAGGGTTCCGGAATATTGCCGCGAATTCGAGCGCGCCGTGGTCGAAACCTTGGTGGGCAAGGCGATTAAGGCGGCGCGAAAATATAATGTCAAAACAATGATGCTTTCCGGCGGCGTTTCCGCCAATCTGGTTTTGCGCGAAGAATTTCAGAACGCGGTGGCGAAGATCGGCGTGGCTTGCCATATTCCGCCCCTGGAATATACTACCGATAACGCGGCGATGATTGCCGCGGCCGGATATTTCCGGGCGCGGAAAAAAACTTTCACGCCCTGGCAGAAATTAAAGGCGGATTCGAATTTAGAATTCAAATAAGCGCGAAAGCGCGATTATAATTTTATCGGTAACCCACCCCGCCTCGCCGGGCTCGGCACCCCTCCCGCGGAGGGGAATTTAAATAAGGAGGAAAAATATGAGAACCAATTCGCCGTTCAACATTGATAATCCTTTTCCGAATCCGGAACAAGTGCGGCCGATTGAGCCGAAAGCGAAAATTCCGCCGCTTAACTGTAAAAAAGAAGAACCGGAAAAGAAAAAAAATAAAAAAAGGGAAAAGCCGGATTTGCCGACTGTCAAACTGCCGCCGCCTAATCCTTTCGGCGAAAAAGGGAGAGATATTGATCTCCTCGCTTGAATTAAGGGCTGTATTAATTGCAGCTCTTTTTTAATGATTCGTCGCTTGACACAATTTTAATTTTGTATTAAGGTCGTAGTATAAATTTCCCTTTCGGGAAACAAGTTCGGAGCTCGTTCATTAAATTTTGCCGCATTTTTTCGCTAATCTCTCGCGCCCCAATATCCTAATTTTCCTTGCTTAAACCTTGTTTTTTTCCTATAATTTAAGGAGCCTATATGAATACCGCTGTCGCGATAAGACCGCCGCTTAGGCCGCCCAATTTTTTAAGAATTATGCAAAGAAAAAAACCGACTCTGCAATCATCGAGGTTGACCGAAAAATTCCAGCCAAAAGGTCCGGATCTGATGGGAGAACCGCCAAGCTGCATGCATTTGGAAATTTTTAAGTCCGAAAGCAGCCCAAAAGGGATGCAGAAAAGAGTAAACAGAATTTTTAAAAACGCGCTGGCGGCAAAAAAGAAATCAGGCCGATAATTTATAATTGGGCAGCTTATTTAGAAGCTGCCTATTTTAATAATATGAAAAATTTCGGAGAAAATATCTTTAACGCCGGCGCGGAAGTAAGGCCGGAAAAAGAAATGTCGGCCAAGGAGGTTTATGAATTGGCTTCGGCGAAAAAAATCGAATATGAAAAAGAAATCGCCGCTGACATGGAAAACATGGAAACCAGAAATCTGCTGGATAAATTGGTCGCCAGTTTCCCTTCGAATTTAAAAGATACGATGATGGATGATGCCAAGCGCTGGTTCGGGTATCAAGAAAAAGGAAAATTAGGCAAGGCGGATATCAACCGCGAAGTGGAAATCCAAGCCAAACGGGTGCGGGAAAGCTATATCGACGGTTTCGGCATGCTTAATGGCGAGTATGGGAAAATGGTAATCATGAACGAGATCGACCGTCTGCTTGATAATGAAAAAAAGAGCGCGGAAAATTTAAAGCGCATCGCGATGGTCAATATGGATCTTAACGGACTCAAGGCCGTCAATGATTTGAATGACCATAGCGTCGGTAATGAATATTTGAATCTGGCAGTGGATGTTTTGAACAGCCGCGAGCTGACTGTTTGGGCGGATACCCGCCGCTTAAAAATTATTCCGATTCATGACAGCGGCGATGAATTCAGTTTGATAGTTGTCGGGGAGGAGTTGGTTAAGGATGGCGATTTGGAGGAGCTGGCCGCGATGGTGGAAAAAGAAGTTTACGGAAAAAGAGAAGCGGCTCAGCTGGTTGATTTGAATGACGATAAAGTTTTATATAAGCTTTACGAAATAGAAGCGAAATCGGCCGGCGAGCCGGCAGAAAAGCCGAGTGCCGGACTTTTTACCCGCCTGCGCGCGGAAATTCCCGAGGGATTCGAGTTTCGCGCGGCGATTTCTTCCGGCGCCATTAATCTTTACCATGCCCTGGATATGGACAAAACCGGCAAAAACTCCGTAAAGAAGTCCGATGGTTATGAAAAAGTTTTGGCTAAAATGATGGGCTCGTTAAAAACCGTGTCGGACGAGAAAATGGGCGAGAAGAAAAATGCCGGCAAGGAAAAGTTATCGATAGACCCTGATCCGCGCAAGAAAATGCTGGCTCGTATTTACAATATCCGCGAAGCCGGCGCGATGAAAATGAAGCAGAAAAAAGAAGCGGCGGAAAAAGCCTTGTCGGCCGAGGAGGAGAAAAAGCAAACCGCCCTAAAAATGCGGAAGGCTGGCATGTCTGCCGAAGAAATCATAAAATTTTTACTCGGATAATAATATTTGAAATAAAAAACCCGCTTCGTTATCGGCGAGGCGGATTTTTTAATTGTGAGATTTATTTTTTTGATTTTTTCTCGACTTTCAAAACATTGATGGTCGTGTCGATGACCGTATCGGGAATAAGAGAAATGGAATCGATGCCGAGCTTGACGAGGAATTCGACGAAATCCGGGAAGTCGGACGGCGCTTGGCCGCAGATGCCGACTTTGGTCTTGGTTTTTTTGCCCACCTCAATTAATTTTTTGATGAGGATTTTAACCGCTTCGTTTTTCTCGTTGGAAACTCCGGCCACGCCGAGCATCGAGCCGGAATCGCGGTCGATGCCTAAAGTCAATTGGGTCAGATCGTTGGAGCCGATAGAAAAGCCGTCGAACTCGGCCGCGAATTTTTCCGCCAGAATTATGTTGGCCGGTATTTCCGCCATTACGTAAATCTGCAAACCGTTTTTGCCCTGGATCAATCCGTGGCGAGCCATGATCGCTTTGACGCGCTGGCCTTCCTCGATGGTGCGGCAGAACGGAATCATGATTTTCAAATTTTTCAAACCCATCCCGTCGCGGACTTTTTTCATCGCCTCGCATTCCATATCAAAGGCCGGCACGAAACGCGGCGTGTAATAACGATTGGCGCCGCGCCAGCCGATCATCGGATTGGATTCGATCGGTTCGTAGGCAGTGCCGCCGATCAAGTTGGCGTATTCATTGGTTTTGAAATCAGAGAGGCGGATGATGCAATCTTTGGGATAAGCCGAGGCGGCGATCATCGCCACGCCTTCCGCCATTTTGTCGATGAAGAATTGCCGTTTGTCGCGATATGGCGAAGTGATTTTTTCGATTTGCGCTTTGACGGCCGGAGTCTGCTTGTCGAAATTCAGCAGCGCCAGCGGATGGATTTTGATGTAATTATTGATGATGAATTCCAAGCGCGCCAGGCCGATGCCGTCATTGGGGATGAAAGAAGTCTGGAAGGCCATATCCGGCTCGCCGACGTTCATCATTATTTTTGTTCTCGGCCGCTTGAGATTTTTGACGTTGGTCCGTGTTACTTTGAAAGGCAAGATGCTCTGATAGACGTAGCCGTGTTCGCCTTCGGCGCAGTTAACCGTAATTTTCATGCCAGTGGACAGTTTGCGCGTCGCATTTTCCGTGCCAACGACGCAGGGAATCCCCAGTTCGCGGGAAACGATGGCCGCATGGCAGGTGCGTCCGCCTTTGTCAGTCACGATGGCCGAGGCGATTTTCATAATCGGTTCCCAGTCCGGATCGGTCATGTCGGTTACCAAAACTTGTCCCGGCTTGAAAGTCTTGATGCCGGAAACTTCCATGATGCGATTGACGACTCCCGAGCCGATCTTGCTGCCGACTGACTGGCCAGCGACGAATATTTCACCGCGTTTGACCAATTTGTATTTTTCAATGATGTTCGGGTCTTTGATGCTCTCCACGGTTTCCGGGCGAGCCTGAATGATATAAAGTTTTTTCTCGTGTCCGTCGAGCGCCCATTCGATATCCATCGCCTTGCCGTAATGCTTTTCGATTTCCATTCCCCAGGCGGCCAGCTGTTTCACTTGTTCGTCGTTTAAGGAAAATTTATTTTTTTCCGCGGCTGGGACGCTGATATTCTTGGTCGGCTTGTTGCGGTCGGAATCATAAATCATCCGCAGATCTTTTTTGCCCATCGCGCGGGAAATTATCGCGCCGGTCGGCTTGAAGACGTAGAATTCGTCCGGGTTGACGCGGCCCTGCACGATATTTTCGCCCAAGCCGTAAATGGAATGGATGAGCACGGTATTCTTGAAGCCGGATTCGGTGTCGATAGTGAACATCACGCCGGAGGAGCCGACATCGGAGCGGATCATCCTTTGCACCCCGACCGACAAGGCGATGGCGAAATGGTCAAAGCCTTTGTCGGCGCGATAAGAGATGGCGCGGTTGGTGAAAAGCGAGGCGATGCATTGTTTGACCGCCAAAAGCAGATGCTGTTCGCCGCGGATATTTAAGAAAGTTTCCTGTTGGCCGGCAAAAGAAGCGTCCGGCAAATCTTCGGCCGTGGCCGAAGAGCGGACGGCGACATCCAAAACCGGGCGGCCTTCGGACTGGCAAAGCTTTCGGTAGGCGGCAATTATTTCCTTATTTAAAGCTTCGGGAAGATCGGCTTTCATGATCGCGTTACGCACCGCTTTGCCGTGCGCCATCAGATTGGTGACGTCCTTGGTTTTCAAATCGGCCAGGATGTCCTTGATCTGTTTTTTCAGGCCGGATTTGTCCATAAAAAAACGATAAGCGTCGGAAGTGGTGGCAAAACCATTGGGCACGCGGATTTTTTTCTTAGCGAGCAAAGAATACATTTCGCCCAGCGAAGCATTTTTTCCGCCCACCTGCGGCACATCCTTAATGCGCAGCTCGTGGAAAAATTTGACGAATTTAGACATTAGATTAAAATTTTAAAATCACAATTTTAAATTTTAAAATAGGCATTAAATTTAAAAATTGGGATTTTAGATTTATTTGAGATTTTAAAATTGAAAATTTAAATTTTAATCTTCTCGCTCCAATCGTAGACGAAAGGAATCTTCCAGTATTCGCCGTTCAGGACTTTGACGATGCCGATGATGGAAACGATGGCCAGCGCCAGCATTAATAATTGGCCGATGAGGGGAATCCACATGAACAAGCTGGCGATGATATCAACGACAAAAAGCACCAAGCCTTGTTTGGCGTGGAATTGGCAGAATTTAGAATCGCGTTTGGCCAAAAGCGGAATCAGAAAGAGAATATAGATGTAAGAAAAAAGAGCGGTGTACTTATTCTCTTGCGCGTCGCGGTCGTCAGCCGATGCCGGCGCTTGGTTTTGATTGGCAGTTTCCATAAATTTTGATTAAGAATTAGATTAATGTTATCGATTATAGTATAATTATAGCATAAAGAGTTGGTAGTATGTAGTAGGTAGTATGTAGTATGGTTTTTGGTTTGATCTCTTGCTTTTTCCACCCCCATACTACGTTTACCATACTGCATGCTACAATCGTTTTTTTGACATCTTGCGTAAATTGTAGGAATATTAAAATCACTTCTTGAACGCTGAACGCGCTGGGGTGGCGAAATTGGCAGACGCACTTGGTTTAGGGCCAAGCACCGCAAGGTATGGAGGTTCAAGTCCTCTCCCCAGCACAAATTAAACTAATATTATCTTTGTCATTCCGACCGAGCGCGTCGAGCGCGAGCGGAGGAATCGCTTTCGCCTGGCGGGAAAGGGATCCCTCGGCAGGGCTCGGGATGACAAACAAAAATATGCCTAAAGTCATATTGGACAAGGAATTGATTGAAAAATTTTTAACTCGCGGCGTCGAGGCGGTTTATCCGAGCGTTGACGCGCTAAGGGAAAAATTAATGTCCGGTGAAAGGCTGCGCGTCTATCAGGGTTTTGATCCGACCGGAAAATATCTGCATGTCGGGCATGCGATGGGCATCCGCGCCCTGCGGATTTTGCAGCAGCTCGGCCATGAAGTTATTTTTCTGGTGGGCGATTACACCGCCCGCGTCGGCGATCCGGACAAGGAATCCGTCCGGAAAATGCTGACCGCCAAAGAAATCGAGGAAAATCTGCAAGGCTGGAAAGAACAGGCCGCGCAATTGATTGATTTCGAGGGCGACAATCCGGTGCGGTTCAAAAGAAATTATGAATGGCTGGCGCAATTGAAACTGGACGAGCTGATAAAATTAATGTCGCATATGACTGTCCAGCAAATGCTCGAGCGCGATATGTTCGAGCGGCGTTTGGAAGAGGGAAATCCGATCGGTTTGCACGAGTTCATTTATCCGTTATTGCAAGGTTATGACGGCGTGGCGCTGGACGTTGATATGGAAATCGGCGGCGCCGACCAGACTTTCAATATGCTCACCGGCCGCGAATTGTCCCGCGTTTATTCGGGCAAGGAAAAATTCATCCGCGCCAACAAGATGATGGATGCGCCGGACGGCCGGACAATGTCCAAAACCAAAGGCAATGGCATCAATTTGGGAGATTCATCCGAAGATATGTACGGCAAAGCTATGTCCTATTCCGATGATCATATTGCTATGGGTTTGGAATTATTAACCGACGTGCCGCTGGAAGCCATCAAAGAAATCCAGAGTGAAATCAGTAAAGGCGTCAATCCGATGAATTATAAAAAAATGATGGCGTTTGAAATCGTCAAAACCATCCGCGGCGAAGAAGAAGCCGTCAAAGCCCAGCGCAGTTTTGAGGCGACCGTACAAAATAAAGAAGTTCCGGCCGATATTCCGGTGTTAAAAATAAAAGCCGGCAATCATCGCCTCACTGATCTTCTTGTCGAATCAGGCCTGGCGCCGTCCAAAAGCGAGGCCGGCCGGTTAATCGCCGGCGGCGGCGTGAAAGTCGATGGCCAAAAAATTGACGACAAAGACGCGGAGGTCGCGGTCGCGGATAAAGAAATCTTGATCCAGAAAGGCAAGCGCGGGTTTGTGAAAATAAGAAGTTAGAAATTATAAAGTTGTGATGTTAGAGGCCAAATATATTTATAAAGAGCGATGTTTTACCCTTGCTCTTTATGTTTTTAGTGTGTACTTGACTTTTTTTATAATTTATGATAAATATAAAGCGATCAGAATAATTTGTTGTTTTATGCTGATTGGTTAAAAATTATTGTTCCTTACAATTTAATAAGTATTAAAAGAAAGGAAATTTATGGAAAAAAGAAATGATGAAAAGATTTATGATCTGGCGACAGTGGTTTTTAAGTATTTGTTGTTATTTTCAGCTTTCGTTATAGGGGGTCGAACATTATTTAAAGATTCGCGGGGTTTCCGCAATTCGTTGAGGCTATTTGTTAGTAATCCTATAAAATACCGAAAAACTACCGTCAGTGAAGGAAATTACTCGATGAGAAAATTTCAGGAGTTCAGCGCGATGATAAAATTATACTTTAACCAAACAAAAAAATTTGTTCAAGAAAGGACGAATTATGAGAACGCCAACCATCCAAAAAGTTAATAAAGTCGTCTCCAAAATTTTTAAAGGCATGCTGTTTTTTTCAGCTATTGCCGTTGGAGTAATAATTATTTTCGCCATAATCAAGTTGTTATTCATCGTGTCCGTGTTTAATTTTTTTGTGCTAAGATTTCAATCAATATTTGGCATGGATATTATGGCAGCCAGATTTTTTTCCGTTATCGCCACATCCGCAATCATAATTATTACTCCATGGATAATTTTATTTTTGACTTTTGGCAAAAAGAAAAAGGAATTGCTATTTGTTGGATTGTTTGCTTTTGCCGTCCTTGTCCCCGGGGTTTATCTTGGAACAGCAAATACTTTTTTTGATCGTACTACGGGCAAACCCGCTAAATATTACGTTAAGACCCTTGAAGGCTTCAAGTTTTCTTCCAGTGAAAATTTTGACCCAAAATTCGGAGTTAAATTTAAACCAATTACCGCTCAGATCATAAAAGAGTATTATTTATGGGAAAAAACTGGGAAAATGCAAGGGGGATTAGTGGTTGTTCCGGGTAAATATTTTGATGCTATCACTGGTGAGCCGATTGCTTGGTATGCCAAAAGAGCAGACGGGGAAATTCAACTATTTTCACTTCCAGGTTACGATCCTGTAACCGGCGATTTGCTTAAACCGATAACTAAAGAAGTGGCGGAAATGATTATTCCCCAGAATGACACTGTAATAGAAACAAGAGCGAAAGAGAATGATCATTTTTGGAGTGATAATATGGGTTTAATAATTTTCTATGGATTATGTTTTGTTGCAGGATCTTTTTTTATAATGATTAACCATGCTTATAGGGGAAAAACGTGACCCCATACCCGACAAATTATTCCCAAATATTTTATAGCAACACAAACAAAAGGAAGAATGAAAATTCTTCCTTTTTTATTTGTGGTAATTGATAGTTGAAAATTTTATGTTCCGCCCTTAGTAATGGCGCTGATGACAAAGCTGACCAGCGAATAAGAGGCGAAGATGACCACCAGGCCGATGGCCGCCCACATTAGAATATTTTTGCCTTTTTCCACCGCCTGCTCATTGCCCGCCGCCAGCATCCAAGTGAACCCGCCATAAATAAACATTACTAAGGCCAGCGACCCGACAATGCCGAGCGCGGCATTGATGATATTGCCAATCAGCTGTGGCACACTGTTAATCGTCCCCGCCGGATTTCCAGTTGTTCCGCCTAAAGGGTTGATCAAATTAACATTATTGTTGGCGGCAGGAGGAGTTTCTGAGCCGCTGGCGGCTCCACCATTTTGTTCTGTGCCACCAGCCCCGCCTTCCGCTAAAACAATGCTACCGCCCGAAAATAATAAAGAGGAGTAAAAGAAAACCAAGCTAAGCGTGAAAAAAAACAAAATAATTTTTTTAGTCATATTTTTTAGTTTATTTTTTATATCCAATCCTATTATAGTATATTTAGCCAAAATAAAAAAGGGAAGCGGTAAAACCACTTCCCTCGTAGTTGACTGTCCGGTTTTTACCAGATAGTCAATTTAATGTCGCGCATTGGGGCGAGCGCTAATAGTATCAGAGAATCATGTCGGCCATTCCAGTGTTGGTTCGGCAACCATGTTCGCAGAGTATCCCCCTTTCCAATAATAATCAGAGAGTCGTTTCCACACCTTTCTTTTTTTGTGTCGACTGCCCAGTTTGTGGTTTTTCCGGCTGGAAAGTGAATTACCTTGCTGCCGCCAGAGTCAAGAGAAAAAATATTTTCCCCTGGTTCGTATCCCGTAAACTGCGTGTAGTTAGTCATCGGAATTTTATCTTGCTGATTTTTTTGACCATGTTGCTCATCGTGCTTCGGGATCAACATCATTACAACAACCACGGTTACAACCAGCCAGAGAATGACGTTGGTCATTTCCAGCTTGCTTTTTCCGGTAGCCATTGAGTAGCAGACGCTGATCAAGCACCCAAGAGCGAAAATGCAGAATAACGGATGACTGACAAAAGCGGTGAAAATATTCCCGATGCTTAAAATCGGATGGTTGAAATCTATGCTCAAGAAATCTGTAACTCCTTTTATGTGCATAAGCAAAAGAGTCACGACTATAAATACCCCGATCTGGAATACCCCCGACCAATACGAACGAATTTTTTCGTCTTTCGGTTTGGCCGACTTGCATTCTTCGCTCAGTTTGGCGTCCGGTTGTTTGGCAGCCGGATTTTTTTCACTTTCCGGTGCTTGGCACCCGTGCTTCCTTTTTGGTTTCATCGTTCTTCCTTTCTTTTTTTAGTTCTGTATTTTTGTTGTTATTGAACATACTTATGCCAGCGGCAATTCCTACTCCTTGCGAGGCGGCATTGTTGCCGGAACCTTCGTCAATCAGAATGGTATTAGCTCCCTTAGTGACAGCTTCATACTTTTGCCGACGATTCAGGAAACCAAGCACTTCGGATCCGCTCGCATTGGAAGATTTGATGGCCACGTCAATTTGATTGCCAAGGCCATATCCTTCCAAGGTAAGCTCTTGCTTGGCCGCTTCCGCCAGTTTTATCCGGCTAAGCTTTTGCTGCTCAGCAATCTCGACTTCAACTTTCGATACTTCCAACTGCTGCTTGGCCTTGAATTTTGCTTCCCAGGCCTTGACATCGTCGTCGGAAAAAATCAAATCAGTAATAACCAGGTCATTAATCTCAATGCCCCAATCTTCCCGAATGTCCATCCAATTTTTCGATTTGCTGAGTCTTTCATACATCTCAGCATCCGACCAATCATTTTGGGTTTCATCGCCGCTTATCTTAAAGAGGTTTAGCAATAAACTTTTTCCTCTTAAAGAATTAACTTTGCTAAAAGATAATTGGGCGACGTGCGCTCTTAGCATGCTGTCCAACATTCTGTTCAAGGCCTTTTCATAACCGTTAGCCTCAAATGCGTTAATGTTGAAAAGCGCCATGTGCGCGCCTTCGGTAAGGATTTGATAGTAAACCGTGGCCGTGATTCCGATCGACACGTTTTCCTCAAGCTCGACATCGCCATTTTCTTCAGTGGTCAGATTTAATGGCATTGTCTGCTCGCCGACTGGAACCTCTTCATACTCATTGATACCCGGTATGAAAAAGCGCAAGCCCGAATTGACTGTCCCAGAATACTTTCTAAAGGTTGTAACTACTCCGACATAGCCCGCGGCTACTGTCGAAGCGCCTTTAATGATAAGTATTGCCAGACTAATCAAAACCGTGGTGATTGCCAAACCGGGAAAAATTTTCCACCATCCGCCAAGACTTAACAAAGTAATGGTTGAGATAAGAAGAATGATTCCGGCGATAACGTAGATTGCTATCCACCAGCCGACATTTCCCGCGCCTTCATGATATTCGCCGATCGGATTGGAATCCGTGGCGATATCAGCGGCGGTGTGCTTGTCCTTGGCTGCGCCTTTTTTTTGCTTCCTCGCAATTTTTTCCTGTTGCTCGATAGTTTCACTGACGCGCGTGACGGTTTCTTTTAAAGTAACAGACAGCGCATCCAGATTTTTCCCCGCGTCTTGCAGATTTCGCGATTTAGCCACGGCGGCAAAAGATTGCTCCTCCGCGTTTAAGCCGACATCTTTTTTCTTAGAGAAGAAAATACGGATGAGGAATAAAACCATAAAGACAACAAAAGCCAAAGTGACGACAATGATCGCTCCAATCAATAACCAAGTAGACATCATAACTCCTCCTCGTTTGGGTAATAATATTTAGTTGTAAAGATCAGTTTTTGTCTTAAGAATCGGGGAATAAATCCTTAATTCTTAATCATCTAAATATAGCATAAAATGTTAAAAAAGTCAATAAGAAATGGTTGGATAATTTTATTTATAAAATTATTGATCAAAAGGCGCAATTTAAAAGCTAATTTTAGATAAAAAAAGACCCCGATTTTTTATCAGGGTCAGGTTAGAGGGTTTAATGTTTTTTATGACGCGAAGATGTCCGCCATCGTTGGGGTTTTGGGAATGAATCGCGCGGCAGCTTTGATGGCTTTGCGCGTATCTCGAGGCGAAACGTTCGTGGCGCTCAATTGCGCAATCGCCATTTGCCTTGTTGCCTCGGCCAGCTTTGCTGCTTCTTTGGCGACTTTGGCGCGTTCCTTTATCGCGTCGCAGAGAGCCGGACTGACTTGATGAGCTTCACGGAGTAGGCGAGTTACACGATCTCCGTTGCAGGAATGGATTTTCTGCTCCATTGTTTTCTCTTCCTCTGCCAATTCCCGACGGGCGATGGCATTGGCTTTTTGCTTTTGGAGGAGCAGATTTTTCTTTTCGGCCAAAGAGATTTGTCGATCCATCTTCTCTTCTTCTGATGGAACAACCTCCGGCGAAGGGCGCTGACTTTCATTAGCTGATACGCCCGGTTCAGTATCCTTAATCAGCTCATCAATCTTCTGACGAATATCGCTGCCGTCATCGACGGGCGCCATTTGCTCGGCCCTTTCAATAATGATCGGTTTGTGCTCGGGAATCGGAGTTTCCGCCACCCGAACGCGCAGTTCGCTGACAATCGTTTCCATGGGTTGTTCCGCGGGTTCGGTTTTCTGTTCATCCGCCAAGACAATAGCCTTCGTGGCAATTGTCTCAACCGGCGAGCCGAACAAACAATGGCAAACCGCTTCCCATCTTTTTTGCGCCTCAAGGCCATATGACCCATCAGCGGGAAAAATTTCATCAAGCAAGCGGGCGCCGATTTGCGTTTGGAAAAATCGGTCCAGCGGCAGGCAGTCTTCCCCTAATTTCAGTTCAAACCGGGTAAAGGTTTCCTGCGGGGTGATTTCCGGGGCGCTTTCGGTTTCAATATTTTCCACAACCGAATCGATCCGCGCTCCAGAGCTTAAAATCTGCTCGGGCATACCTTCGGGACAGCCACTCTTTTTATAAGTTTGCCAAACAAAATAGCCTATCAAAGCCAAGACACCGCCGAAAACACTGAAAAAAACCAGACAAAAACCTACAAACTGCTGTGACATAAAACCTCCTCTTTAAATTGTGAAATGTGCAATTAAATTGATATTTTAGAAAAGATATTCTAAAACAGTTCAGCATATCATAAATTTGCATAAATGTCAATAGGCAGGGGTAATGTTTTAGCACTCTTGACAGCCGAGTGCTAAATAAAGTATTATGTTAGTAGCTTTGGATTATATTTTTATGGATCGAAAAAAACAAATTTTGGAGGCCATTATCAAAGAACACATCACGACCGGCGCGCCGGTCGGGTCTTCGAATTTGGTGGAAAAATATAAATTGGATTGTTCGGCGGCAACCGTGCGCAATATTATGGCTGAACTGGAAGAAGACGGTTTTGTCCGAGCGCCGCACACTTCGGCCGGCCGGGTGCCCACCGAGGCGGCTTATAAATCCTATCTGGCGGAAGTTATCAATAAGAAGAAAAGCAAAAAAATCAAAGATAAAGATTTGCAGGAAATCAATCTTGCCTTGGGCGGCGCGAATGAATTGGAAATGCGCGAGGCGGCGAAAACTTTGGCCGCGCTCACCGATTCGGCCGTGTTCTGGGCATTCCATAAAAATAATCTGTATTACACCGGCCTTTCCAATCTTTTTCAGCAGCCGGAATTCGCCAACAGCGGTTTGGTCTATAATGTTTCGGCGGTAATCGACCGGATGGATGAGATTATCGACCATATTTTTGAAACCACCACTGATTCGGCGCAAATCTTGATCGGCGAAGAAAATCCTTTCGGTAATTTTTGCGGGGCGATCCTGGCCAAATACAAGCGCGGCAATCAATCGGGATTATTCGGGATACTTGGGCCGATGAGGATGGACTACGAGCGGAATCTGGCGATGGTGGAATATATATTGAATAAATTAAAGAAATAATTTTAAAATCACAAATCTAAATTTTAAAATAAATCAAAAATCCCAATTTTAAAATTGAGTTTTGAGATTTATTTTAAAATTTAAAATTGAGATTTTTGTTGATATGTCTGACAAGCACAAAAAAGAAGAAGTTAAAGATGATGTTAAATCCGAGGAGGAAACCGCCGAAGAGAAGGTTATGCGTTTGGAATCCGAACTGAAAGAAGCCAATGACAAATATCTGCGAGTTTTGGCTGAAGAACAGAATTTGATCAAGCGGCAGGCCGCGGAAAAAGAGGATTTTGTCCGCTATGCCAATCAGGAAGTTATTTCCGAATTTTTAATGGTCTATGACCATTTGAAATTATCTTTGGTGCACGCCGACGAAGCTGTCAAAAACAGCGCTTGGGCGAAAGGTGTGGAATTAACGGTTAAGCAATTCAAGGATTTATTGGCGGTGAATGGCGTGGAAGAAATAAAAACCGTGGGTGAAAAATTCGACCCCAACACGATGGAGGCGCTGGAAGGGTCGGGCGAGAAAGTTATGAAAGAAATTTCTACTGGATATAAATTAAATGGCAAAGTAATCCGCGCCGCGCGCGTAACCCTATAATAATAAGTAATTTTTGTCATTCCGACCGGAGCGCCTCTGGCGCGAAGCGGAGGAATCGCTTTCATTCAGCAGAAAAGGGATCCCTCGACAGGGCTCGGGATGACAAGGTAAAAAAATATGTCAAATTTAATAAAATGGTCTCCGTTCTTCGATGGTTTTGAAGATGCGGATAAGATGTTTTCCGAATTCGTGCCTATGATCCGGCGCGCTGATTCGGCCGGATTTGTCCCGGCGATCGATATGTATGAGGACAAAAATAATCTGATTGTGGAAACGCAATTGGCCGGCACTGACCCGGGAAAAGTCAGTATTGCTATTGAAAACGATGTTTTAACGATAAAAGGCGAAAGTGAAAAGAAGAGCGAGGTTGAAGATAAAGATTATTACCGCAAAGAGATTCGCCGCGGTTCATTCTTCCGCTCCATTCCCTTGCCGGCGCATGTCAACGGCGACAAAGCCTCGGCCATTTCCGAATCCGGCATTTTGAAAATCAGTATTCCAAAGAGGGAAGTAACGCAGCCGAAGACGATTAAGATTGAAAAAAAGTAAGGATTAATAATTAAAATAATGGAATAGTAGTAAGTAGTAAGTAGTATGCAGTAAGGTTTAATTTTATACCATACTACATACTACATTCTGCATACTGCAAAATACTATGAGTAAAATATTAGGTATCGATTTAGGAACGACTAATTCCGCGATGGCGATTGTTGAGGGCGGACAGCCGAAGATTTTGGAAAACGCAGAAGGCATGCGCACCACGCCGTCTATCGTCGCGATTTCCAAATCCGGCGAATGGCTGGTGGGCGCTTCCGCCAAGCGGCAAGCCGTCACTAATCCGGAAAATACGATTTTTGAAGTGAAGCGTTTGATCGGCCGTCATTTCAATGACGCCGAAGTTCAGCGCGATCTGAAAAACATGCCTTATAAAATCGTCAAAGCCGGCGAAGGCGTGAAGATAATTATTTCCGGCAAGGAATATACGCCGCAGGAAATTTCCGCCAAAATTTTAGGGAAATTAAAAGCTGATGCCGAGGCCAGATTGGGTGAAACTATTACCGAAGCGGTTATCACCGTGCCGGCTTATTTTGATGACGCGCAAAGACAAGCGACCAAAGACGCGGGCAAAATTGCCGGTTTGGATGTGAAACGGATTATCAATGAACCGACTTCGGCCGCGCTGGCTTACGGAATGGACAAGAAGCACGGCCATCATATCGTGGTTTATGATTTGGGCGGCGGAACTTTCGATGTTTCCATCTTGGATGTTTCCGGCGACAGCGTGATGGTGAAAGCCACCAATGGCGATACGCATCTGGGCGGCGCGGATTTTGATCAGCGCTTGATCAATTGGATTTTGGAAGATTTTAAAAAAGAAAATGGCGTGGACTTGTCCCGCGACCCGCTGGCGTTGCAGCGCATCAAGGAGGCGGCGGAAAAAGCGAAGATCGAATTATCTTCCGCCGTGGAAACCGAGATCAATCAGCCTTTCATCACTGTCGGCGCCGAAGGTCCGAAACATTTGGTGAAGAAAATTACCCGCGCGAAGCTGGAAGAATTGGTCGGCGATTTGGTGCAGAAAACTATCGAGCCTTGCAAAAAAGCGTTGAGTGATGCCGGTATGAAAGTCGAGGATTTGCAGGAAGTCGTTTTGGTCGGCGGCCAAACCCGGATGCCGATGGTGCAGAAATTAGTTAAAGATTTTTTTGGCAAAGAGCCGAATATGTCCGTCAATCCGGACGAAGTCGTGGCGGCCGGTGCCGGCGTGCAGGGCGGCGTGTTAAGAGGTGAAGTGAAAGATATATTATTGCTTGATGTGACGCCTTTGACCTTGGGCATTGAAACTTTGGGCGGCGTGTCCACTCCGCTGATCGAACGCAACACAACTATTCCGACGCAGAAATCGCAAGTTTTTTCTACTGCCGCCGACGGCCAGACCAGCGTGGAAATCAAAGTTCTGCAAGGCGAGCGGGCAATGGCCGGTGATAATAAAGTTTTGGGAAATTTTATGCTTGATGGCATTCCGCCGGCTCCGCGCGGTGTTCCGCAAGTGGAAGTTAAATTCGATATTGACGCCAACGGCATCCTGAATGTTTCAGCCATGGACAAAGCCTCCGGCAAAATCCAGAAAATTACCATTACCGCTTCTTCCGGTTTATCCAAAGAAGAAGTTGAGAAGATGAAGAAAGAGGCCGAATTGCATGCCGAGGAAGACAAAAAGAAAAAAGAAAGCGTCGATACCAAAAATCAGGCCGAGGGCGTAATTTTTCAAACCGAAAAATTAATCAAGGATATGGGCGAGAAAATGAACGCCGACGACAAGAAATCTTTGACCGACAAAGTCGACGAGCTCAAAAAAATCAAAGACACCGACGATGTCGAGGCGATCAAGAAAAAGCTGGAAGAAATGAATCAGCTCGCGCAAACCATCGGCGCGAAGATGTATTCGCAACAGCAACCCGGACAACCCGGTGCCGGCGCTCCGGGAACTTCGGCGGGCGATGGAAAAAAAGACGAACCCCAAGGACCCGTTGAGGGCGAGTATCAAGAAAAGAAATAAAATCGCGTAATGCGTAACACTTTAATTTTTGTCATCCTGAGGAGTGAGCCGCCTCGGCGAACGAGGAAGGATCTATTGTCCGAGAAGTTTGAAGCTACGCGTTTAAAAATTTTGATTGAAGAAGCCCGCATTACCTTTAAGATAGATCCTTCGCGCGGCGCTCAGGATGACAAAAAAGTATAGGGTGACAAAATTCATCATTTATAATTAATAATTTATAATTTTTTATCCTATGGAAAACAACCAAGCGAAGCCGATGGAAATTAAGATCGCGGACAATATGCCGGGTGGGGAGTATAGCAACGCTATGCAGGTCGTTTTCAACAAGGATGAATTTACTTTGCCGTTTTTTAATCTGGTCGGCCAGAACGGCCGGGTGGTGGCGAAGATCATTTCCAACCCCGGACATTACAAGCGGATGATCGCCGTAATGGAAAAAGCGCTGAAAGAATATGAAGCGAAATTCGGAATGATCAAAGAAGCGGAAGAATTAAATAAGGAAATCGGATTCAAAGCCTAACGGTCAATTAAAAATTAAAAGATAAAAAAGAAAAAATATTTTTTATTTTTTAATTTTTCTTTTTTAATTGAGTATGTCCAAGGATTACTATAAAGTATTGGGCGTGGAAAAGACGGCGACCGCTGACGAGATCAAGCGGGCGTTTTTGAAATTGGCGCACCAGTATCATCCGGATAAGAACGGCGGCAAGGACGATAAGTTCAAGGAAATCAATGAAGCTTATCAGGTTTTGGGCAACGCGGAAAAGCGCAAACAATTCGATCAGTTCGGCGCAAATTTTAATGGCGCGGGCGGATTCGGTGGCGGCCAAGGTTATGGCGGATTCGGCGGATTTCAAAATGGCGGAATGAATATCAATATGGATGACTTGGGCGATTTAGGCGAGATGTTCGGCGGCTTGGGCGATATTTTCGGCTTTGGCTCCGCCCGAGGCGGACAAGGGCGGCGAAGGGAACCGCAACGAGGAAGCGACATCGAAGCGGCGATGACGATTGATTTTCTGGAAGCGGTTTTTGGCGCGGAAAAAGAAGTGACGCTCAAAAAGAAAATCACCTGTGCGCATTGTGGTGGCACGGGCGCCGAGCCGGGCGCAAAGATCGAGGAATGCCCGACTTGCAAAGGCCATGGCCGCGTCCGCCGCGTCCAGCAGACTATTTTGGGCTCAATCCAAACCGAAGCTTCTTGCCCGTCTTGCGGCGGCGAAGGAAAAATCGCCAGCAAAAAATGTTCCGAGTGCAACGGCGCGGGCACGGCATATGATACGGCCAAGTTCAAAGTGCGGATTCCGGCCGGAGTAGACGACGGCGGCCGTATCAGAATTCCCGGTTATGGCGAAGCCGGGGATAGGGGAGCCGGCGTTGGCGACCTTTACCTTAATATAAGAGTCCGGCCGAGCGATAAATTCGCCCGCGACGAATACGACATCTTAACCAAGAAAGAAATTAGTTTTACCCAGGCGGCTTTGGGCGATAAAATCGAAATCGAAACCGTGCACGGCAAAGTCGAATTGAAGATCCCCGAAGGCACTCAATCGGGCACTGTTTTCAAATTGAAAAACAAAGGCGTCCCGCATACTTCCGGCCGCAATATCGGCGACCATTTGATCGAGGTTGTCGTTAAAACTCCTAAGAATTTAAATAAAAGACAGAAAGAATCGTTAAAAGAACTTGGGATATAAAAATTCCTTTCACAAGGGATTTTTATATCACGACATTTTTTGACCTGCTCGGCAAGATTGACGCAGGTCTTTTTTGTTTGGTAAAATTATCTATAATCTGTCACATTTTGTCACCGTCAATCGTATATATAATTTAGGGCGATTTTCCAAGCCCCGATAATGTATAATCTTCTTTTCTATGATCGAAATAAAAAATCTCACCAAAAAAATCGGCGAGAATCAGATTCTGAATGACATCAGCTTTACGGTCAAAACCGGGGAAATTCTTGGTTTTCTCGGGCCGAACGGCGCGGGAAAAACCTCGACGATGAAAATCATCACTTCCTATTGGCAGCCGACTTCGGGCAGCATTACGATCGATGGCATCGATGCGGTTAATGATTCTTTGCAGACCAGAGCCAAAATAGGCTATCTGCCGGAAACCGTGCCGCTTTACGAAGATATGAAGGTGAGCGAATATTTGAAATTCGCCGCCGAAATGCGCGGACTTTCAGGCGAAAAATTGAAAGCGCGCTTGAATGAAGTGGCGGCGGCTTGCGGCGTCAGTAATGTTTTGCAGAAACCGATCGATGAATTATCCAAAGGCTATCGGCAGAGAGTCGGACTGGCGCAGGCGATCATGGGCAATCCGGATGTTTTGATTTTAGACGAGCCGACGACCGGCCTTGACCCGAATCAGATCGTGGAAATCCGCGAGCTGATCAAAAAAATCGGTAAAGAAAAAACCGTAATTTTTTCCACGCATATTCTGGGCGAAGTGAGCGCGGTCTGCGATCGCGTCATCATCATCAATAACGGCAAAATTGTCGGCGAGGGCAGTCCGTCAGAATTAATCGGACAGGCCAAATCAAAAGAAATTATCAACGTTAAGGTTGAGGGAAACAAGGAAGCGATTTTGGCGGTTTTGAATAAAATCAGTGGTGTGGCCGGAATTTCTTTGGTAAAAACCGAAGGGACGATTATGATTTATAAAATAGAGGCGGCGGCCGGAATAGATATCCGCGCCAGCCTTAACAAGGCCTTGATAATGGGCGGCTTCAATGTTTTGGAAATATCCAAGACTGAAGCGAATTTGGAAGACGTGTTCAGGGAACTGACGAAATAAAATTTTTAAATTTTTGCAATTTTTAATTTTTAAATAATTTTTAATGCTTAATTTTTAAAAGATTATTTAAGTCTAAGTTTAAAAATTAAAAATTAGTGCTTATTTTAAAAATTATAAAATTAAAAATTTAAAAATTAATATAGCTATGAATAAAAAGCAATATTTAAAAATAATCTGGGTGCTCTTCAAAAAAGAACTGATGTCCTATTTCAATTCCCCGATCGCTTATATTTTTATCGCCGTGTTCTTGGTGGCGGGCAACTGGCTTTTTTTTCAGAATTTTTTCATCTATCAGCAGGCGACGATGCGCGAATATTTCGCGCTGCTGCCTTGGATTTTTCTTTTTCTTTCTCCGGCCGTGACGATGCGGCTCTGGTCGGAAGAAAAAAAATCCGGCACGATTGAATTCTTGCTGACTTTGCCGATTACCACCTGGCAGGCGGTGCTGGCCAAATTTTTCGGCGCGCTGGCGTTCATGGTTATCGCTTTGCTTCTGACCTTCACCATTCCGGTTTCTATTTCCTTTTTGGGCCATATGGATTTCGGGCCGATGATTGGCAGTTATCTGGGTTCGATCTTTTTGGCCGGAGCGTATTTATCGCTCGGGCTTTTTATGTCGTCGCTCACCCGCAACCAGATTATCGCTTTCGTGCTCGGCCTGGTCGCTTGTTTTGGCGCTTTTATCATCGGTTCGGGTTTCGTGCTAATCGCCGCGCCGGATTATATCGCGCCGCTTTTGTCTTTTCTCGGTTTGGGTACGCATTTTGACAGTATTGCCCGCGGCGTCATTGATTCCAAAGATATTGTCTATTACTTAACTTTTATTTTCTTGTTTCTCTGGCTTAATGCGCAGGTTATCCAGAAGAGGGCCTGGAAATAAAAAAATATAATGCTAATTTCGCGAATGATGCGAATGCCGCGAATATCGAGAAATTAATTATTTTCATATATGGAAATATTAAAAAAAATACTTGCCAAGATAAAATCATGGAAATTGTCCAGACGGGGCGATAATTATATAACTGTGGCAATCATCATCGGCTTGCTTTTGGTGGTGAATTTTATTTTCAGCCAGATCCATTTCCGCGCCGACCTGACGGCCAACGGCGATTATTCGCTTTCCGATGTCAGCAAAAAAACCGCGGCCAATCTTGACGATGTCGTCAATATCAAAGCCTATTTCAGCAAAAATCTGCCGGCGCAATACCTGAATCTCCAGCAGGATGTCAGCGATATGCTGGCCGAATACGCCAATTATTCCAATGGAAAAATAAAAGTTCAGATGATCGATCCGGCGTCTTTGACGGACGCGGCGAACGAATTGGCGGCCAAAGGGATTCCGACTTTGCAATTTAATGTTTTGCGCAATGATTCTTATCAGGTCGTGAACGGCTATTTGGGAATCTTAATCCAGTTCGGCGATAAGACGGAAGTCATTCCCGTGGTGAGCGATACTTCCAATTTGGAATACCAGATCACTTCGGATTTGAAAAAATTGACTGGAAAAAGTTTGCCGGTTATCGGTTTAGTAACCAGCAATAAAACAGTCCCGACCACCGGCAATGTCAACAATGGCGACACGTTGATGACGCAGGCCTATGCCAAATTAACCGCGCTTTACCAGGTGAAGAATCTTGATTTGAGCAAAGATAAAATTACCGACGATATCACGACGTTGATGATTGTCGGGCCCAAAGATAAATTTACCGATGATGAATTGAAAAAAATTGACGCCTTTGTGATGAAGGGCAAATCATTGATTCTCTTGGCTGACGGCGTGAACGTGGCCAAGGGTTTGGGCGCTACCAAAAATGATTTAAATTTGGATAAATTGTTATCGGCTTACGGTTTGAAAATAAACAATAATCTGATCACCGATACTTCCAACGGCCGCGCGTCTTTTTCTTCCAATGGCGGGGCTTATACGATGACTTATATGATAAATTATCCGCTCTGGCCGAAAGTTCTGCCGAACAATATGGATAAATCGAATGTCATTGTCGCCAATCTGCAAAGCATAATTTTTCCCTGGATTTCCAGCATCGACGTGACGCCGAAAGACGGTGAAAATATAGTTTATCTGGCCAAGACTACCGGCGAAGCAAGAGCGCAAACGGATAATTTTGTGCTTGATCCGCAAGCAGTCGGAAACGCCGGCGGCACGGCCGGACAATTCAATCTGGCGGTTTATGTTTCGGGAAAATTGACCAGCGCCTTCGGAGCCGGTTCGACCGACAAGGCCCGCCTTGCGGTTATCGGCGACAGCGATTTTGCCACCGATATGTTCACCGGCAACGGTTCGGATAATATGATTTTTTTCCAGAACTTGGTTGACGGCTTGTCTCTGGACAGCGGTCTGATCAATATCCGCGCCAAGACGGCGACCGAACGGCCGATAACTTTGCCGGACAATAATGCTAAAACCGCGATCAGATATTTGAATATTTTCGGAGTTACCGTGATAGTTTTGGTTGTTGGTTTGTTGAGATATTTTTTGCGAAGAAGGAGTAAGCGGCATGTAGCAAGTAACATGTAACATAAAAAAGGAGGGCATGGAAAACTATTGCGAAATATTAAAATTAAAGATGGATGATTATGTTCATTCGGTTTATTCGCTGACTAAGAATTTTCCCAGGGAAGAGCTTTTTGGAACAGTAACGCAGTTAAGAAGGGCGGCGCTTTCGGTAATTCTGAATTATATCGAAGGCTTCGCCAGAAGAACGGGAGAAAATTGCCGCACCTACAAATATTTTTTAAATATTTCTTACGGTTCTCTGAAGGAATCTCAATATTTAGTCGATTTTTCGTTTAAAGAGAAGTATCTGAATTCTGAAAGTTACGCAAAGTTATCAAAATTGGCCGACGAAATCGGCGCGATGTTGTATAAGCTAAAATAAATAAGTATGTTACTTGATACCTGATACATGCTACTTAACATCATGAGTAAAAAGAATTTAATTTTAGGAATAATTCTAATCGCGCTGGTCGCTTTCGCCTGGATTTGGAGCGGACCGCTGAAAGATTGGAAACAAACCAAAAGCCAGGAAAAGAATTTTTTGGCTAGTGTCGCGCCTGCCAAAATAGAGAAAATAATTATTGACAAAAGCGGCGTAAAAACCGAATTGGATAAGAGCGGCGGCAGCTGGGCGATCAGCGGCGAAAAAAAATTCGGTATTGATAAAATAGCGGCCGGAGCTTTGGATTCGGCGCTCGCGGAAATCGGCACTTTGCCGGTGGAAACTGTCAGCGCCAATGCCGACAAGAAAAGTTCTTTTGGCACGGACGACCAGGGCTTAAAAGTTGAAATCAGCCAGGCCGGAACGGTTTTTAATTTTGTCGTCGGCAAAAGCACGCCCGATTACGCCGGAACTTACTTTGCTCAGCCCGATTTTGGCAAAACATACCAGATTGCTTTGGATTTGAACAGTATTCTTGGACGCGCTGAATGGCGCGACCTGACGATTTTTTCCTTCCTGAAAGAACGCAGCGAAAAAATTCGTTTTCAATATCCGAACCGGCAATTCACCGTCGAAAAAGTCAATAATAAATGGACGGGCGGCAAACCGAATGTTTTTACGGCCAGCAGCACTAAAATCGACGCGATGTTGAGCGTGCTGCAAAATCTGGCTGCCGTGAAAATTCCGATGCAGACTTTCGCGGGCACCGGTTTGGAAAAACATAATATCATCGTGCAAGTTGCGGGCGCTGGATTTGATAATACGATCATGATCGGCGATTGTACCAAAGATAATCTTTGCTACGCCAAGTCCGCAGCCAGCGATAATATATATTTAATTTCCAAGTCTGACCGCGACGCGCTGGACAAAAAAATTGCCGATTTGAAATAGTAATTTTACAACCCGCCAAGGAGGGATAAATGGATACGTTTGAGAAGAAGGCTCTTTATGCCCAGGGAGTGGATTTTTACAACAGCAAACAACATCAGGAGGCGATAAAATGTTTTGGCCGCCTGGCTAATGATGCGGATGCGCAAAATTATATCGGACTGATTCGGTTAGGCTCGGGAGAGTTTGAAATGGCTCTTGGTAATTTTTCACGGGCGGAAGATCTTTTGTCCGTCTCCGGATTTTCCGCCAAAGAAATTGAAGATCGAAAAACAATTTTCGCCTTCAATCGAGCTTATTGCCATCATCAGTTGGGGAACTACAAAAAATCCAGTGAAATTCTGATTGAAGAAATGAACAAATTACTCGATAACGCCTGACATTCGGTCGGGCGTTTTTATTTATAAATTACCGCGCAAAATTGACAAGAAGTAATAATAGCGGTAGTTTGAACTGATTTAGTTCTTTCCAATTTTTCCACAATTTTTCAGGAGGCTTTATGAAAGTTTCAGCCGGAATGCTTGGTGGTTTGGTGGCGGCGATTATTTTTTTGGTTATGTTATTTTTCTTTCCCGACGAGGTGGCGGCGCAAGAGCCGATTGCCAAAAAAGACGCCAATTGCAATATGTCGTTAAGCCGCGAGCGGGCGCGTATTTCTTATCCTTCGCTGAACGACAGCCAGGAAGTGGCAGTGTTCGGTGATTACGGCGTTTATTATCGCGGCAAAAAGAAGCCGGCGGTCAGAGTTGTCGCCGACACAGCCTTGTCTATCAAATATGATCTGCCTGCCGATAGCGGTTATTGGCTTACAGTCCGCCGCTGGTTTGCCGGCATCAAGGACTTGGCTTCTTGCGGCGGCGTTAAATTTAACTGGAAAGTCGAGGCGCCGGGAGAGGCCTGTCTGCGCTTCGTCATCTGCGATTTGAACAAGCGCGAAGATTTCAGCGGCAAAAAAACCGACCGCACCTGGAATTATGATTTCGATACATATATTCTGGGTAACAGCGCCGGCGGCTGGAACGAAAGCAAGATTCCTTTTTATGAATTGAAAAAGGATTCCTCCTATGGCGGCCGGCCGGCTCCCGACAGCGGTATTTTCAATCCCGGGCTGATCGCCGCTTTCGAAATCTGCGTTTACGTGCCGATAGAGACGGGACGGGAAACGACTGGGAAATTTTACATCAAAGACGTCCGCACTTTCAAGCAGTAAACAGGATTTTTCCAAACATAAAAGCGTAGAAAATATTTCTACGCTTTTTTAAAATTCAAGAGTGTTTTCGGCAATGCCGTTTTCTATCCAATAGCTTGGAAACGATTTATTAAATAATTTGGCGTTTTGAATTCAATGCCCATATGCAATCTTTCGGCATTATAGTATTCCAAGTAATTAGGCAATTTATTATTTAGCATTCT
>JAQUPS010000012.1 GCA_028716485.1 Patescibacteria group bacterium
TTAAGGCTCCCACGCTGGCGCCGATATGAAAAATGGCGCTGTTGCCATTGATGGTTATACTGTTGCCCAAATTAAGCGAGCCGGCGTATTCATCAAAGCTTACCGAACTGCTGGAAATTAGGGAGTAGCCGGAAATCGACCAGTTGCCGGAAAAGCCCGCGGTAGAAGTGATCGAACCGGCGGTGAGATTGGCGGTGGCGGCGGAAGAAGTCGCTCCGGAATTAAAAATCAAATTATCAGAAGCGAGCAAGGGTCCGGTCGGAGTATAGTTATTTCCGTCGTTCATATTATTGGCGTTCCCCGTGCTGGAACGGCCATACCAATAACGGGTGGCGGCGGAAGTTGTCTGGACGAATTCGGTCGTGCCGCTGGCTTTGTTGCCGGCTCGGTCATAAACAAAAATATTGAAAACATACTGCGTGCCGGAAGTAAGGCCGGTGATAGAAGTGGTGGTGTGGCCGAGATAAGTAATGGAACCGAGAGCCGAATCCGAAGAAGAACTGAAAAGCGTGTCAGTTTCTTTGACGCCCGAGGAGCCGGCTTTGTAATAAATTTTGTATTGATAAAAATGAGAATCCGAGGCGGCCGAGCCGAAAGCGAGCGTCATCGAGCTGGTATTCTTTTTACTGAAAGTCAGACTGCCCGGCTTGGTCGGGTTGGTGGTGTCAATGGAAAAATTAGGAGTCGTGCCGTTGAAGGCGGTCCAGGAGCGGGAACAGCCGTCAATGTCGCAGGCCAAGACTTGCCATTTATAATCATTGTCCGGCAGCGTGGTGATATCGACTTTTTTAACCGAGGCCGGGGTTTGCCAGACGCGGGACGGGCAAGACGCCCAGGCCGTGCCCGAAGAACAAGCATTGGCCGGCGCGGTGGTTGCGGTGAGATAAGTTCCGCTCGTCGAGGCTAATTGATAATACAAAGTAATAGCGTCCGATTCAGCGTCGGTAGTGGTGGCATAGAGATTAACTTCGGTTTGGCTGATGACGGCGGTGTTGCCGAGAGCGGTGGTTCCATCTGACTTATATTGATTCAAACCGGAAGGCGCGGCCGGAAAATTTTTGGTCGCGGTGGTGAATTCGGCAGTGCCGCTAGCTTTGTTGCCGTAAGTGTCATAAGCCCAGATGTTGAAAACATAATTGGCGCCGGAGAAAAGGCCGGAAATCGTGGTAGTGGCATGGCCGGAATAGGAAATCGAACCGAGCGCCGAATCCGAAGAGGAGCTGAAAACCGTATCGGTTATCTTGACGCCCGAGGTGCCGGCTTTGTAATAAATCTTGTATTGGGAAAAATGGGGATCGGCCGAAGCCGAGCTGAAAGCAAGCGTGATTGAGCCGTCATTTTTTTTGCTCAAACTTAAATTGCCCGGAACGGTCGGGGCGGTGGCGTCGATGGTGAAATTGGGGGTCGCGCCGTTGAAGGCGGTCCAGGAGCGGGAACAGCCGTCCGCGTCGCAGGCGAGCGCTTGCCATTTATAGCTATTGTCCGCGATAGTTTTTATATCGACTTTTTTGGTGGCGGCCGGAGTCTGCCAAACGCGGGAGGGGCAAGATGCCCAGGTTGTGCCCGAAGAGCAGGCGTTGGCCGGCGCGGTCGTCGCGGTAAGATATGTTCCGCTCGTCGAAGCCAATTGATAGTAAAGCGTGATGGCGTCGGAATCGGCATCGGTGGAGGTGGCGAAAAGATTTATTTCGTTTTGATTAATCGGGGCGCCGTTGGCAAGCGCGGTAATTCCGTCAGAGCGATATTGATTAAGGCTGCTTGGCGCGGCCGGATAATTTTTGGTGGTGATGGCGATTTCCGTAGTGCCGCTGGCTTTGTTGCCAGCCAGGTCATAGGCGTAAATATTAAAAACATATTGGACATTGGGGAATAAGCCGCTGATAGTTGTCGTAGCCGCGCCACCGTAAGTTTTACTACCCAGATTGGCGTCGGAGGAAGAACCGAACAGAGTGTTAGTTTCTTTGACGCCTGATGATCCGGCTTTATAATAAATTTTATATTGATAAAAATTGGTTTCCGTAGTGGCGCCGTGAAACGCCAACGTGATAGTCGTATCATTTTTTTTGCTCAAAGTCAGGCTGCCCGGCGCGGTGGGGGCGGTCGTATCCACGCTGATGTTCGGGATCACCGGATTAAACGGATTCCAATTATTGCAGCCGCTGATGCCGCAGCCCAAGACTTGCCAGCGATAACTGCCGTCCGGGACGGAATTAAGTTTCATAAACTTCGGCCCGGCCGGAGTAATATCCCGCACCTGCACGGCGTTGAGCGCCAGATAATGATAAGCGGAGCTGTGAAGATTGATCGTTTCAGTCGCGGCGGTCGCGACAAAATCGCCATATCCATACTGGCCGGGCACGGGAGCGGCCGCGGTCATATCGAGCGAATTGGTATCGGTAAAAGAAATAGTCCCATAACTTGAATTATTATTGGTGCTGGACCAAACCTGAACCCGATACTTATGACCGACGGTCAGGCCGTGGAGCACTACCGGACGATTGCCGTTGCCGGCGCTGGTGAAATTGGCAAAATTGGCAATAATCCCGTTATAGCTGGCGATAGTCGAGCCGTCGGTTCCGATGCCTTCCGCGGAAGTGGTAAAAGTGATATTGCCGTCGCCGCTGCCGGCCAGACTGTTGGTGCCGGTAAAAGCGACTCCGTTGACGGTCTGTGAAGTGTTGGCCCAATCGTAGGCATAGAGAGTAGTGCCGGAATTATCAACATCAGTGCCGGCGCTGATGGCCGTCGGACCGGTCCAGGTCATAGCCAGGGCGGCGGCGGAAATTCCCCAAACGCGGGAAGGGCAGGAAGCATAAGCGGTGCCGGTCACGCAGGCATTGCTCGGCGCCGAGGAAGTGGAGGTGATAAAAGCGCCGCTGGTGGTGGCCAGCTGATAATAAAGGTATTTATAGGTAGTGGAGGTGGCATAAAGATTGATTTGATTTTGTTTGATCCAGGCGCCATTAGAGAGCGGCGTGGAAGTGCTGTTGCCGTATTGCTGCAAGCCGGTCGGGTAACTTTTGATATAAGCCGTGGCTTCAGCCGAGGCATGAGCTTTGTTGCCGTAAGTATCGTAAGCCCAGATATTAAAAACATAAGTGACGCCGGAGCTAAGTCCGGTGACGGTGGTGGTGGTATGGCCGGAATAAGTCCGGGAACTGAAAACCGTATCGCCCGGCGTAGTTGATGAACCGAAAGCCGTATCGGTTTCCGCCGCGCCCGAGCTGCCGATTTTATAATAAATCTTGTATTGGCGGAAATTGGTTTCCGCGGCGGCCGCGCCAAGATTCAAAACCACGCTGGTGCCGTCTCTTTTGTTGACGGTAAGCGATCCCAGGCCGGTCGGCGCCTGGTTGTCGATATACAAAATCGTATTGGCGGATTTGGTCGCGCCGCGATTATCGCTGACGGTGATTCGCAAACAATAAGTATTATCCCCCGTCGGCAAATCGGTTTGGGAGAGCCAGACCGTGTTGACGGTGTTAGCGCCCGAAGAAGTCAGAATCCAGCCGGTGGAGGTGCCGATTTGATAGGCGTTTTTATTCTGGACTTTCGGGTCGCCGAACATTGCCGAAGTATTGGCATCGGTTTCATCCACTGTCGCCTTGGACGGACTGGAAAAATCGCAGCCCGCGCCAACGACATATTCCAGCTTGGCCATCAGCTGATTATCTTTATCCGCGTCATTGGCGGTAAAAGAAAGGTCCACTTTCCCCGTGCCGTCGATTCGTTGCGCCGCGGAATTGAAGGTAATCGTCGGCGTGCGGTCGGTGCGATCATAAATCAGCGAAGTGCTGGCCTTGTTGCCGGCCGAATCATAAGCCCAAAGCGAAAAACTATACCAGGTGCTGGTAGCCAATCCGGTAACGGTGGTGGAAGATTTGCCGTTAAAGGAAAGCGAACCGAGATTGGCGTCCGAACTCGAACCCCAAAGCGAATCGGTTTCATGGATTGCGGTGGTGGAGCCGGTGCGATAATATATTTTGTATTGATAAAAATTAATTTCAGTCGCGGCGGCCGGGAATCCCAGTTTGATGGAAGTGGAAGAGGAAGCGATGCGGGTCAGAGTATTGGTGAAAGTCGGAACGACGGTATCGACTTTAAAATTCGGCGCCGAAGCGCTGAAAACTGTCCAAGCGCGGGCGCAGCCGTCAGTATCGCAGGCGATCGCCTGCCATTTGTAGCCGGTAGCGGAATCGGGAATTGATTTTATGTCAGCCTTGATCGCTTTAGTCGAGTACCAAATCCGGCTCGGACAACTTGTGTAAGCCGTGCCCGAAGAGCAAGCATTAGCCGGCGTAGTCGTCGCGGCAAGGAAAGTTCCGGAAGTGGTGGCTAATTGATAATAAATGGTAATCAGGTCAGCGTCGGCATCGGTGGAAGTGGCGTAGAGATTCACTTCGTTCTGGTTAGTCCAGCCGCCCTTGGTTATCAGCGTGCTTCCGTCAGCTTTATATTGCTGGACATTGGTACTGCTCGTTGCCAGCACGGCCGGAAAATTTTTGGTCGTCTGGACAAATTCGGTCGTGCCGCTAGCCTTGTTGCCGGCCTTATCATAAGCCCAGATATTAAAAACGTATTGGGTGCCGGCATTAAGTCCGGTGATGGCGGTGGTGGCGTGGCCGGAATAAGTAATCGAGCCTAACGCGGCATCGCCCGGACTGGTCGATGAGCCGAAAAGCGTGTCGGTTATTTTGACGCCTGACGACCCGGCTTTGTAGAAAATTTTGTATTGATAAAAATTGGTCTCGGTGGTGGCGCCGTTGAAATTAACCGTGACGCCGGTGTTATTTTTTTTATTCAAAGTCAGGCTGCCCGGGGCGGTGGGAGGAGTGGTATCAAGGCTGAAATTCGGCGTCGTCACATTAAACACCTTCCAGGCCTTGGAACAGGTGTTGAGATTGCAGGCCAGGGCTTGCCATTTATAATCGTTGGACGGAATGCCGGTAATATCCGCTTTGACCAAGCGGCTGGAATACCAAATTTTTCCCGGACAGCTGCCGTAGGCCGTCCCGGTTGAACAAGGACTGGCCGGCGTGGTGGTGGCCGTAATCAGAGTTCCGGAAGTCGAAGCCAATTGGTAGTAAATCGTCGGCGTGCCGTTTTGCCCGTTGGTGGAAGTGGCATAAAGATTAACTTCCGCCGCATTCAACCAGCCGCCATTGATAATATTAGTCGAGCCGTCGGATTTATACTGAGCCAAATCTTCGGCAACCGGCGGAGCGGTGGTATTTACCAATTCAACCGTGCCGCTCGCTTTATTGCCGTAAGCGTCATAGGCCCAGATATTATAAACATAGCGGGTGCTGAACTGCAGGCCGGAAATGGTGGTGGTGGAATGGCTTAAATAAGTTTTTGAGCCGAGCGCGGCGTCGCCCGGGGAGGTGGAAGAGCTGAACTCGGTATCGGTTTCCCTGGCGCCCGAGGAGCCGATTTTGTAGAAAATTTTGTAGCGCGAAAAATTCGTTTCCGTCGTGGCTGAATTAAAATTGATGGTGATAGTCGTGTTATTATATTTATTCACCGTCAGCGGGCCGGGCGCTGTCGGCGCTTTGTTGTCGATATAAAGCGAGGAGGTGGACACGGCGGTCGCGCCTTTATTATCACTGACCGTAAGCCTAAGGCAATATGTTCCGTCGGCGGTCGGCAAATCGGTTTTCGCGAGCCAAACCGTGTTGACGGTGTTGGCGCCGGAAGAAGTGATGATCCAGCCGGTGCTGGTGCCGATCTGATAAGTATTTTTATTCTGCACTTTGGGGTCGCCGTAAGTGGCGGTGGTGGCCGCGTCGGTTTCATCGAGCGCGGCCTGATTGGCCGAAGTATGGCATAAGGCATCGGCGAAATATTCCACCCGAGCCATCAGCTGGATATCTTTATCCGGATCATTGGTCGTGAAAGAAATATCGACTTTACCCGAGGCATCGACGCGTTCGGCGCGGGAATTAATCGCCAGCGTCGGCGAGCGGTCGGTGCGATCCCACATTAAAGTCGTGCTGGCTTTGTTGCCGATCTGGTCATAGGCCCAGAGGGAAAAACTGTAGGTGGTCACCGCGGCAAGCCCGGTGATGGTGGTGGAAGATTTGCCGTTAAAGGTCTGGGAGCCGAGATTGGCGTCCGAACTCGAACCCCAAAGCGAATCGGTTTCGTGGATTTTCGTGGTCGAGCCGATTTTATAATATATTTTGTATTGATAAAAAAAGGCTTCGGTGGCCGCGGTCGGGAAACCGAGCTTGATGGAAGCGGTGGTGGAAGCGATGCGGGTCAAGGTGTTGGTGAAGGCCGGGGCAGTGGCGTCGATTTTGATATTCGGCGTCGTCCCGTTGAACGCTGTCCAGCTTTTCGCGCAGCCGTCGGCGTCGCAAGCCAAAACCTGCCATTTATAATTACCGTCGGGAATGGCGGTGATATCGGCTTTCTTGGTAGCCGCCGGCGTCTGCCAGACCCGGGCGGGACAAGCCGCCCAGGCCGCGCCTGAAGAGCAGGCGCCCGCCGGCGTGGTAGTGACCGTGATGTATGTTCCCGAAGTGGTAGCTAATTGATAATACAAAGTGATAGCGTCGGAATCGGCGTCGGTGGAGGTGGAGAAAAGTTTTACTTCATTCTGATTAGTGAAAGCGCTATTGGCAATCAAGGTCGCGCCGTCGGATTTGTATTGATTCAAGCTGCTGGCTGAAGCCGGAAAATTTTTGGTCGTCTGGACAAATTCGGTCGTGCCGCTGGCTTTGTTGCCGGCCTTGTCATAAGCCCAGATATTGAAAACGTACTGGGTATTAACGGAAAGTCCGGTAACAGTGGTAGTGGAATGATGCGAAAGGGTCGAAGTGCCCAGGGCCGTGTCGCCGGGGCTGGTGGAGGAGCCGAAAAGCGTGTCGCTTATCTTAAGACCCGAAGCGCCGGCTTTATAGAAAATCTTATATTGGTAAAAATTGGTATCAGTGGAAGTCGCGGCGAATTTCAATGTGACGCTTGAATCGTTTTTTTTGCTTAAAGTCAGGGAGCCGGGAACGGTGGGGTTGGTGGTATCAATTCTGATGTTCGGCGTGCTGGCGTTGAAGGCGGTCCAGGCGGAACAGCCGTCCGAAGTGCAGGCCAGGGCTTGCCATTTATAATTGCCGTCCGGAACAGTGTTAATTTTCATATACTTCGGCTCGGTGGCGGCTACGGTCGTGTCGCGCAATTGCATCGCGTTCAAAATACCCTGGTAATAACCCGCGCCCGACGGCGTGACGGTAATGGCCTGCGTCGTCCCGTTGGCGGTAAAGGTTCCGGTGACATATTGTCCCACGCCAGAGCTATTGGTAATGTTGTCATCAACGGTAACATTATTGGTGGCCGCGTAATTTGTCGTACCCGGGTCGTAATAAGAATCATTGGCCCACAATTGGACTTTATACGAATGGCCGCTCGTTAAATTATTCAAAGTCAAGGTCCAGGCGGTTGCGACATAATACTGGCCGATCAAACCGGACAGGACATTCTGATAAGCGGCGGAAAGCAAAGCTGAATCGCCGTAAACAACATTGGAAGTATTTGGTCCGGAAGTGTTCACTGTCAGATCGGAAGACGCGCCGACATTGCCATTGCTGACATTGGTGCCGACAAAGGCGACGCCGTTCAATGTCTGGTTTATATTCGACCAGGCGTAAGCGTATTTCAACGTTCCATCCGTCTTAACATCGGTATCCCCGGAAATATTCGTTGCCGTTCCCCAGGTTATGCCGGTACCGCCGCCGCCCGCGGAGGTGGCGCCCCAGACTCGGGAGGGACAAGAAGCCCAGGCCGTGCCCGACGAACATACGGTGCTCGGCGTAGAAGTAGAGGAAATAAAAGTGCCGCTGGTGGTGGCGAGCTGATAATAAATTATCACCGCTTTATGGTCGGTATTGTCGGTCGAGGTGGCATAAAGGTTGATTTGATTCTGCTTAAGATAGCCGCCGTTAGCGAGCGGCGTGGAAGTGCTTGAACCGTATTGGTTCATCGTCGCGGCGCTGGGCGCGGGCGGCTTGGCCGCCTGGGCGATAAAAAAACCAACAGCCAAAATCAGCCCGCTCGCCGCCAGGACGGACAGGATTATCTTTATTTTTTTATTTTTTAATAGCTGCTTAAACATTTGGCGGTTTTTCTGATAAATACGGGATAAAATATTAATTTTAAATTTTAAAATAAATCAAAAAATTAAAATCTTAAATTTGGTTCCCGTACAAGCCCCTCGTTAGAGGAGCGCGGCGATGATCGGCGTATTTCACAATCTTTTAAATTTGGTATTTGAAATTTATTTTAAAATTTAAAATTGAGATTTGTGATTTTAAAATTTTTCTATCCTCCCCCGTTGTCATTCCGCCAGCGGTAATGCTGCTGGTCGAGCCAGCTTTTGCGGATCTGAAAAATATTGCTATACGAATCTTCGGCAGTGCGCAAGGAGGCGTCGGTGGAATAAAGTTCGCCGGAATAATTGACCGAGGAAGTAGTGAAGGAATTGGCAAAGATGATTTTAAAATCAACCGTGCATAAATCAGCGGCGCAAGTGGAAGTGCTCTGCGGCGAAACGGCCGCCGCGCCGTTGGCGTCAGCGCCGGTTTCGGCAAAAACGCCGGTCGAGCGCGTCCAGGTGAATTTCAAATCATCAAATGGCGAAGAATAATCCAAGCTGTCGGCCAAGCGCAAAGTCACGTCGGTAAGCGCCGCATAACCGTCGACATCGGCAATCTTGGCGCGGAAATTCCAGGCGCTGGAATTATCAGCCACGGCAATATTGGTTGTCGTGCCGGTGCTTTCCGGATTAACAAACTGCAAAGATTTATTGGTCAAATCCGCGTCGGTTTTCGCCGTCACTTCCGTGGCCATCGCCGTATTGCCGAAAGAATCATAAGCCCAGATATTAAAAACGTAATGGGTGTCGGCGCTTAAGCCACTGACAATCACCGAGCTGGAGCCGTTGAAATCATAAGCGTTCAAAGCCGAATTAACGAACTGCGTATCGCCAGTCGTCACGCCGCTGGTGCCGGCTTTGTAGAAAATTTTATAAGCGTTAGCTGCCGGTTCGTTGCTGTCCTGGGCAAAATGGGTAATCGGCAAAAGAAGCTGAAGCGATGTTTCCGTTGAACTGCCGACTGTCAAATTTCCCGAGACGCTCGGCTTGACATTGTCGAGGACGACGACAATGGTTGACGAAACAATCTGATCATCCACGCCGTCATTGGCGGTGAGGCGCAGGCAATAAGTGCTGCTGGCCGCCGGAACATCGGTTGCCGAGAGCCAGTCGAAGTTAATCGTATTCTCGCCGGTGGAAGTCAAAATATAATACGAACTGGTGCCGATACGATAAGTTTCACTGTTGTCGCGCTGAACTGTGCCGAAAGTCGCGGTCAGATTATTGGCATCAATAGTCGCCAAACTCGCCGAAGTAAAATCACATAAGGAGCCGGCCTGATATTCCAGCTTGGCGCGCAACGTGTTGTCGTCATTGGCGTCATCGGCGGTGAAAGAAATATCCACCCGGCCGCTGCCGTCGGTTTTTTCCGCGGCCGAATTGAAAGAAGCGGTCGGCGGGTCATTGGCAATCACATCGATGCCCGCGGTCGAGCTGGAACGGTTGCCGAAAGCATCGTAAGCGAAAAGATTGAAAGTATATTTTAAGCCGGCAGTCAGACCATTGATAGTCGTGGTGGTGGCGCGGTTAAAATTCGCGCTGGCCAAATTAGCGTCCGATGAAGATCCGAATAAATTTCCGGCTTCGGTAACGGGCGCGCCGTCGTATAGCTTGTAATAAATTTTATATTGCCGGAAATGGGAATCAGTGGAAGTGGCGGCGAATTTCAAAGTCACACTCGCGCCCGTTTTTGACGACAAAGTTAAATTACCCGGAACAGTCGGCGCCGCGTTATCGATCACCACCGTCGTCGTCGCCGGCGCAGTCTGGTCGCTGATATTGTCATTGGCAGTCAGGCGCAAGCAATAAGTTCCATCGCCAGCCGGCAAATCCGTTTTGGAAAGCCAGTCGAATAAAATATTATTCGTTCCGGAAGCGGTATCGATCCAGCCGGTCGAGGTGCCGATTTGATAAATATTTTTATTGGCGATCACCGGCAAACCCAAATCAGCGCTGACAAAAGTTTCGTCTAAAAGCGGCGCCAGCGGCGAACCGAAATCGCAATGACCGCCCGACTGCGCCACATATTCGATTTTGGCGCGGCAATTATCGCGGCTTAAATCATTGATGGCGATGGAAACATTAATTTTCCCCGAGCGGTCGGATTTCTCCGCGGCCGAATTGATAATGCCGGTCGGCGGACCTTCGATTTGCTGGGCGCCGAAAGCGAAAGTCGGATCAGGATAAGAATAATTTCTCGTCTGTACCGCGCCGAATAAATTGGTTTCCGCTCCCCCGCCCGCGGCGCTCGTGTCTTCATAGTAAGCGTAAAACGGTTTTCCATTAGTGGAAATAATTCTTGAACCGGCCAGATAAGTCGTGGCGTCGGCCGCGCCGAAATAAGCTTTGCCCGGATAATTTCCAACACCCAAGCAAGTCGAGCTGGAAACGAAATTATTATTCTGGTCATAAACGCTCAACTCAACCGTGCCGGATTCGGGCGCGCAGACTACCGCGATATGCGCCGCGTTGGTGGGCAGCATATACTCGGCGGAAAATTCTTTGAACGGCAGAAACATCGTCGACTCGGTGCTGGTTCCTTCGTCCTGCTGGATAGCGTTGATCGCGCCGCTGATATTGCCGAGGCGAACGGCGTTGCCCGCGCCCTTTACTTCGCCGGTACAGATTTGATTGGTTTGCATTGCTCCCCGCGCCAAAGAAGAAATGGTCGTTGAAGAATTATTAGAACAATAAATGGAGAAAGAAGACGCGGAACCGGCGCCGATTAAATTGTATCTGGACTTCACGCCGTAAAGGTCGCTATTGCCAGCCGGATAGCCGAGTAAACTGTCGCCCGGGCCGCTATTGGCGAATGAAAATAAAACCGGTTTGGTCGCTTCCACGATGGCAATGCTGTCGGTGGCGATATCCTGCGTTGCCATCCAGGCGCTGCCCGCCGCCACGGAATGAGTTTGTTTCAATGTCGCGCCGTCATAAATCGTGGTGGTGGCGTCGGCGAACGGCGCGTAGACATTAAAATTTTCCGCGTGCCGAAAAGAAGGAATGACAAAGCTTGTGCCGGTAAAAGAAATCGGAAGCGCCGATTCCAAAGCCGCGCCCCCTGATAATTTCGCCATCAGCGGACCTTTGGCTTTGATGACTGAATTCGAATTAAAGCCGGTGAACACGGCGGTCTGCTGGCGATTCAAATTAATTACCGTGCCCGAATCCAATTGCACTTGATTGCTGTCGATCAAACTGACGACATTGATCGTCTTGACGGCCGAGGAGCTGGCCGTGTAAAAAATATTTTGCAGCGAAGAATAAGTGAACGGCGCAAATTGATCGGAAGCGCTGCTGGCGCCGCTGTTGCCGTAATAGAGATAAATCTTGCTGGTCGTCGCGGCCGGAATCGAATCGACTTTGATCCAAATCTTCGTCGATGACGCGGCATAATCGAACGATTGAATCCAATAAGGCAATTCGGTTGTCTGGCTGGAATTGGTAAAGCGGATATCACTGCCGTCGGCTTTGATGTTGCGCCAGAAATCGCGGCTGGTGGACGAAGAAATTTCCAGATAAAGCTGGTGATCGGCGAGCGTGCCCGCATTGCCGGTGTTATCGATAGTAATCGGCAAACGATAATTCCAGCCCGAATTCCACCAGGGATCAAGCAAGCCATAGCCGTCGTTATTGCCGACCGCTTCAATATAGAACTCCCCTTCCGAATTCGGCTGAAAACCGATAACGGCCTTGAAATATTTTACTTGGCCCGGAGCGATGGTCACGCCCTCGGCGGTGGTTTTTTTATTAGTGAAATTATCCGGAACTTTTTTGAGCTGCGGACCCAGGCCCAGGATTTTTTGCAGCAAATTTTCCCGCGGCGCGATCGCCTGGCCGCCCAGCGCCACTTCCTGCCAGCGGTCGGCGTATTGGATTTTTTCCACCGTGCCGGTCATCACGCCATTAATCCGGCAATAGCGGCGATTGGGGCTCACCTCGTCGCAAGCCCGCTGTTCTTCGCTTGGATAGCAGCTCCAAATATTTTCCCGTTTATCCCAGCCGTTGGCGCAATCATAAATCTGCGCTTCGTATTTCGGCACTTCAGTCAGATAAGGACTGTTGGGAATAAGCTGATCCATCTTGACCACCGAGGAGCTGGTGGCGGGAAAATAAAATTGGAAATTCATCTGTTCGTCCCGGAGGCCGGTATTCTCGACGCTGAAATACATCTCGGCATTGGTTAAGCCGAAATAATTTTTCTTGTCGCTTTTGATTATCAGATTTTCATTGCTGTTTTCATCGGTCCAGCTGAAATTTATTTCCCGCCCGTCGATATTCAATTTATCCTTGTCCGTAATTTTCGGTTTTTCTTCCGGCTTGGCCGATCCGTTCTGATAAGAAATTTCCACCCAGACGCTGTCGAGATAAGCGCTGAAATTTCCGCCGTCCGGTTCTGTTCCCTGGAATTTCAAACGCAGCTTATCCAAATCACGCCAGTCGTTCAAAAACGGCGCGTCAAAACTTAAATATCCGCCGCGATCGGCATTAGAGAGACTGCTTGCGTCAATTTTTCCAAGCTCTCGCCAGACATTACCGCCGCCTTCATCGGCAAAAGAATACCAGATGACGATCGGCGCGCTGGTTGCGGCCGAATTTTCCTCGGCGCCGGCGCCGGTGGGCGCGAAGAAATCCAAAATCTTTTGCATAATCGCGCCCGCGGCCGAACCGCTGTTTTCCGAAGAAGAAGCTATACTGCCGGAATCAGCCATTGGCTGAACCGTTGCGTTATTTTCTATTGTTGAAGAAGCGATAGCCTTAATTGTCGAGGTTGAAACCTTATTTTTCCGGATATCTTGGGCAATGGCCGCCAGAGAAATTTTGATTTTCGCGCTCTTAAACGGCCCGAAAAGGATATTGCGGTCATCGGCGGCCGAACCCCATTGCGTTTCCGCCATTGCCAGCTTGCCCAATAATGTCTGGCCAATTTCTTTCTTGCCGGCCGCAAAAATATTCTTTAATTCTTTCAGCCATGATACCGGCCCGGCGGAATCCGCGGCCGGCGAACTATTTTCAGCCGGCTGAACAGCCGGCTCTTGAACAGGCTGGGAATCGGGCAAATGATTTGGCGTTTCGACCGCCGGAGTTTCATTCGCGGGCGCGGCCGATGAATCAGTGTTAGTGTCCGGCGCGACGGTCGCCGCCGATTCGGTCGGAGCAGAATTATCCAGCGCCGGAGCGACAGGAGGCTCGGGCTGCGCCGGTAAAGAATTATCCGAAATCGGCGGCGAAGAAATTTGCGCGGCAGGATCCGCGGCCGGGGAATCAGCGGCCGGGGAACTGCTATTTTCCAAAGTTGAGGAAGCAATGATTGATTCCGGCGATGAAGATGATTGCAAACCAGCCGGAGAAATATTTTGTTCCGCGGCAGCGGCCGCGCTGTCGGGATTATTATTTTCTAAAACCGGCTGAGTCGTCGAGGCCGGGTGTTCGATGATGGGCGCGTAATTTTTAATAAAATCTTGCGTGGTGAAATTATCGCAAATCAGCGCTTGCTGGCCGCCGGAATAAATCACGGAATTGTCAGCGCTGAAATCAGCAGCCGCGCCAGCCTCGGTTATTTGCGGCGCGCCCAAAACCCGATCAACCCCAACCCAAGAATTTCCCGCCCCCTCGACTTGCGAAGCGTTGGCGTAAAAATCAACCGTGGCGATATTATCCGTGCCGGTCGCGTGCAAAGTTTTATTAAGAACGACGACAAATCCGCCGATAGCGAACAGATAAAAAGCGATAATCAAAACTTTCGCCAGCAGCGGAGAGATAACAAAACTCGGGCGGATATTTTTTGTCCGTTTTTTCCGAGGCTGGATACCAAAAAACAGAGGCCTCGCTTTTCCCGCTTTTGCATGCGCTGAAAGTCCCCTTTGCATATTTTGTATATACAATATTATTATACCATTTCCAGAGCCTTTTTTGCCGGGAAATACGGCATTTTTTATTAATTTTTTTTCTCTATTATTAGTTAAATAATTTCAGACCAATTCTGTCTAAAAAATTAAGCCTAATTCCGACATCTGAAATCTGAAATCTAAAATCCGGATTGTGGATAACTTGTGTTCACATTTTTTGTACAGTTTGACAAAAAAAATTTCCTGCATATAAAAAAGCGGCTAATAAAAAATTAGCCGCCGACAGTCAAAACTATTCTTGACTGGACGTTTTAAGCACCCTTTTAAAAGTGCCTTTTATTTCAATTTTCTTGAATTGAAATAAATCTTCAAATTCTTGTTCAGAAAGAACCTTCGAACATGCATTTAAAAATTCTTCCGACTCATACTCGGCGACGGAAAGATAATAATCCTTATCCAGCTTCCCATTTTCTAACGCCTTTCTTAGAGGCTCAAGTTTAAGGTGCATTTTTTTCAAACTTGTTCCAATAATCTCTCTTTTCTCCGCAGGAAAATCAACTCCGAGCGCAAAATCAATTCTATTTTCAAATTGTTCCGCTATTTCTTCGGCGATACCTTTCCCTGGATTCTCTTTTTGCTTTTTAGCAAGCTCAAAATCATTCCTGGAGTAAAAATCTCCTCTAAACTTTGAAACTTCGTCACTCCTTATTGGTCCCGTAAGCATAGCCGCGCTAAAATCTGGGTCATCACCGTGCCTGTACTTTTTTTCATCCCCATTAGCAGAAGAAAAAAACATGCCTACAAAAACCATCAAAACAAAAATAAGATCGGCTCTCATCGTATCCTCCTTGTTAGTTGCAATTACAACTACTGAAATTTGTACCGTATATCCCCCAAGTCGCAACAGAAAATGCGTAACCAGTAACATTGCAATTATTCAATGTTTGTCCGGTGGGATGCAGAACTCTGTTAGAATGTTGGTGGCAAACTCCATGAACACCGTAATTAAGAGTACAATAGGCATAACAAGCTGCCTTGTTACCATCACCATACCCCCCAACAACCGGGGTGCCACCTGTTTTACTGGCATTTGGCGGACAAGTATAGCAAACGCAATTACTGTAACTGCCAACGCAAACATATGTATGGTCAAGCCACTGAAAAGGGGCCGCGGCAACAGGTTTTTTGCTTGCCCATATATACACTGAAGCTGAAACGTCGACAGTCATAATAACGAATACGCCAAAAAAAATTGACAAAAGAAAAAAAATCCTCTTGCTAAGCATTTTAAACTCCTTGTTGATTTTTTTAGTTTTAGATTTGAAAGAACAAAAAAACAATAAAAGCTAACCGGTATTGTTCATTTTCCCTCCTTTTTTAAAGGAAATAAAACTTCTAATGTTTCAAACATATCACAAATAAAATCCTTGTCAATTGATTTTTTTTAAAAAAAACGCTAAACTATAAAACGCCATTAATAAAAAATTTAAAATAATGAAGTATGATGAAAAATAAAAACATAGCTATTCTCATAAGTTTTATCCTCTTAATAGCCTCTACTATTTTCGCTTATTTTGTAATCGGCCTTTCTATCTTTGAATATAAAATAAACTTAGCATCTATTTCCATAATCTATCCCACAATTTTATTTTTACTGTCTTTAATGTTTTTAGTTTTTAGCGTAACTACCTTTAAAAAAGAATTTAAAAAGAATGAAAAAATCGGAATATCGCTCATCACCTTCTCGTTGCTTATTTTTGCATATAAAGGCGTCAAACTAATTCTTTCTTACACCAATGGCAACGGCGGCGGATGGCTTGGATTTTTATTTATATTCCTAATTTGTCTATATTTGCTACTGATGGGATTGAGATTTAATAAAGGAGAGTAAACCAAAAGATGTTTCTAAGGCTGCCAAACCATAACGGCACAATCCTATTCGGAAGATTCTGCCAGAGCCAAATATATAATATTTTTTGTCAACAAAAAAACGAGGCTGTTTAACCTCGTCTTTTTTATTCAAGACTTTTACTTTAAAACTTTGTAACTTTTTACATCATATCCATCCCGTGCGACGCGCCTGAGCCGCAGGAGCAATTTTTGTCTTTCGGTTTTTCGCAGATGACGGCTTCGATGGTCAAAAACATAATCGCGGCCGAGGCGGCGTTTTCCAGGGCCGTGCGCACCACTTTGGTCGGGTCGACGATGCCGGCTTCGAACAAATCCTCGAACTTGTCATCCATCGCGTTATAGCCGATGTTGCGTTTCTTGTCGTCTTTCAATAGAGAATTTTCTCTGATGATGTTATACAAAATCAGCGAGCCGTCCTTGCCGGCGTTCTTGGCGATCTGCTTGATCGGTTCCAAAATCGCGTTATCGACGATTTTCGCGCCTGGGTCGGATTCTTTTTTGCCGCCGATCAGATTGGTAAAAATATCGCTGGCCTTAGCCAAAGCTAAGCCGCCGCCGACAACGATTCCTTCTTCCTGCGCGGCGCGGGTAGCGTTCAGCGCATCCTCGATGCGGTCTTTCTTTTCTTTCATTTCCGTTTCGGTCGCGGCGCCGACTTTGATGACAGCCACGCCGCCGGATAATTTAGCCAGGCGCTTGCGCAATTCCTCGCGGTCAAAATCCGATTCGCTTATTTCAATCTGGTTCTTGATTTTTTCCACGTGATTTTTTATTTCTTTCGCGTCGCCTTTGCCGTCAACGATGGTCGTCGCATCCTTGCTCGCGATGACGCGGCGCGCCCGGCCCAAATCGGTAATTTCGGCATTCTCCATCTTCAAACCCAGCTCTTCGGAAAAAACCGCGCCGCCGGTTAAAATAGCGATATCCTCTAACATCGCTTGGCGGCGATCGCCGAATCCCGGCGCTTTGACGCCCAGAACATTGAAAGCTCCGCGCATCTTATTGACGATGAAAGTCGCCAAAACTTCGCCTTCGATATCTTCGGCGATCACCACCAGATCTTTCTTGCCTACCGCCACCATTTTTTCCATCAGCGGCAAAATTTCGGCAAGCGATGATAATTTTTTGTCGGTAATAAAAATATAAGGGTCTTCCATTTCCGCCTTCATCGTTTCCGTGTTAGTCACCATATGCGGCGTCACATAACCCTTGTCCAATTGCATGCCTTCGACAACTTCAACTTCCACGCCGAAAGATTGTCCTTCCTCAACCGTGACGACGCCGTCGCGGCCGACTTTGGTGATGGCTTCGGCGATTTTTTCGCCGATCGCTTTATCGTTGGCCGAGATTGAAGCCACCTGGGTGATTTCTTCCTTGGTGGAAATTTCTTTGCTGGAAGCCTTTAATTTTTCCACGATATCAGCCACTTTTTTCTCAATGCTATGGCGCAATTCGATCGGATTGACGCCGGAAGAAACCAATTTCAAGCCTTCGGAAATTATCGCCTGGGTCAAAATTGTCGCCGTGGTCGTACCGTCTCCGGAAACTTCGTTGGTGCGGGAAGCGACTTCTTTGATGATCTCCGCGCCCATATTTTCTTCTTTGTCTTCGAGTTCGATTTCTTTGGCAACCGTCACGCCGTCCTTGGTAACGGTCGGCGCGCCGTAAGATTTCTCGATCACCACGTTGCGGCCTTTCGGTCCCAAAGTTATTTTTACGGCCTCGGCCAATTTATCAACGCCGCGTTTTAAAGCCTCTCTCGCTTTTTCACTGAAAATTATTGTCTTACTCATAAATAAAATTTTAAATCCTAATCTACGAATATTTATAAAATATTTAAAATTAGTAGGTTAGGATTTATTCGGGGATTAGGATTTTTTATAAAATTGCTAAAATATCCGACTCGGAAACCAAGAGAACTTTTTCTCCGCCGATTTCGATTTCGTCCGCCGCGTATTTCTTGAACATCACTTTGTCGCCGGCTTTGACTGACATCTTGGCGACCGCGCCGTTGTCCAGATTTTTTCCCGCGCCGACCGCCAGCACTGTTCCCTGCTCCGGCTTGCCCTTGTCCACCGTGTCCGGCAGAACGATTCCGGCCTTGGTGGTTTTCTCAACCGCCGCCGGCTTGATCACCACGTTGTCATGAAGAGGTTTGATTATCATATAGAATTTTCAATTATCAATCTCCAATCTTCAATGATCACAAATTGAAGATTGTCGATTGAAGATTAATATAATTTGTAATATTAAACTAATTTTCAATATAATACTTTATTAAAATTCACGCCGAATTGATTAGCACTCTGATAAACCAAGTGCCAAAGCATACTCCATTTTAACACTTTAAATCGCCTTGTCAAGAATGGATTTTTTGACAAAAAAAACCGCCGGAAATTTCCTTCCGGCGGACTTAACTTCAATCAATGTAATTAACGGTAACGGAAAAATTAAAATTGTTTCCGGCAAACTCATAAAGCTCGTTTTTCAGCGCGGCTCTGGCTTTGGCCAAAAAAATATCCATCGCGTTAAAAGATAACTCCATTTTTTGAAAACTCCCTTTTTCGCCGGTATTCTTTAGGCACTCGCTTACCGTCTCTTTCAGGGCATCGGAAATAAATTTATTCATCTGAACCTGCGCCGAGTAAAGATTGCCGTAACGATAAAATAATTTCATCGCTTCTTGGCAATCACCGCTCTTTGCGTCAACTAAAAAATTTTCCGCCTGCAAACAGATCTCCCAGCGGCCGCTGGCGCCAAGAGGGATTATGGTGAGATTTGAGGCATTAATTTTTATTTTCATCGGTAAATAAAAATAACCGTGAAAAATATCGGCCACTTTTAATTCGTCCCGGTTGTTTCCATCAAAACGCCCGCGGAAGAAAACTTCCCCTTTTTTCGCGCGGAAAAGCATCGTGCCGGTCGGTTCAATCAGCGATATTACTTCAAGGCGCAGTATGATCTTTTTAACCAGCTGCGCCAATAACACAAATACCAATAATCCGCCGATAACCAGCAAGATTGTCAAAACAAAGACGCGCCCGCCGCCATTCGGTGAAATACAATTATAAATTTCATATCCTGCCATACCGATCATCATCACTAAAATCGAATCAATAAGCCCGAAAAATGATTTTAAAGACATGCCAAACTCCTTGGTTGAATTTATGAGTCTATTGTTAAAGGACAGCTCTCATTTTTACCATAGCTAACCCATAATTGTCAAGAATAAAAAAACCGCCGATAACTCGACGGTTGCTAAAGAACTTGATGAGAATTATTCGCCGAAAGCTTCCAGACACGTTTCGCATCTCCTGAAAACGCCGGCCGCTTCATTTTCCAGAGTGCACTCGGGAAAATCGCGGGAAATGCGGCATCCAGCCAAATTAGTCCCTTGGAAGAGCGCGAGACAAATGCAATTTTTGCCGCAAAGTTTCCGGTTGTCCGCCTGAATCGTCACTTGCAGTGATGTTTTCTTGGTCTTGCTGAAAATCTTTACGGTTTTTACCTCCATTACGGCGCTGGCTTGTTCCATTAGACGCTCCTTTGTTTAAGTGATAAACATTGCCGATACTATAAAGCAAAATTCAGGCCAAGTCAAGCGAATCGAATAATCGAATGGAAAATCTAAATTTTTATATTTTATCAACTCGTGCTATTATTAAACCAGTTTTCACTTGTGCTTAGGAAGCCAACTCTCATTATAAGAGAGCTATTTAAAAAACAAAACTATGACTAAGCAAAATAAAATCAATGGCCAAGATGGAGCTATCATAAAAAAAATTACCGCCATTTTTTGTATTTTCGGCGGGATTATAATCTTAATGCCGACTTTGTTTTTTATTTTCTTTGATATTTTTTATAAACTTCCCCTCATACAAATTTTATCAACTCGCAGCCCATGGCTATTGATTTCAATAACACTCATAATTCTCGGGGTTATATTGCTAAAACAATTTTCTGGTAAATTATCTGATTTCATTAAGGCGTATATAATAAATTTTATAATTTTAAATATTTTTCAAATAATCTTACTTGGCATTGATACTGTAAGACATCTTAAAGAAAATATCGCCGAGGATTTAACTGTGGCTTTTTTCGTCTACAGTTTTGTAATTTTTATTTTCTGCTTTCTTCCGGCCGCCTTTAAAGTCGGTTTTAAACTTTCCAATAAATATTTAGCGTTATTTTCAACAACTCTAGGGGTGGCTCTTGTGGTAGAAATTATTTTCAAATTGGGTTATAATTATTGGACTTTTTTAGCTTTTGCAATTTTTCTTCCTTTTTTATCTCTCTTTCTGAAAAAACGAGCCACCCGATAAAATCGAGTGGCTCCGCGTTAATGTTTGTGTTTACTCCGAAGCTCTTTTTAAAGCGCCTTTTATTTCACTTTTTTTCATTTGAAAAAGGGCTTCGAATTCTTCATCGCTCAGAATTTTTGAAACTTGATACAAATACTTTTCGTGATAACCGGCTATTTTTTCTTGATAGCCCGCAATGTTAAACTCTCCTCTGTCGTCGAGAGTTTTTTTGCAAGAATAAAAAAACAGCGGACAATTATTCCCGCTGTTTTACTTTCAAAATTATTTTTACCATCCGTTTAGGCAATCTGCAGTTGCGGCTGCAAACTTCCTTTTTTCATCTTTTCCGAAATTACCGCCTTTCCAAACAAATCCGATTTCTCATCCAATTCTTTCAATCTCTGCTCGGAAATTTTTACATATTTTTCATTGGCGTCAATGCCAATATAATTTTTCCCTAATTTTTTTGCCGCTACAGCCGTAGTTCCGCTGCCGACAAAAGGATCCAACACAACCGCATCCTTGGCAAAAGCCGATAAATTAATTAGGTATTCGCATACCGCCAAAGGCTTGACTGTTTTGTGATCGTTATATTCCCCCTTTTCTTTCTTAGTTGGCTTGGGCAATAAAAAAGCGCGGTCAACCAATTCATTAATGCTGTCAATCGTAAAAACATTGGCCGGATACATATTGTCGCCAATCCGCACGGTTGTGTCAAAAAGTCCGACTTCATATTTCATCATATTATTTAAATAGGTTTGCTCGGTCGGTTTTTGCGCCATAGCAATCGGCTCAAAGCAAGATTTTATCTGCGGAGTTTTCCAGCCATTCAATTTTTCTCTGATTTTCCCCTTGGCTTTTTCATCGATATTCATTTTATTGATAAAATGGTCAACACCCATCGCCTTAGCCTGATTTTGCGTGTAGAGCCACATAAAAGCGTCTCTGATTTCAAAACCGGCATCATCAATGGCCGAGGCCATTCGGTGATAAAGTCGCGGGCTGGAAAAAGAAAAGAAAAAACCACCCGGCTTTAAGACCCGAAAAATTTCTTCGGAAATTTTTAAATACCAAGCGTAAAATTTTTTCCCCTGCTCTCGGTCGAATTTCATTCCAGCCGGCAGAGACTTGATCACCTGTTGATTATCTTGGTTTGCCACCTCTTCGCAGTCCCAATTATTGTCCAGTTTATCCAAAAAATAAGGCGGATCGGTTAAAACAACATCAATGGAATCGCTTTCGATTTTAGCCAAAAATTTCAAAGTGTCGGCGCAAATTATTTTATTTACAAATTTATTATTTTTCATTTTTATCTTTTAGCATTGGGATTTATCCCCTTAAATTCATTAAATAAAATTCTGTATGCCGCTTTTCTGACATCTTTATCACACGCCTTGATAACTTGCGGATTGGCCAATTTTATAACCCTGCCTTTATCATCATAAATCCACCTGTTTCTGTCGCCCCGGTTGCATTTTTGGCATTGAGGAATAATATTTCCGGCGACCAGCGGTTTATTCGGATCCATGTGCGATTTTTGCAAAATAGTTTTGGTTGCCGGCCAGTGAAAATGCGGCTTGCCTTCCGATGAACCGCAAGTGGCGCAGCGAAAATTATATTTTTCTTTTATTTTTTCCCAATTATCGGTTTTGCTTATTCTGCGCCCTTTTTTAAAACTGGGGTAAGGCTGTTCTAAAGTATAAAGCTGATAAGAGCCTCTCTTAACTTTCAATACGATATTGTCTCGTCCGCCGGCGACTATCCACCAGCCGGCTTGCGCGCCCAAATGCCGCGCCTGCTGAACATCGTTTGTGTTAGGATAATAACTTCTGACAAATTTGGTAAGCTCCTCCTTACTCACTATTCTGGTCTTTGGATAATCGTAAGCAAGATAAACTAAAACCAGTCCGTCTTTAGTAAAACCGCCCTTTAAATCATAAAGTTTTGGCAATTTTACTCCGAATTTTTTCAAATATTTTTTATGATATTCGAAAACTGTTTGATAAATATTTTCTATGGATTTTTTATTTAAAATAAGGCTGTCCAGCATATTTTTATCAAACTCTTATAAAAAATTATCTAAGGTAATTATATCACAAAATCTTGGTTAATAAAATCGTTTGCCACTGGCTAAAATCAGCTAATTCCAAAAAATCTTCGGGCGTTCTCGGTGGAAATTTCGGCGATGCGCTCCGGCTCCACGCCGCGGATGGCCGCGATGCGCTCGGCCACATAAGCGACCAGCACCGGTTCATTGCGCGTGCCGCGGTAAGGCTCGGGCGTCATGAACGGACAATCGGTTTCGACCATAAATTTATCAAGCGGCATTTTGCGCAACAGGTCGTCCCATTGCTGGCTGAAAGTGATGATGCCGGTAAAAGAAATATAAAAACCGAGCTTGAAATATTCCCAGGCCAGATTTTCGTCGCCGGAAAAGCAATGGATCACTCCCCAAGGTTTATCGAGCGGAATTTTTTCTTTATAATCTTCCTTGAATTTTTTCAAAGTGGCCAGCAGATCATCGTGCGCCACGCGGCAATGAACCAGCGCCGGTAAATCAAAACTGCGGGCGAGCAAAAGCTGTTTGACGAAAACTTCCTTCTGCTTTTTTTTGGAATTTTCCAGATCCGCGGAAAGTTTCAAATGATAATAATCCAGGCCGATCTCGCCGATGGCCACGGCCTTCTCGAACTCGGCCAGCTTTTCGTAATTATCATAATTAAATTCTTCCGCCCGAACGCGGACCACTTCGCGCCCGTCCTCGCCGGCCTCGGTGATATCTTCCAGATGCACCGGATGCAAACCGACCGCGGCGTAAACTCCCTTTTCATATTTATTGGCCAAATCCAAGGCTCGTTTGGAAGTTTTGTAATCGGCGCCGACAATAACCATGCCGGTCTCGTTATTCAAGGCGTTGAGAATAACCTGGTCGGCGTCGGCGCTGAATTTCTTGAAATTGACGTGCGCGTGAGTATCGATTAGTTTCATGAAAATATTATAGCACAAAAATAAGTCAGTAAGAACAAAATTGGAGCATTATTAATAAAAAAATCGCTGAATTGTTACATTGTTACATTGTTGTTTTGCTTAAGCGGCTTGTTCTCCATCCAACAATGTAACAATTTGGCAATGTAACCATAAAATAATTTTTCTAAAAAAAATAACCAGCCCATTGGTTAAAGCTGATTATTTTAAACCGATTTATTTCATATCTTCGCTTCCGGCCTCATCCGCCATTTCCTCGCCGCCCATCTTTTTCTCTTCAGGCATTGATCCGCCCATCGGCATTTCCGGAGCAGCGGGCGCGCTCATCGGCGCCTCTTTGGCCGCTTCCTGTTTTTTTCCTCCGAAAATTTTCTTTAACCATTCCATCATATTGTTGGTAAAGTTCTTACCAAAAAAATTTGGTAATCGCTTCATTAACGTAGCTATTATTAGCTTAACTGATTTTAGCTTACCACCTCCGTCCGCAAAAAGCAATCTTGACAACCAAGGGTAAAAAGGGCTGAAAGGTTGAAATAATGCCCGGCTTAGGCTATGCTATAAATTAAATAATGCTAAATGATGAATGCTAAATGCTAAATTTTAAAATAATATAGCATTAATCATTTAGCATTTAGCATTCATTATGTCCAAATTCATCATCAACGGCCCGGCGCGATTAAAGGGCGAAATCGAGGTTAAGGGCGCTAAAAACGCGGCTCTGAAGATTATTCCGGCCGCGATTTTATCGACCGAAAAAATCACCATCAGCAATCTTCCGCAAATCGAGGATGTCAAATTATCGTTGGCGCTGCTGGAAGATTTGGGAGCTAAAATCGACTATCCGCGGCCGGGAACGGCGATAATCAACGCTTCGGGCATCAATAAGACCGGATTGAACCCTGCGCTGGCTAACAAATTCCGCGCCTCGATTATGTTTGTCGCGCCGCTTTTGGCGCGCTTTGGCGAAGCAACATTCCCTCATCCGGGCGGCTGCATCATCGGCGCCGGCAAAAGAGACATCGATGTTTTCTTGGACGGTTTCGCGGCCTTGGGCGCGGAAACAAGCGTCAAAGATAATTGCTATCACATCAAAGCCAAAGGCGGCCTGTCTGGCGGCGAATTCTTTTTTTATAAATTGATCGCCGTCACCGCTACCGAATCAATGATCATGGCGGCTGTTTTAGCGAAAGGCAAAACCGTTCTGAAAAATTGCGCCATGGAACCGGAAATAAAAGCGCTGGCCGATTATCTTAATTCCTGCGGCGCGAAAATTTCCAACGCCGGCACTCCGACTATTACTATTGAAGGCGTGGCCAAAATTTCCGCCGGTTCTTTCGCCGTCATGCCTGATCGCATCGAAACCGGTTCTTTCGCGATTATGGCCGCGGCCACCCGCTCGGAAATCTTAATCAAAAATTGCGTCCCCGAACATATCCGGGTGCTCTTGGAAATTTTCAAAAACCGCTTGGGCATTCCTTTTGAGGAAGGCTCGGATTGGATAAAAATCAAACCGGCCAAAAAAATCAGGCCGTTCGGAATCAAGACGCATGAGTATCCGGGATTCCCGACTGATTTGCAGCAACCCTATTCGGTGCTGATGACGCAAGCCGAAGGATCTTCTTTAATCCACGAAACTATTTTTGACCGCCGGCTTTTATACGCCGATTTATTGTCGCAAATGGGCGCCGATATTATTATGTGCGACCCGCACCGCATCGTCGTCAACGGGCCGGCTCGGCTTTGCGGCCATAAGCTTACCAGTCCGGATTTACGCGCCGGCATCGCGCTGGTAATCGCCGCGCTGGTGGCGGAAGGCCGCACGGAAATCGATAATATTTATCAAATCGAGCGCGGCTATGAAAACATCGCCGCCAGACTCGCCTCGCTTGGCGCTGACATAATCAAGGTATGAGCTTAACTTTACGCCGGATAATTTTTTATTCTTTCTGCCTGCTTTTTTTGATCATCTCGCCACTGATCATCCTTTACGCTTCCGGCTATGAAATAAATTGGCGGCATCTTTTCACCCCGTTAGCCGTGCAAAAAACCGGCATGACTATTATTTATTCCAATCCGGCCGGAGCCGATATTTTTCTCAACGACCGGGAAGCTCAATATTTTTCCAGCCCCTTTCTCAAACAAATTATTTCCTATAAAAATAATGCTATCAGAACGCCGGCGCGCATCAAGGATCTGCTGCCCGGTTCTTATGATTTGCGCGTCGAACTGCCCGGCTATTGGCCCTGGGAGCGGCGAATCGATATTTTACCGGGAAAAATCACCCATGTGCTGGACATTAATCTATTCCGCAACGCCGCGCCGCAGCGCTTGGCCGAAGTTAAGCCCCAGGAAATTTCTCTCTCGCCCAATAATAAAAAGATTTTTCTTCCCGCTACCGGAGAACTTTTTGATTTGAAAACGCAAAGTCTGGAAAAAATTTCGCCGATCGCTTTCGCGAGTTCGACGATCGCTTCTTGGTCAACCGACTCCAACCGGCTGAGCGCGGAAAAAACTTTGCTTAATCTGAAAAATCCGGATAAAAGCCTGCGGCTGGATAAAATTATCGGCTCCGGCATCGCCAATTTAAAATGGAACGACGAACTGGATAAAATTTATTATCAATTCAAGAATTCCATCGACGTTTTCGATCTGGCCGGCGAAGCTAATCAAGCCATCGTTACCGCCGATAATATCCTTGATTACGAAGTGAAAAACAATAATTTATATTACGTGATCCAGGACGGGCTGGGAGCCAAACTGGAATTTTACTCTTTGAGCGGCAAAAAAATTACCAAGGAAATCAATTTGCCCGCCTCCAACGGTTATAAATTGATCAATCCGGGCGCCAAACTGCTCAATCTTTACGACCAGAAATACGAAACGCTTTACTTGATCGATCCCGCGGCCGCCAATCCGATGCTGGAAACAATCGATTCGGTCAAAAAAACCGTCTGGGTCAATGACAAAGAGCTGGCTTGGGCGAATGATTATGAAATCTGGGCGCTGGATCTTGATAAAAATGAAAATAGACTGATCACCCGCTGGTCTCAGCCGATTAAAAGCATCATCAAAACCAAGGTGGCGAATTACATTCTCTTCGCGACGGAAAAAACCGTCAATGTCATCACCTGGACGACCAGCGACGAAATCCAGGTTACCGAATTAGCCGCTTTTGATTCGCTTGCTTCGCCGGTCTATGATGATAGTGAAAAAAATCTTTACTTCACGGCCAAATCGGGCAGCGAGGAAGGACTATATAAACTGAATATCCAATAAAATTATTTTGCTACTTTTTTTAAAAAACACCCAATAAGGGTGATTTTTTTATTTCTTTATTTTCCAGCCGTTGCTTGATGAAAAAATTAACCGAAGAAATATCTTGCCCAGGATTTAATATGCTCCCGCGTCAAGGAATCGACCAGCGGCGCGATATACCAGGGTTTTTCCGCGCTCTGTCGGGCATGGTCATGGACAACCACCGCGGTCGGAAGATAAACGACCTGGTAATTATGTTCGGCTTTGACGCGCCGGCAAAGGTCGGTGTCTTCAAAATACATAAAAAATTTCTCATCAAAAATATGGCCGTCTTTTTCCAAAATTTCCCGGCGGATCAAAAAGCAAGAGCCCATCAGCCAATCCACTGATTTAGTCGCCGCGTGATCGTAATCTTTCATTAAAAAATCATCCAAATGCCGGGGTGAGAGTCCGCCGAAAAAAGTGCGCCGCAGAATCGGCGTGTGGATTTTGGGGAAGCGCAGGCAGGAATATTGCAGGCTGCCGTCCGGATTTAATAATTTCGGCCCGACGATTCCGGCCGAATTGTTTTCCGCCAGATGCCGGTGCAATTTTAAAATCGCATCGTCTTGAACCGCCGTGTCGGGATTAAGGATCAAGATAAAATCGCCGGCGGAATTCTGCGCGCCCAGATTATTTCCGCCGCCCATGCCCAAATTTTTTTCGCTCCTGATTATTTTCACTTCCGGATAAACCTCGGCAAGTGATGACAAATCCTCGCGCGAATCATTATCCACGACGATTATTTCGCGCGTCAAATCTCCCCAATCGGCGCGCGAAAGCGCCGCCAGGCATTTCCCGACTTTTTCCTTGTTCTTATAATTGACGATGATGACGGAAATGTCCATTTATGTAGTATGGTGTATGTAGTATGGTGTATGGAATTTTTAAAGACCATACTGCATACTACCAGCTACCAAAAAGAATACTTCGTTAACTTATTTAAGTCAAATTAAAAAATTCCCCTCTAAAAAGAGGGGTGGCTCGCGCCGCGCGAGACGGGGTGTGTTATTTTGCGCCAATCGTTCGAGAGGATAAATTTTCCAAATCAAAAAAACTTCAACACTGCCCGCGCCAGCTGCCAGTAGGCGCTGAAAATCGGATTGATCAGGCGCAATTTCCAGTCAGCGACTTCCTGATACCAGATTTTGCCGGTGATCAAGCGGGTGATTTCCTTGTCGCTTACTTTCCGCAAACCTTGATTGCGCGCCCGGGCTTTTTTGATATATTCCCAATTATCATAAGAGAGAAAATAATTCCAAACTTTCATTTTCTCGCCAAACCAGCCGGACTGCAAAGAAAATAAAGTCAGGCCGAATTCCATAATCATAAAAGCCGGCGCGATCAAGATCAAAGTCAAGATATCGTAGCATTCCAAAATCGCCAAAATCCGGTTGCGGTCCAGCCAATAATACTTGTTCGCCGAGCGGCTGAATTCGTATTTATGATAAACAACGGCGTCCGGCGCCAAAACGCATTTCCAGCCCGAGAGCCACAAGCGCCAGCCCAATTCCTGATCTTCGTTATACATCCAATATTCTTCATCTAATAATCCAACTTGATCCAGCGCTGATTTTTTGAAAAGCACAGCCGCGCCCGAGGGATACATTATTTCAAATTTCGAATTACAAGGTTCGAAGTGCGAATTATTCTCTTTCCACTCCTCGCCATATCCCAACGAATAACCGAAACCCAAGAAATGCGTAGAATTGCCTAAAGAATTTACCTTGCTCGATAAAACTGGATTCCCGCCTTCGCGGGAATGACATTGAGAAAAAAGCATTAATCTCGCCTGCACGGCGCCGATTTTCTCATCGGCTTCGGCCGCCTTCACCATTTCCGAAAGCGCCTGCGGCTCGATAACCGTATCCAGATTTAAAAGCAAAACATAATCACAGCCGTCAGCCATTGCCGCTTTCATCCCGTCATTATTCCCTTTGGCAAATCCATCGTTATTTTGATTGGCAATAATTTTCGCTTCGGCAAAATTTTCCCGCAGATATTTTTCCGATTCCGCAGTCGTTGCGTTGTCAACAAGATAAACCTGAAAATCCGGATAATTTTGCGCGCGCAAAGAATCGCGGCAATCGGCGAGAAAGCGCTGGGCGTAATCTTTGTAATTCACCAATATTATCCCGACTCGTTTGGACATATTAAATAGGTAGCAAGTGTCATGTATCAAGTAACATGACTTCTAAATTTATGTTACCTGTTACATGATACCTGCCACCTGCTACGTGTTTTTCTTGCTCTCAAACTTTAACTTTCCAAAAACGAAAGTTAAGAACAACCCGACCGGCCACGCCAGCCAAAGAATAAAATATTGCCAGAACGGCTGCCACTTGCGGAAATATTTGAGCATCGAAGCGCGAAAATATTTTTGCGCCGTCAGCCGGTTTACTTGCGTGAAACTTTGTCCGACCAAATCATAACAGCGCGCCGCCGGAGTGTACCAAACTTCCAGTCCGGCGGCCTTGAAAGTCCGGCACAGATCAACGTCTTCAAACCAGATAAAAAATCTTTCATCAAGCAATTCGCCTCTTCGCAACCGCTCGGATGGTAAAGTTTTATCCAAAGCAGAACGGCGGATAATCATCGCGCTGCCGCGCACGCTATCGACAATCGCCGGCTGGTCATAATCAAACCCAATGCAAAGATAGCGGTCTAAAATATGGGTGAACAAATACGGCCATTTTAAAACTATTGCCAGCTGATTGAATAACCCGGGGAATTTTCTCACCTGGCCTTTGATGTCGCTGCCGTCTTTATCCAGCAATCGACAGCCAGCCATGGCCGCCTGCTCTTTCGCTTTAAGCCAATGAAGCAGATTATCGACAGTCAAAGGAAAAACAAAATTATCCGGATTAAGCAAAAAAATAAAGTCGCCGCTTGTCTGGCGGAAAGCCTGATTGACGGCTTTCGCAAAGCCAAGATTACCGTCATTGGCGATCAATTTAACTTCGGGAAAATCTTTCCCAACCATTTCCGCCGAACCATCGCGGGAACCGTTATCAACCACAAAAACTTCAAACTTAAAATTCGTCCGGCTTAAAAGCAGATGTGATAAGCATCTATTTAATTTCTCCCGGACATTCCAGGAAACGATGATGATTGAGAGATCCATACTTCTCATAGCACACATCACATAACACGTAACAGTGCTAAATTTATCTTGACAAAAAAAATTTTTCTTCCTATAAACCAAGTCTGGTAATAAAAATTGTTACATGTTACATGTTACATGTTACATGTTACATGTTACATGTTACGTGTTACGTGTTACGTGTTATTTTCACCAATTTAATCCTCGCCGTCGCTCCGCTGATAATATTAGCTGAACCGCGCGGCACGCCGAATTCTTCGGCTAAAAAATCTATCAGGGTTTGATTCGCCTTGCCCTTTTCCGGCGCAGCGGCTAAGGCGATTTTAATCGTTTTGTCGGCCATTTCGCCCTTGATTTCCGTCTTGGCTGAACCCGGAATCGCCTTGATTCTTAAATATACTTGCCCATTCTTAGCCAATTCTTTTTTGTATTCTGTTAACATTTTCAAAATGCTCTTTTATTTAATAATTTTGATTTTATTATATCACAGGCAACCGGCAAAAAGGAACTTGACAAAAACTATTTTTTAATCGAAAATTTAATAAATCAAGTCCTTTCTTACACAAGAGGAGGAACAAATGGCTAACGGCTTAAGCGGCACGGTGCTTGAGGCGGTAAATCTCGGCCAGAAAACAATCATGGGAAAAATTTTGCACATTATTCCCTTGGAAAGGGAGGATTACCGCGCCTTTAAAATAGTTGTTATCGAGGGGAATGAAAAAAGGAATTTGCGCGCCATTTTCCTTGAAGAAAAAAATTTTTCTTTTCCTCATCTTAACGGCGGCGAAATCGCCAAACTTGAAGGGAGACGGATACTGGTCGAGGACGGAACCATCTTTTTTTTGGAAAACTAAGCCGAGCTTGCCGCGGGAATCTCCAATCCCGCGGCTTTTATTTACTGCTAATGCTGCCCGCCTGCCGGCAGGCGCGCGAATTTAGATAATCCGAATTATTGACAAAAATGCAACAAGGAATATAATACAATAAACTTGCCCGCGCAATTTTAACTGAAAGGAAGTCTTATGGAGAAGAAAGCGCCGGAACGATTGCTCGTTGAAATTCTTATTGATCAGCCGCCAGTCATCGGAACAATTGACGGGAAAGAAGCGATTGATTTGGGCACTCGCTGCCTAATGGCTATCCGCCTAAAAACAGACAAGGGAGAAATCCGCAGATTCCTCGCTAGCGATACGTGGCTGCAACACTATAGTTCAACCGATTTAGTCGGCTGGCGCGTAAAGATCGCCGGCGGCGGCGAGATGATTGTTCTTAACGGCAACAAGCGAATAAAGAAGGAGGAACTGATGCCGAATCCGATAAAATTCTCCGCCCATATCCGGACCTTGGTTTCCGGACAAAATGGAGCGAATGATTCTCTCGCCGATTTCAAGCCCCTGAAAGGAATCCTAAGGTACATCAACGAACCCGATGAAAACAACCGCTACCGGATAACTGTCGCTTTCTGGAAAAGAGCGACAATTCTTTCCGCTTTTCGCGGAAAAAATTTGACGAAAATCAAGCGGTTGATCAGGGAGGGGAAAGAAAACGGCAAGACTGCCAGCCGCAGCTTTTGCGTCGATGGCGGAGATCTGCCGGCAATGACTCTGGAAAAATATATCGGCCAGGAAGTAAAAATTCAACCGAAAGAAATCCTTGTGAATTTTCAGGCTTGATCAATGTCAGCAAAACCGCGGAATCCATCATGGATTCCGCGGTCTTTTTATTCGGAGAGCGAAAAGCATAGAGCAACGAGCAAATCTAACCAGTCTTATTCTTTGCTCTTTGTTTCGCCAGCTGTCCGCAGGCGCCTTCAATGTCCCGGCCGAACTTGAAGCGCTGGACAACTTCGACTCCTTCCCTTTCCAGAATTTTCTTGAAATTATTAATCACGGCCGCGGGCGAAGTCTTGAATTTTTGCGTTTCATTGTAAGAAATCAAATTCACCATGAATAATCTGCCCAAACCGGCTTTGAGCAAGTCCGCCAAGCGCTGCGCTTGCGCCGAAGAATCGTTGATTTTGTCGAGCATCAAATATTCGATCATCACCTTGCGATTGGTGCGCTCGATATAACTTTTCACCGCTTTAAGCAAGCTTGGCAGCGGATTATTCTTACTCACCGGCATCAGCTGGTTGCGCAACTCATCGTCCGGAGCGTGCAAAGACAGCGCTAAATTTATCTGCAGCGGTTCGGCGGCTAATTTCTTGATGCCGTCGATAATGCCGACGGTGGAAATGGAAATTTTCCGCGCGCCGATATTGAAAGTTTCCTTGTCATTCAAGAATCTGATCGCCTTCATCACTTCTTCGTAATTCATCAGCGGTTCGCCCATGCCCATAAAAACAATATTTGATACTCTCTCGTTGTATTTTTTAAGATAACGGGCGAAGAATAAAACTTGCTCGACGATTTCGTAAAAATTCAGACTGCGCTCAAATCCGCCCTGGCCGGTCAGACAGAATTCACAGCCCAAGAGGCAGCCGATCTGCGAGGAAACGCAAACCGTATTGCGATTTTCGCCATGCCGCATTAAAACAGCTTCCACCTTCCCGTCGTCATAATCAATCGCCGCTTTGACCGTATTTTTATCAGCTGATTCCAAAATTTCCGCCGGAATCTCTAGCGGACACTCGGCTTTCAGCTTTTCGCGCAAAGCCAAAGACAAAACCGTGACTTCGTCCCAGTTCTCAATAAACTTGGCGAAAACCGCCTGATAAACCTGCTTAATCCGGAACTTCGGCTCATCCTTCAATATTTCTTGTATTTTTTTGATATCCATTCTTTTTTGACAAATATTATAAAATAGTATATTATACTATTGTGCTTGTGGGCGCAAGCCCCGTTCGGTTAGTCCTCAAAAGGGAGTATAAACCGAAGACAGGCACAATAAAAATACTCTCGATTTTTCGAGGGTATTTTTTATACCCAATACCAATATAACCTTAAAAATTAATTTTAACAACAGCTTTTATGAATAAGCGGTTTTTATTTTAAAAATATCAGATAAAGTTCACAAAATTCTATAGCCTTTTTTAAAATGCTTAATCGCATTTTCAATAAAACTGGAGCTGGGCTTCGGACAACGCGATTTTGCACGGCTTCTACGCTGCGTGATTACGGAAATTTTTCAATGCTCGCTACAAAAAAATGGGGGGTTACAAAAAATCGAGGCTTTACAACCCCGATTTTTTATTTTTTCTCTTTTAATTTTTATTTCTTCACCAACTCCACGGTTTCGATTGTCGCATCGGTTGTCGGGTGGTCGTTTTCATTTACCGGCAAAGCTTCAATTTTACTAACTACCTCCATGCCCTTAACAACGCGGCCAAAGTTTACATGCTTGCCGTCAAGCCAGGGGGTGGCCGGCGCCGTGACGATGAAAAATTGCGAACCGTTGGTGTTTGGTCCGGAGTTGGCCATCGCCAGCGAGCCGCGGACTAATTTTTCGTTATTGAATTCGTCAGCGAATTGATAGCCCGGACCGCCCATGCCGTCGTTGGACCAATCATTGTCTTTGGAATTCGGGTCGCCGCCCTGAATCATAAAATTCGGGATAATGCGATGGAATTTGGTGCCGTCGTAAAAACCTTCCTGCGCGAGCTTTAAAAAATTATCAACCGTGTTCGGCGATTCAGCGCCGTAAAATTCAACTTGGATGTCGCCCAGGTTGGTGTGCAAAATCGCGCCTTGATATTCGGAGGCCATACTTTTTACTGATTGCGCCGCTGGTTGAGCGCAACCGCTCAAAACAAACGCGCCAATTAAAATAATGAATAAAAATTTCAGTTTCATAAAAATTTTAGTAGTACGCAGTAAGTAGTATGTAGCATGGTCTAAAATGATAAATTTTAATCAGCCCCATACTGCTTACTGCATACTACATGCTACGGCTAAAATATCTTTTGTAGCAACCCCACCAGCGGCGCGGTAAATTGCGAAACGTCCTTGACGGTAATGACTAAAACTAAAAGTATTAAGGCGATAAAGCCGGCATTATGAATCACCGCTTCCACTTCCCGCTTCACCGGACTGCCTTTGATTTTTTCAATCAGTAAAAAGATAATCCGTCCGCCGTCAAGCGCCGGCAGCGGCAGAAAATTAACCACCGCCAGATTGAGCGACAGCAAACCGACGAATTGCAGCAGATAAACAAAACCCATCCGCGCGTATTGGCCGGTCATATTGGCAATGCCGACCGGCCCGGCGATTTCCGCGGATACGCCATGGCCGAGAATTAAATTTTTGAGCAATTCATAAAACGCGACGATGATCACCCAGAGCAAAATCGCGGCCGTAGTGATTCCTTTCCAAATCGCCAGATACCAGGGATACCTGACCAAGCCGGTGTTGATGATAGCGATGCCGATTTCGCCTTTGCCGTTTTTATTTATCGGCGTAATTTTAAAATCGGAAATTTTATTATCGCGTGAAATTTGATAAGTCAATTCCTTGCCGGCGCGAGAATTGACGTAATTCTGCAAATCCGCGTCGCGGGTAAATTTATTTCCGTCAATCGAGATTACCACGTCCCCCGCTTTCAGGCCGGCCTTGGTCGCCGGCGTATCCGGCAGAACCTGAACGATTTGAATTTTTTCATCGCTGATATAGGCTTTGCTGGTACTATCCTCGACGCTCTGCGGCAAGCCGATCATATAACCGATAGCAAAAAGCGCCATGGCCAAAACGATATTCATAATCACGCCGGCGGAAATAATGGAAATCCTCTGCCAGATTTTCTTGGCGACAAAACTGTCCTCATCAGCCTCGTCTTCGCCGTTCTCACCCTTGATCTTGCAGAATCCGCCCAGCGGCAGCCAATTTATCGAGTAAACCGTATCATCCGCTTTTAATCCTTCTTCCGCGTCGGGCAATCGCTCGCCCCAGAAAAATTTCCAGCGTTTTATTTTTTCAATAATGCCCACTTCGGTGATCTCTTCATGAATTTTTTTCTCGCCGAACATATTTTCTTCAACTTCAAGCTCCTCTTCTTCGGCGAGCGGCGTCATTTTTTGGCCGCTGAATTTCAAAAATCCGAAAAGGCGCGGCGGCAAACCAAAGCCGAATTCCTCGACCTTGACGCCCATCTTCCGCGCCGTCCAAAAATGCCCGAGCTCGTGGACGAAGACGAGGACTGAAAGAACTATGATGAATGTTACTATCGTTAAAATCATAATAATTATTTTGCTAAATAAAAAGTCGTATTTCGTATTTCGTATTTCGATTCTTTTCAACCTGCGAAGATTGATAAAAAATACGAGATACGGGATACGGGATACGAATTAAATTGTCATTATCTCTTTCTCTTTTTTATCTCTTACCCCTTTAAGTTCCTCATTGATTTTTTTCACTTCCTCTTCCAATTCTTCCATAAAACGGAACCGATCATCTTCGGAAATGGCCTTGTCTTTTTCAGCCTTCTCAATCGCGTTTTTAATCGCTTCCCGATTCTGCCGCGCCGAAACTTTGGCCTGTTCGGTTTTTTCATTCAATTTTTTTACCAAATCCTTGCGGTTTTCTTCGGTCATCGCCGGAATCGTCAGGCGGATTTTATCGCCTTCGTTCACCACGCCCAAACCCAAGCCGGCCTCGATAATCGCCTTCTCCACGTCCTTGGTTATATTCTTATCCCAAGGAGAAACGATCAAACTGCGCGCGTCCGCCACCACGATATTGGCCAATCCGACCAGCGGAGTTTTGGCGCCATAAGCCTCAATATTTATTCCTTCCAAAATAGCGGTATTGGCGCGGCCGGTGCGGAGCGAATTGATATCTTTCTTAAAAAATTCCACCGCCCGCTGAAACTCTCCCTTTTTAGTTTGCAAAAATTGGTTCATATTTTTGTCACAAATCCGAAGCGCGAAATTATAAATCCGAAACAAATCTGAATGCTCAAAACGCTAAATTCGAAATGTTTCGAATTTTTGTCATTTAAATTTAGGATTTGTTTCGGATTTCGCGCTGAGAATTTCGAATTTAATTATTTATTCCCTCCTCCATATTTTTTTATTTTAATGCTTGCATGCTCCATGCTTTCATGTTCTTATACTCCGCGTGTCATATCCCGAACGCTCCGCTGCTCGCCTGATATTTCTTCATTCCCATAAATATCACGTTGGTCTCGTCCGGCTTGATCAGCAAGCGCTGGCCGGCGCGGGTGGACGGCAATTTTTTTGTCCGCCAGCTGGCGCCGCCGTCGGCTGAACTGTAAAACGTGGTATTGGTTACATAATATATTTCTCGCGGATCTTTGGGACTGACCGCCAACGAATTGATTGATGCCTGCTGTTCCGGGGTTACCAGTTTTATTCTCGTCCAAGTATCGCCCGCATCGGCGGATTTTAACAGACCATAGGCCGTGGCCGCGAAAAGCAAGCCGTCGCTACCCGGCGTCGCCACCAGTGAAACTATATTAAAACTATTTTTGAATTCTGTCATCTTGTCTTTGAGCGGCGTCCAATTGTCGCCTGAATCGGTCGAACGATAAATGCCTTCGCTTACCGTGGTGACAAAAACTTTCCGGCTGTCCTGCGGGCTTAAAATAATCTGATTGACGCTGGAACCGGAGCGATAAACCGTCATCCAATGGTCGCCGCGGTCAATACTGCGCCCGATTTCGCCGCGGGAATTGCCGAAATAAATCCGGTGCGCGTCATAAAAATCCACAGCCAGCGCGTTGATCTGCGTAGTCGGGTCGTTATCAAAATAGATTTGCGTCCAAGTGCGGTTGCAATCGCCGGAACGATAAACTTTATTGCCGGCTGTCGCGTAAATAATGCATTTATCGTCTGGACTGACGACGACCGCGTTGATTTTAGTTTCATTCAAGCCGGCGGCTTTGGTCCAGCCGCTGCCGACACTATAAGTATAATAAAGCCCCTGCGCCGCGCTGCCGAAATAAATTGCGTTATAATCCTCCGGATCCAAAGCCAGCGATGAATCGTCGAGCGAATTAATGCTTGAAACTCCGCCGACAGTCGGCACGGCATTGACCTGCCGCCAGGATACGCCCTTGTCCAGACTCACCCAGAATCCGCCATCGACCGCGGAAGTATCGTTGGATTTGAAAGAGATGGAACAGCCGGCGCCCATCGTCAGTATGGCCGCCAGACAAAGCGCGAAAGCGATGATGTTTTTTTGATTTAGCATATTTTAAGTAGGCAGCATGTAGTAAGTAGTATGTAGTATGGATTTAATACCCTACTGCATGCTACATACTGCATACTACTAAATATTTATCGCGATATTTTCCAGAACTAATTTCGGATTAACATTGGCGCGCAGATATTTTTCTCCCCGCCGCAGCAATCCGTTCAATTCCAGCAAGCGCGAACCGTTCAGCTTATTTTTCAAGCCGTCCATCATCGCCCGCAGCGGCTCGTGCTGGATCAAGTCGCCGTTGTTGGCATTGAGCAAAAGCAGGTCGCGCAACAAACCTTGCCAGACATTCAAAACGTCCAGCGCGGCTTCAACTTTATTTTCTTCTTCTTTGCCGCCGGCAATCTTGTCCACGGCCGACAGGCGCTCGTTCAGATTTTCCTTAAAAAAATGTAAAAACGTTTCAGTCTTGGACAGATAGCTCTGATAAAATTCTTGGTCCTCGAAAAATTTAGCCGCCAACGCCGGCCGGCCCGCGCTCAAACGGGAAATATTTTTGGCCTGCACTCGCGGACAGGCCAGATCATTAATCAAATAATCATAAATCACCGCGTTCGACACCGGCAAAAAATTCAAAACCTGGCTGCGGGAAACGATCGTCGCCGGAATTTTTTCCAAGCGCGCCGCGGTGAGGATTATCACCACCTTCGGACGGGGTTCTTCCAAAGTTTTCAGCAAAGCATTGGCGGCGCTCTCGCTCAAATCATCGGCTTCCTTGATAATGCCGACTTTATATGAATTCATGAAAGAGCTCATTTCTAAAATCCTGATGAATTCCCGCACCTGCTCGATGGAAATATTTTTCTTTTCCGCTTCTTTTTTCAGCAGATGAAAATCGCCATGCAAAGTTTCGAAACCATTATCCGCTCCCGGATTATTCTGCATCTGCCGGCAGGACGGACAGGCTCCGCAGGCCAAAGAAAAAACTCCGATTTTTTGCTTCTGGCACAACAGGCACTTGGCGAAAAATACAGCCGCCGCGGTCTTGCCCAAGTCTTTCGGCCCTAAAAAAATATAAGTATGAGCGACTTTGCCATTGGCCAGGCTTTTCTCTAAAAAATCGGTAATCGGACGATTACCGGCGAGCGGCCAGCCGTTTTTTATGTTCATTTTCATTCCTTCCATATTATTTATCTTACCATTGCGCCATCGTTAAAGCAAGCCATTTCGCTTGATTTTTAGCGGCATTACTGGTAGATTGATAACATAATAAGAATCAACGCAATATCCAGGATTAAATCCTAAACACGAAATCCTAAATTCTAAACAAACCCGAAAACCGAAACACGAAATTCAAAATAAACTTCCAGCTAAGACGAATAAATAAGCGATTGACGGACAAACCAGCTGTTTCGGATTTGATATTTCGAATTTGTTTAGGATTTAGAGTTTGATATAATCTCCCTTATTTTTATGAAAAGCAATATCAAACAGTTTGCCCTTCTTTTGGGGGACATACTGATAATGAACTTGGCGCTTTATCTGGCTCTTTGGCTGCGCTACGGAGAAAATCCGGCTTTAGGAAACTGGGGAATAAACTGGGGGCCTTTCGCGGTTGTTTTTATTATTTGGCTGATCGCTTTTTACATTTCCAATCTTTATAATTTGCATCTGGCCATAAACAACGGCTTGTTTTTCCAAAGGATAACGCAAAGTTTTGCCATCGCCGCGATTCTGGCCGTAATTTATTTTTATCTGGCTCCGCCGGACAAGCTTACTCCCAAAACCAATCTGGCCGTTTTTTTCGTTGTTTTCGCCGTCCTGTTCATCGTCTGGCGGCAATTATTCAATTCGCTGCTCAAATCATATTTGCCCCGGACCAACCTGGCGGTCATCGGTTTCAATAATTTAGTTGAAAAAATAATTATGGAATTGAAACAAAAACCGCAATTAGGCTTATCCCTTTCTTTCATCCTGGACGAGAAAGCAACCGGCAAAGAATTGAACGGCACGCCGATTTTCAACAACATCAACGACTTGCCGGCGCTGATTGAAAAAAGAAAAATCAACAACGTGATACTCGCCGCCGCGCCCGACTCGCAGGAATTGCGCGCCTTGCTTTTTGAATGTCTGCCCTTGAAAATAACTTTTATCAATTTGGCGGATTTTTACGAAAACATTGCCGGCAAGATACCTTTGGAAGTCATTAATAAGATGTGGTTCTTGGAAAATCTCAATGAAGGCAATAAAAATAATTTTGATCTGTTCAAGCGGACGGCCGATTTGGTTCTGGCCTTGCTGATTTTTATCATCACCTTGCCCTTCTGGCTGATCATCGCCCTGATCATCAAGCTGGAAAGCCGCGGGACGATATTTTTCGTGCAGACCAGAGCCGGCGAGCGGGGAAAAAATTTTAGGATGATAAAATTCCGCACGATGAAAACCGAAAATAACGATCATTCGCCGACAACCGATGGTGATCGCCGCGTTACCCGCTTTGGTTCATTCTTGCGCAAAACCCGTTTGGACGAAATCCCCCAGGTGCTTAACATCATCAAGGGCGAAATGAGTTTTGTCGGCCCGCGTCCGGAACGGCCGGAATTGATCGAGACTTTGGAAAAGCAGATCCCTTTTTACCGCGAACGGATGCTGGTCAAGCCCGGAGTTACCGGCACCGACCAGATTTCCGGCGAATATCATTCCCCTTCTTATGAAGACACGATGAAAAAATTGCAGTATGATTTATACTATATCAAAAACCGCTCGGTTTATCTGGAACTGTCGATTATCCTAAAAACGATTTCTACGGTATTATCAAGAGCGGGACGATAGGCGGTAAATCAGAAATCAGATATTGGAAATTAGGAAAAAATAAACCGTAAAAAACAACCCCTGATTTCAAATATCCAATTTCCAATTTCAGATTGGGGCGGTAAAATTTAAAATTAACTAAAAATTTTTAAAATCAAGTTATGATCAAAAAAACTTTTGCTTACTTCTGGTCGTTGCGGCATCAGTTCGTCAAATATTTTATCGTCGGCATCAGCGCGGTAGTGATCGATATGAGCAGCCTGATATTTTTGAAAGAGGCTCTGGGCATCGCGCCGGTCTTCGCCGTTATCGCCAATCAGGCCGTAGTCTTGATTTTTGTTTTTCTCGCCAATAAATATTGGTCTTTCAAAGGAACCGCCTTGTCTAGGGGGCAAATCATCCGTTTTGCCATCGTTGTCACTTTCGATTATTTTTTCGCCGTGGCGGCGATGTATGTTTTTAATCATCGGCTGAATTTTGATTACCGCCTGGTCCGCCTCGGCTCGATCGCCCTGGCCGTTTCCTGGAATTTTTTCTTATACAAATATTGGGTTTACGCCGTGGAGGCGGAAATAGCGCCGCCACCGGAAAATTAACAGCCATTTTTTATGAACAAACAAGAGATCCGGGAATATTTCGACAAAATCGCCGCCGAGCGCGACAGTTGGCGGAAAAAGAATTCCTATTATCACGACGATCTGAAAAAATTCTTGCGCTTTACCGTTCCCGCCGGAGTTTCCGTCCTGGAAATCGGCTGCGCCACGGGCGACATCACCGCTTATCTGGCGCAAGCCAATCCGAAAATCAAAGGCGTTGATCTGAGCTCGGCAATGATCGAAAAGGCGAAAGAAAAATATCCGGCGCTGAATTTTGCCGCGGCCGACGTGGAAAAAACAGCCTTTGGTGAAAAATACGACTATCTGATCATGTCGGATGTCGTCGGCTATCTGGACGATATCCAATCCGCTTTCCGCAATCTGAAAAATAATTCCCATGCCCAGACCAAATTGATCATTACGACTTATAATCATCTTTGGGAACCCCTGCTCCGCGCCGGGGAAATCTTCGGCTGGAAAATGCCCAGCCCGATCCAAAACTGGCTTTCTGCCGCCGACTTGGAGCAATTTCTGTATCTATCCGGCTGGGAAATAATCAAAGAAGGCAACCGCCTGCTGCTGCCGGTCAACATCCCCATCCTTCCCGGTTTCTGCAATAAATACCTGGCTAAACTGCCTTTCTTCCGCCGGCTCTGCATGGTCAATTATTTCATCGCCCGCCCGACTCCATCCCGAATCTTGCCCGCTGATCCGCCGCTGGTTTCCGTAATCATTCCGGCGCGCAATGAGAAACTGAATATCGAGAACGCGATCACCCGGATGCCGGAAATGGGCGCGGGGACGGAAATCGTCTTCGTGGAAAATAATTCGACCGACGGCACCTGGGAAGAGATGATCCGCCTCAAAGCCAAATATCCGGCCAAGAATATCAAACTTCTCCGGCAGACGACCCGCGGCAAAGCCAACGCGGTCTGGGCCGGATTCGAAGCCGCCAGCGGCAAGGTGCTGATGATCGAAGACGCCGACCTGACCGTGCTGCCGGAAGATCTGCCGAAATTCTACGAAGCGCTCGCCAGAGGCGACGGCGAATTCATCAATGGCTCACGCCTGGTCTACCCGATGGAAAAGGAATCGATGCGCATCCTGAATATGCTCGGCAATAAAGCCTTCGGCCTGATGTTCTCCTGGCTGGTCGATCAGCGCATCAAGGACACGCTTTGCGGCACCAAGGTCTTCTGGAAAAAAGATTATGAAAGCATCAAAGCCGGGCGCGGCTACTTCGGCGATTTCGATTCGTTCGGCGATTACGACCTGCTTTTCGGCGCTTCCAAATTGAATCTGAAAATAATCGATTTGCCGATCCATTACCAGGCGCGCACCTACGGGAACTCCAATATGATGCGCTTCAGCTACGGCTGGCGGCTGCTGCGGATGTGCCTGTTCGCCATGAAGAAAATAAAATTCATCTAAACGGGACTGTCGCCCTAAACTTAAATAAATTATGCCAAAATTAATTTTTCCGTCGCAAGCCAATGTTTTCAAAACCAACGATGAAGACCCGATTGATTTTTATTATTACCCGCTGATCGGCTGGGTTTACCGGAAAAGGCTGGCCAACACTTTGGCCCTGCTGGCCGGGGGGAAAGAAAAAATCCTCGATATCGGCTATGGCTCGGGTTTGTTATTCCCCTCGCTCCTCCAATTCGCCCAAACTTGCTACGGCTTGGAAAGCCATGGCCAAGAAAAAAAAGTCTATGAATTCCTGGCCAAAGAAAAGATTCCCGCGGAAAAAGTGATCCTTCGGCCGGGCAGCATCCTGGCTATTCCTTTCGCCGACGGATTCTTCGACGCCATCGTTTCCGTCAGCACCCTGGAGCATATCGAGGATTTGAACAAGGCGATGAGCGAAATGTCCCGGGTTCTCAAAACCGGCGGCGAAATAATCCTGTCTTTTCCGGTTCGCAATCTCATTACCGATATCTTTTTTAAACTTTTTGGTTTTCACCCGCGCGAGATCCATCCTTCCTCCCACCTGAACATCATCAGCGCCGCGGAAAAAATCTTCCAGGTTGAAAAAATCCTCAAATTCCCCAATCTTAAAAACATCAATCTCTCTCTTTATTGCACAATCAGATGCGTGAAAAAATAATCAACCGGGCGAAAAATAATTTCGGGCTGATCCTGGTCGCCGCTTTCTATCTCGGGATGACGCTCTACCGCTTTATTTCCCAGGGCCTGATCAACTGGGACGAGGCTTATTTTGTGGTCACCGTAAATACTTTCGCCAACATCATCCGGGCAGTGCTCGCCCATCCGTTCGGCTTTTTCGGCGACAGCCACTTTTTCCAGCCGCTGCTTTCCGGTTACAACAATGTTTATACGGCGGCCCGGCCTTCCTATATTATAGCGGCGGTTTTCACCAATCTTTTTTTGAACGCCGGCATCTTTGCCACCAAGATCATCAGCCTCCTTTCCGGCCTCGCCGCGATCGTCTTCTTTTATAAGCTGCTCCATTTCTACGGCCTGGGGAAAAAGACGCGGGTCGCCGCCACTTTCTTTCTGGCCGCTTCGCCGCTCTTCATTATTTATTCCCGATTGGGATTGTCGCAGATCTTTTCCGCCGCCTTTTTCCTGATTAGCTGGTACTACCTGCTGAAATTCCAAGAATCAGCCAGATCGCGCGATTTAACGACGGCGGCCCTGTCCTTATCGGCGCTGGCAACCAGCCATTACAATAGTTTCCCCGTGGTGGCGCTGCTCTTCGCCGCCGGAGGATTGATAATTTTTCAGAAGCGCCTTGGCTGGAAAAAATATCTGGCGTTTATTTTTTATTTCCTGCTTTTCCCGGCGGTCTGGGAGATCATCACCCGCGTCGGCGCGCTCGTCGCTTCAGCCAAACACGCCCTTGATCCGGCCAAAGGGATCGCCATCCTTTCCTATTCGGCCGAAATCATCCAGCAATTCAAAAAAGCCGGCGCCGGCAGCGGTTTTTCTACCGATCAATTATTCTATTATTTCAGCCTGCTTGCTTCAACCGAGGGAATTATTTTTTGCCTGCTTTCCCTTGCCGGCATAGCAATCGCCATTTTGAACTTCAAAAAGATAAAATACTGGCTTTTTTTAGCGATACCTTTGGTTTATCTGGCGATTTTTTCCGCCGTACCGTTTAAATTTCCCCGCAACATCATTATCATTCTGCCGGGACTTTATGTTTTTGCCGCGCTGGGCTTAAAATTAGCGAGCCGCCTGGCCGCGCCGCGTTTTTCCCCGAGAGGAAAAAATATCATCTTGGCCGCCTTTATTTTGCTGGTTATCGCCTTGAATGCCGGCCAATATAAAAATATTCTGAATATCCGGACTAACTTCGCTGAAATTGCCGGCTTCATCAAAACTAATTACGGCCAAGACGATATCGTAATTTTTTCCAATTCCGCTCCGATCTGGCGCTCCTATCTGCCGGGCTACAAAGCGGAGGCCTTTGCCAAAGTTTCCGACCCAGCCTATGCCCTGCCCGGAAAAAAAATAATCTTCATTGATGATTATTTTTCCGCCGTCAAAGGCGGCCAGTGGATCCCCGATAGTTTTTCCGCCAAACAGCTTCTTGCAACCGAGACGAATATTTTTCAAGTTAAGCCGGTAGTGCTGGATTTTATCTATCAGGGCGAAGACCGGGATAAAAAAATGTTCGCCGCCAATCAGTCCGGCCCGATCCGGATTTACGAGCTCATCCCTCGCTGAGCGAATGATATTGCTATTTCAACTATCTTAAAACCGCCTAAACTAAGGGGCGGTTTTTTTCTATTTTTTCGATTATCTGGCGGCGATGCCGATCAGGCACATCCAAACTATCCAGCCGGCCAAATATATGATAGCCGCCCAAACGCCCGCTCGGCCGCTGAATTTCTTTTCCGCGAAAATAGCCGCCGGAATCAGCCAGGGCCAAACCAGCGCCGGCAAGACCCGGCCGGGATAAAAAGTCAGGACCGAGAAAAAACACGCGAATAGAAGGAAGACGGCGGCGATGAGGGACAGGATCGGGCGCATAGCGGCATCTTTCCGCCAAAGGTAAAACCAGGCTGCCGCGCCCGCCGCGAAAATATAAAGATTTGTCGACAAGATATTCTTCAGCTGCTCGCCAAGACCCAAGAAAAACAAGGAAGCGATGTTGAAAAAACCTTTTGCCTGGTTCCAAATGCCGTAATTGTAAGTCTGCAGTTCGTGCTGATAATAGCTGCCGGTTTTCCAGATCACCGCGTAATACCAGATGATCGAAGGCAGGATGACCAGAATGAAAGAGATCAGATAGCGAAGCAAGGAGGCGCGGGATAACTTTTTTTCGCGCAGCCATTCGCCGAAGAGCACCGCGGGAAAAAATAATATGAAAGTTTGGTAAGCCAGGACGCCAAGACCGGCCAAAAACGACAAAAGAAAAAAATTCTTGCGCAAAGATTCCCCGCCTTGATGCGCTTTGATCGCCGCCCACACGCAGAAAACCGGCGCGAAAATATTAAAAACTTGCGTATGCGGGGACCAGAAGTAATGATAAAAAATACTGTTGGCGATGAAGAACAGGCTGAAAACGAAAACAGTCAGGGAAATTTTCTTTTCCGCATCAGCGAAAAGAGACCAGAAAAGCCGGGCGGCCAGCCAGAGGAAAAAAATATCCAGCAAGACATAGCCGGCATAAGCCGGAAAATAATCGGCCAGCGGACGGATGAACCTGGGGGGCGTTTGGCGCATCGCCTGGAAACCGACTTTTTCGGCCAACACGGTTAAGGGCGCGAAAGGACGCGAAACCAGCCACGGAAGAACGATATACCCTGGCCTTGATTGCCGGTCGTTTTTCGGCTCGAAAAGATATTGCGGGTCGGTGGCCAGGCGCAAGAATTCCGGCGAATCGCAATTCATCGACAAACCGCCGATCGGCAGATGGAAATTGACCACGCACTGCTTCAGCTGCTGATCATCCGGCACCAGTGGTCCGGCGATAATTAAATTACACACCGGCTTCGCCGGTGGAATTAGTTAGGTAACGGGCTTCGCCCTGCGTATCTTCCCATTTGTTCAAAAATTCCCGCTCATCCGCTTGCCGCTGGTCATCGATGTACTTTTTTAT
>JAQUPS010000013.1 GCA_028716485.1 Patescibacteria group bacterium
AAAAGTACATCGATGACCAGCGGCAAGCGGATGAGCGGGAATTTTTGAACAAATGGGAAGATACGCAGGGCGAAGCCCGTTACCTAACTAATTCCACCGGCGAAGCCGGTGTGTAATTTAATTTTATCTCCGGTCCCGTCTCGGGCCGCGATTGCCGCCGCGGTCGCCGAAATCACGGCGAGGTCGGAAGCCGGTGCCAAAGTCGCCTTTCTGTTCGCCTTTGCGGTCCACATAGAGGTGAGTGTTTTCCGGACAATCTTTCATTGATAAATTAATTCTGCCCATCTCGTCGATTTCGTCGATTTTGACGGTAACCATCATTCCCGGGTCAAGCAAATCGGTCGGATGGCCGACGCGGTACGGAGCAATCTTGGAAACATGAACCATGCCGTCGTTGCCCGGAGTCAATTCGACAAAAGCGCCGAAGTCCAGGATGCGAGCCACCGGACCGGTGAAAGTTTCGCCGACTTGAAATTCGTGGGCGATATTTTTGATCCACTCCACCGCCTTGGCCACTTGTTCGGCCTTGGAGCCGGTGACAAACACCGAGCCATCATCTTCGATGTCGATTTCCACCTCATGTTCCTCGATAATTTGATTGATGACTTTGCCGCCCGAGCCGACCACATCGCGGATTTTGTCCGGATTAATGGAGAAGCTGACGACGCGCGGCGCGTATTTGGATAATTCGGCGCGGGGCGCGGGAATCGCCTTAGTCATCACTTCTAAAATTTGCATTCTGCCCTGGCGTCCGCGGGTGAGAGCTTCTTTAATTATTTCCGCGGTCAAGCCGTCGGTCTTGGTGTCAAGCTGAATGGCGGTAATGCCTTCGGTGGTGCCGGTGATTTTAAAATCCATTCCGCCTTCGCCATCTTCCAGATCCTGGATATCAGTCAAAACTTTCCAGCGGCTCATGTCGGCATTGGAAGCCAAGCCGATGGCAATGCCGGCGACCGGGCGCTTGATCGGCACGCCTGCATCCATCAAAGACAAAGAGGCGCAACAGGTCGAGCCCATCGAAGAAGAGCCGTTCGATCCCATGGTTTCGGAAACAACACGAATGGTGTAAGGGAAATCGATTTTAGCGGGGATGACGGGCAACAAAGCTTTTTCCGCCAAGGCGCCATGACCGATTTCACGCCGGCCAGGACCTCCCATCCGGCCGGTTTCGCCGACCGAGTAAGGCGGGAAATTGTAATGATGCATAAAGCTCTTGGTGCTTTTGCCTTCCAGGCCTTCCAGATTTTGTTCCAAGCCCGGCGCGCCCAAAGTGACCACGGATAATATCTGGGTCTCGCCGCGCATAAATAAGGCGCTGCCATGATTGTGAGGCAGAAAAGCGACTTCCGACCAGAGCGAGCGGATTTCATCTAAGGCGCGGCCGTCGACGCGGCGGCCGTTCTCGATGATTTCCCGGCTGATGATTTCGTCCACCGCCGTTTCCACGGTTTTTCCGATTATCATTTTTCGCGCGTCATCGGCCAAGCCGTTGGCGAATAAAAATTTGTCCAAGCCGTCCTTGATGGCGCCGACCGCGGCCTTGCGCTCGCCCTTGGTATAATAAGTTTTGTCGAATAAAATTTTATTGATGTTTTTTTCAAGCCAGCCTTGCGCTAATTCGATCTGCGCCTGCTTTTTTCCTTCGGCCTCGATTTGTTCGGGCGTGAGCATTTTATTTTTGCTCGGATGTTCTTTGACGCCGACGGCGGCACGGAATTTCTTGATCAGCTCGATCGCCGGCTGCATTTCTTGCTGGCCGCCGGTGAGCGCCTGATAAAAAACATCTTCCGGAACTTCTTTGGCTCCGGCTTCAATCATGATTGATTTTTTATCCGTGCCGGCAACCATCAGATCCATCGCGCTGTTCTCCATTTGCGCGTAAGTCGGATTGAAAATTAATTTATTGTCAGCATAGCCGACGCGGATACCGCCGATCGGCCCCTTCCAGTCCAAACCGGAAATCGCCAGCGCGGCTGAAGCGGCGACCAGCGCGACCACGTCGTAATTATTTTCGCCGTCAACCGTCAAAATGGTGAGAACCACCTGGGTTTCCTTGCGTGAGTCGCCGGCAAAAAGCGGACGGATGGCGCGGTCAATCATCCGGCCGGTCAAGATGGCGTCATCGGTCGGGCGGCCTTCGCGCTTGATCCATCTGGAGCCCTTGATGATGCCGGCGGCGTAAAGCCGTTCTTCGAATTCCACGGTGAGTGGAAAAAAATCCGTGTTTTTGTCTTCTTTGGCCTCAACGACCGTGGCCAAAACAATTGTTTCGCCGTATTGGGTCAAGACGGCGGCGTTGGCTTGCTGGGCAAGCTTGCCTGTTCTAAAAGAGAGTTCGCGGCCAAGCCAGGTTCCGGCAACGCGCTTCTCTTGAAATCTTTCGTTCATAATTTTTTTCTGCTTGGCCGACAAACTTCAGACCTGTGAAACAAGATTATTTTTTAATCTCATCTCAGCTCTGCTTGTTTGTTGGTCAAGGTTTTATTATAAATAATATTTATCTTATTAAGAATTTTTTATTTTCCGACAAGTCGGTGAAGTCATCAGCGGCTTCGACTAACTTGGACGAGGCGGATTTGCGGAAAGCCAGCACTTCAACCAGACAGCCTTTGGTGTTTTGCAGATATTCGACCAGCGGCAGATAATCGCCGTCGCCGGAAACCAAGATTACCACGTCCAATTTTTCTGATAATTTAACGGCATCAATCGTCAGCCCGACATCCCAGTCCCCTTTTTTGGTGCCGCCAGGGAAAATCTGCAAGTCTTTCATATTCACTTCAAATCCCAACTGCGACAAGGCCTCGAAAAACGGCGTTTCTTCTTCGCCTTCGGTTTTGACCACGTAGGCGATGGCGCGGATTAATTTCCGGCCCGCGACCGCCGCGTCCAAAACTTCTTTGTAATTCAGATGCGAATTAAAAAGATTTCTGGCCGAGTGATACATATTGGAAGCATCGACTAAAACGCCGACGCGCTGTTCTTTATGTTTAATCATAAACGTTCATTAATAAATATAGACCCAAAAATTGGGCCTATATTATAAAAATTATCCATTTTTTTCTAAAGCAGCCTCTTCACGCAATGCTTCATCTTCGGCCGCGCCTTCGGCGGCGAGCTTGGCCAATTCATCCTCTCTTTCTTTATCGTCCTCCATCTTCTTGGCAATTTTTAATTTTAATTTTTCCGCTACATCTTTAAAGGCTTTTTCATTTTCTTTCTGCAGATATTTCAATAATTTTCTTCTTTCGCTGACTTTTTTCAGCAAGCCGCGGCGGGAAGAAAAATCTTTGCGGTGCTCCTGCAAGTGTTTGGTCAACTGTTTGATTTCTTCGCTTAAAATCGCGATTTGCACTTGTGGCGAGCCAGTGTCGTTGGCATGTTCCTGAAACTTTTTAATGATTTTCTCTTTGATTTTTTTGTCTAACATTTGTCATTTTCCCCTAACCGAGAAGCGGTTTTGTGCCGAAACCAAGACAGGGTCGGTATTAATTATCAATTAAAAATTAAAAATTAAAAATATTTGGTTATTTGTGTGTTATGACTTTATCATAATGTTTGATAAAAATCAAGGGCATTAAAAAACAGATAGCTGGATTGCTATCTGTTTGGCCGAAGATTCATTCAACCATTGGAATTTTGGGCTTCTTTTTCTTGGCTCGCCGCTTGCTGATTAACACCGGCAATAAATCAATAATCAGGAACGGCAAGAAGGCAAGAGCTAAATAAACTAAAGTCGCGGCGTAGCTCTTTGTTTGCAGGCCGACGTAGAGGATAAGCTCTATTAGCGTGAAAATGCCAATTAAGACAACCCGATCTTTTATTTGGCCGCCCAATAAATATCGGATTGCCAGTAAAAAGAGCAGGGCTAAAGTCAAATGGATCCCCAGGATAAACGCCCAGAAAAGAGATTGGTGATAATACTGTATTGTTTCCGCGCCGATTACTACCAGCATTATCCCGACAATCCCCCCGCCGATTATCAGGCCGACCGATTTTCTGACTCGCGCGTAGGCTGGAATTGAAATTGCGCAGAAAAAAGCAATTAAGAGAAGGGCGGACAGGCAGAGCAAGATGTTGATTGCCAGCCTGGGGCTTGAGTCAAAATATTTTTTCGCCCGTATTACCTTTTTCCCCGGCGGGTCGTCGTGGTAAATAATCCCCGAATAAGTTGTCTGAATCTTTTTTTCCAGCCAGAGGAATCCCCCGTAAACTCGCGCGCTGTCAGCGGTAATTGAGGTTAAAATTATCGGCTGGCGCAAAGCCCTGGTAGCCTGCTCGGCCGTAATTCCCGTTTCCACGCTAACTTTATCAAGCGCTTCAAAATCCTTGCGGATTCCCTGAATCAGGTGAGAATTCACTTGACAGGTTTCGGCGCTGGAAATTTGCCGGTATGAATACCAGTCTCCGCCGCCGCTCGGCATAATTACGGTATCGGTTCGCGAGATCAGCGTGTCGCATTGCGGACAAGCGGGATTTTCCGCGGCCGCTAACGGCCAGGCGATCAGCGAGCAGAGAACAATGAGTAGAAAAGGCATAAGCCCTCCTTTGGTTGGGTTAATTGGCAAAGTATTAATTGACAAGGAACGAAATTCTCCCTACTTTATAATATTGAGCTAAGTCTGTCAAGCAATATTTGGCGGATTGGAAAGATGGGAATATACTTCATTTATGATGATTGAGGAAATAATCAGGCAAAAGCCGAAAACCGCGGCCGAAATAATGGCGCTGAAGCGGAAATTGGTCAAAAAATCAGGAGGAAAAATACCCCGCCATTCGGAATTGTGGCGGGAATATTTGCTATTGGTAAAAAGCGGGAAAATAAAGTTTGACGAGAAGTTCGCGCGGCTTTTGAAACGGCGGGCCGTGCGCACTCTTTCCGGCGTCGCGCCCGTGGCGGTTTTGACCAAACCCTGGCAATGCCCGGGCAAATGCGCTTTTTGTCCGACAGAAAAGAATGTGCCGAAAAGTTATTTGTCCAACGAGCCGGCGGTGATGCGGGCGATTCGTAATAAATATGATCCTTACGAGCAGGTGCGCACGCGCCTGGAAGCCTTAGAAATAAACGGCCACCGGCCGGAAAAAATAGAACTGATCGTCATCGGCGGAACTTGGAGCGTTCTGCCGGCGGCTTATAAATTTTGGTTTATCAAGGAATGTTTTCGGGCGGCCAATGAATTCGGATTTCGGAGGTCGGATTTCGGAGGTCGGATTTTGCGAAAAAAACCGTTAAGCGAATTAAAGAAACTTTTATCGCGGGAGCAAAATAAAAATGAAAAAGCCAGATATCGGATTGTCGGTATAACTTTGGAAACGCGGCCAGATTATATTACGGAAAAAGAATTGATTGAGATGCGCGAGCTGGGCGCGACGCGCGTGGAATTGGGCGTGCAAGCGATTGATGATCAGATTTTGGCGAAAAATCAGCGCGGGCATGGCGTGGCCGAAATCGCCGCGGCGACTAAATCGCTGAAAAATTTCGGTTTTAAAGTTACTTATCATCTGATGCCGGGGCTGCCCGGAGCAACGGCCAAAAAAGATTTGCTGATGTTCAAGAAATTGTTTGCCAATGAACGCTTCCAGCCTGATCAGCTGAAATTTTATCCGACCGTGGTGACTCGCGGCTCGAAATTGTATTCTTGGTGGAAGGCCGGAAAATATCGGCCGTATTCGGATAAAGTTTTGCGCCGCTTGATTCTTGATTGCAAGAAAGCCGTGCCTGAATATGTCCGCATCATCCGCCTGATCCGCGATATTCCCGAAGAATCGATCGAAGCCGGAAATATTATTACCAATTTGCGCCAGATTTTGCAGCAGGAAGGCGCGGTCTGCCGTTGTATCCGCTGTCGCGAAGCGCGTGAAATAAAAATCGCGCCGGGCGGCTTGAAATTAAACGTGAAAAAATATCTCGCATCCGGCGGCCTGGAATATTTCATATCGCTCGACAGCAAAGATGGTCGGGCGCTGTTCGGGTTCTGTCGCTTAAGGCTGTCTGGCCAATTAAAAGTTACCTTGCCTACCGGCAGGCAGGAAAATGAAAAGTTAAAAATAAAAGATGAAAAGTTTTTGTTTTTAAATAGCTCGGCTATCGTGCGTGAGTTGCATGTTTATGGCGATTTGGTTCCGGTCGGCGGGAAGAAAAAAACCCAGCATGCCGGCTTGGGTAAATTGCTTTTGGCCGAGGCGGAAAAAATCGCCCGGCAAAACGGCTATCAGGAAATCGCCGTCATTTCCGGCATCGGCGCCCGCGGCTATTATAAAAAGCTCGGTTATCGGTTGCGCGCAAATTATCTGATTAAAAAAATTAAATAATTTGACGAAGGCGGCAGACTGGCTTAAGCTTTAAGCTTAACGGAAAAACAAAAATAAATTTATAAAATCGGACAGCTCTTTTTTTTAAAAAAGGAGGGGGAAATGGCCAAAAAAAGCGCGCGCGAGAGGGTTATCGAGGCAATCGCCGAGATGTTGCAAATGGAACAGGCGGAAATAAACGATGAGCAATCGCTGGTTTATGACTTGGACGCGGACTCGCTGGACTTGATCCAATTGACGATTGATCTTAATGAAGAATTCGCCGAAGAACTTGGCGCCAATGAGCTGGATAAAAATCAGTTTCCCCAGGGCGCTAAGATAAAAGACATTATTGAGTTAATCGAAAAAACTATTCAAACAAAATAATGGCGCAAAAGTTAGGCCGCGATTTCCTTCTGGAACCGCGGCTTTTTTTGTGGTATAATATCAAGTAGCAGGCATTTGTGGTATAATATCAAGTAGCAGGCATCAGATAGCATGTAGCATGTATTATCACGCGGCTTGTTACGCGATATTTGATGCTTGCTACTTGGTATTATGCTACCTGTAAAAATCAAATTTCCTCAAGACGAGCAGGCGCACGACAAGATAATCGAATGGTGGTATTGGAACGGCAATCTGCAAGACAAGGCGGGCAACCGCTATGCTTTTATGGACTGCCTTTTTCAGGTCAAGCCGATGAAGGTTAATTTGCCGTTCATAAAAATACCGCTCGAGAAGGCTTATTTTTCCCACTCCATCCTTTCCGATGTAAAAAAACAAAAAGCCTATCCGGCTATCGATTATGTTTCATTTTTGTCCCGCGACAGTTTTCGCCGCCCGCTTTTATTCATCGATTACATCGACGCCAATTTTCTCGACGGCTACACCGTTTCATCGATGGCGGAAATCGCGCCGTTCAAATATCGCCTGATTGCCAAAAATTTTGATTTGCTTTTAACCGCGGTAAAAAAGCCTTTGCTGGAAGGCGGCAGCGGCTATCTGAATTTGGGCAAGCGCCGCACTTATTATTATTCCCTGACCAATTTGAAAACCGAAGGCGTAATAAAAATAAAAGGCAAAGAAATAAAAGTGACGGGCAAGTCGTGGACGGATCATCAATGGGCGGACGCGCCTTATGCCAAAGATAAATGGAACTGGTTTTCTTTACAGCTCGACGACAACACGGAAATGGTTTGTTTTGAGCTGGATATCAAGGGAGAAAAGAAAACCCTGGCTGACATTTCTTATCCTAACGGCAAGACCGAGCATTTGACCGGAGTAATCTTCACGCCGATCGGCAAAGAATGGGCAAGCGCCAAAACCAAAGCCAAATATCCGCTCAACTGGCAGATTGAAATCCCGGCCAAGAAAATAAAATTGCAAGTCGCGCCGCTGGTAAAAAATCAGGAGCTGATTTTTGGGACGCTTAATTATTGGGAAGGGCCGCTGGCGGTGAGCGGCAAATTTGGCAATAAGCCGGCATCCGGATATGGATTTTTGGAATTGGTCGGTCGGCCGTCGCAATATGGAGCTTATGATTTTATGAAGGATAATCTGCGGCAGACGATTAAGAATTTTGGAAAAAAAATTAAATAAAAACGCGGAAGTTCGAAGCCCGAAATCCGAAATCCTAAACAAATTCGAAATACAAAATTTGAAACGGCCGAAATTCCAAAAATCACACCCCATTTTTCCATTAATAATTAGTTTTGAGTTTTGTGCTTAGAATTTAGGACTTGTTTATGATTTAGTGTTTTTAATTTCGGATTTTAAATATAGTATTCGGGTATTTTGTAAATTAAGGCTGCTTTATTTTATGAATGTATATTTTATTTTGATCACTGTCGCCGGCCTTTGCCTGTTTGAAACTATTTCCAGCATTGATAATGCGATCATTAACGCCGAGGTGCTTTCGACGATGGGTCGAAAAGCCCGCCGGTGGTTTTTGCTTTGGGGGTTATTGTTTGCGGTTTTCGTGGTGAGGGGCTTGCTGCCCTGGGCGATCGTCTGGGCGGTAACGCCGTCGCTTGGGCCGGTCGGCGCCTTGCTCGCTTCTTTCTCCAGCGACCCTTCGGTCAAATCAGCAATCGAACTTTCGGCGCCGATGTTATTGATCGGCGGCGGGGTGTTTTTAATCTTTTTGTTTTTTCATTGGCTTTTTCTGGAGCAGAAAAATTTCGGGCTGCACATCGAGCGTTATTTTATCTCCAAAGGAGTCTGGTTTTTCGCCGTCGCCTCGGTATTGCTCTCCGCGATTGTTTGGTTTGCCCTGAAACAAAGTCCGATGCTGGCCTTTGGCGCGGTCGTCGGCTCCAGCGCTTTTTTCATCACCCATGGCTTCAAACAAAATGCCGAGGAGAGCGAAAAAAAATTAGCCAAGAGCGAAATGTCCGATGTCAGCAAAATTTTATTTTTGGAAATAATCGACGCGACATTTTCCGTCGATGGCGTGCTGGGCGCGTTTGCTTTCACTCTTTCCGTGCCGCTGATTATTCTGGGCAATGGTTTGGGCGCTTACGTGGTCAGACAAGTGACGGCCGGTAATGTCGAGCGGATAAAAAAATATCTGTTTTTAAAAAATGGCGCGATGTATTCCATCTTCATTCTTGGCGCCATTATGCTGGCCGACTCTTTTGGCGTAAAAATTCCCAGTTATCTTTCTCCTCTTGCAACTTTCGCGATTATCGGCTATTTTTTCATTAAGTCGCATAAACATTTAAAAAAAATAAACTTCAAGACAGATGAAAAATAAAATTTTATTGGCAGTATTTTTTTTGTCAGCGATTGTTTTGACCGGTTGCGGCCGGATTGCTTCCGCGCCGCCGCAACCAGCCGCGGGCTATAATTTCAAGGCGATTGCCAATCCGCAAAAGATGACGCATCGCACCCTGAATGTTTATAAGCCGGCTGATTGGCAAGAAGTGAAGAAAGACATGGTTCTTTATTACGCGCCGCCCGGCACGGTCGCCACTGATACCGTGGCCGAGAAAATCATAATCGCCGTTTATTCCGTGCCCAAAAACAGCACGACGACTTTGGCGCAATTTATGAAGAATGATTTTGACGCGAACCAAAAATTGATGGGCAGCCTGAAATTCATCGCCGGCGCCGAGCCGGTCAAGCTCGGTACGCTTTCCGGCCGGGAAGAAAAATACGAAAATCAGCTGGTAGGAAAAAAACTGATCATTACCGAAATCGAAGCGAGAACCGGTGATTTGCTGTATAAAATCCAGCACTCCTGCGCGGAGGGCGCGTGCCAAGCCGACGCTATTTTCGCGGAAATGGCGGCCAGCTTTGAAGTTGTCCCGCAATCCGCCGCGCAATAACAACTAATTTAAAAAAGAAAAAACCGTTAGGCCATTTTTTGGCTTAACGGTTTTAAAATACTTTTAAGGAGTTGGCGGTTTCATTTTTTTCTGAAAATTTCCCAAAAACCGCAGCAAAGAATGGAAAAAACGCAAAAAGCTTCTAAGCCGAGAAAAATATTTTCGAAATCCATGGTTCCCCCTGCCCGCTCAATCGCTGATTTTTAGGTGAAAAAGATTAGCCCGTCCCGGAATTTTTTTGCCGGGCGACTTCGTCGGCCGCGACAGTCAAAGAAGCAATCAGGTCGTTGATATATTCTTCCCTTTTGCCTAAAAAGCAGTTGCCACTCACTTGTTTTACGGCTCTGGCCAATTTTCTTAACGATTGTTCTTCGGTTTGGGGCAAAAGCGCTAAAGTTTGGTTGATTTTGATTAATTCCGAGAACCTCTTTCGTAAATTTTTTTCAAAGTCATCCCCGATTTTTTCGTCATTTGTCAGCAGGTCGCAATCGGCAAGGTAAACCATCATCGCGACCAGGATGGCGTCGAATAAGAAAAAATCATCCGTTGCTTTTTCGCCCGCAAGAAGTTCGCTTAAAATAAGAGCGCATTTATTCACAAGACTGTCGACCTGATCCAGCCTGACGAGCAATTTTTCGGGAAGAATTGTTTTTAGGCGCATTTTTTCTCCTTGGCTTGTTAAGGTTTAAATAAATCGTGATAATGACGGTAACGGCTCACTATTGCATAAAGAATCATAAAAGTCAATGGTTTCGGTTTTGACATGGCAAGTTTTAGCCTGTAATATTAAGATATTAGCTATAATTTTTCATCTTATGGCGTAGCCGGAGATAATTAAAAGGTTTTTATAAATTTTAATATTTTTTTATTTATGATTAAATATACAGCTTTAAAAAAGGAGGACAAGGAAGTTTACGCGGCGATTGAGAAAGAGGCGGCGCGGCAGGCGGACGAGCTGGAAATGATCGCTTCGGAAAATTATGTTTCGCCGGCGGTTTTGGAGGCGATGGGTTCAGTGCTGACCAATAAATATTCCGAAGGTTATCCGGCGCACCGTTATTACGGCGGTAATCAGGTGATTGATGAAGTGGAAACAATCGCCATCGAGCGCGCCAAAAAATTATTCAACGCCGAGCATGTGAATGTCCAGCCTTTGTCCGGCTCGCCGGCCAACGCCGCAATCTATTTCGCTTTCTTAAAGCCGGGCAATAAGGTTCTGGGCTTGCGTCTTGATCACGGCGGCCATTTGTCGCACGGGCATCCGGTGAATTTTTCCGGCCTGCTGTATAATTTTGTCCAATACGGCGTGGACGACAAAACCGGCTATATAGATATGAAGGCGGTGCGCGAAATCGCTTTGCGCGAAAAACCAAAAATGATTGTGGCCGGATTTTCCGCTTACAGCCGGGAAATTGACTGGCAGGAATTTAAGAATATCGCCGACGAAATCGGCGCTTATACTTTTGCCGATATCGCCCACATCGCCGGATTGGTGGCGGCGGGAATTGTCGGCAATCCAGTGCCGATTTTCGATGTCGTTTCCACCACGACTCATAAAACTTTGCGCGGCCCAAGAGGCGCGATAATCATGTGCAAGGAAAAATACGCCAAGCAGATTGATCGGGCGGTTTTTCCGGGCATGCAGGGCGGCCCGCATGATCATATCACTGCGGCTAAAGCCGTGGCTTTCGGCGAAGCTTTGCGGCCGGAATTCAAGGAATATGCCAAGCAAGTCGTCGCTAATGCCAAATTTTTGGCGGCCGAATTCATCAAGCGCGGTTATCGCGTCGTTTCCGGCGGCACGGACAATCATTTGCTGGTGGTCGATATGACCAGTAAAAATATCACCGGCCGCGATGCCGAAGAAGTATTGAATAAAATCGGCATTTCCGTGAACCGTTCCACCATCCCTAATGACCCTAACCCGCCGCTGAAACCGTCCGGCGTCCGCTTCGGCACGCCAGCGCTGACAACGCGCGGGATGAAGGAAAAAGAAATTTCCTTGATTGCCGAATTGATTGATCGGGCGATAATGAACAAAGAAGACGAGACAAAGTTGGCGGAATTAAAAACAGAAGTTAAAAAGCTTTGTAAAAAATTTCCTTTGCCGACGGCAAAATAAAAAACGAACATGAAATTAATTGATGGTAAAAAAATAGCCGATAAAATAAAAGATGAAATCGTTGCCGAGGTTTTGCTGCATAACCAGAATGATATTTGCGCGCCGCATCGGCCGATGCTGGCCATTATTTTAGTCGGTGAACGGCCGGATTCGGCGCTTTATGTGTCGCTTAAAGAGCGGGAAGCGAAAAAAGTCGGCGTGGACACGACTTTATATAAATTATCCGCTTCTGCGGCCGAGGCCGAATTAAAGGAAACGATTAAATTTTTAAATAATGACGAAGCGACTGACGGAATTCTTTTACAACTGCCTCTGCCGGACAATTTTAACGCTGATAAGATAATCACCCTGATGAATCCGGCCAAAGACGTGGATCGCTTTCATCCGGAAAATTTAAAACTGCTAATGGATGGCAACGAAGAACTTTTGCCGCCGGTCTGCCAGGTGATTTTGGAAATTTTGGAAAATATAAAATACAATCCCGAGGGAAAATCAGCTTGCGTTATTGCTAATTCGGAAATTTTCGGCTTGTCACTGGCCAAGATTTTGGAATTGCACGGCGCGCTGACAAAAATTGTTTCGCCGGACGATGAAGATTTGGCCGAACAAACTGCCAAGGCGGATATTTTGGTAACAGCTGTCGGCCGCCCCGGGTTAATTACCGCCGAATTTATCAAGAAAGACGCCGTAGTTATTGACATCGGCATTAGCAAAGTCGGCGAAAAAGTTTTAGGCGATGTTGATTCGCAAAGCGTTAAAGACAAAGCCGGCTATCTTACTCCGGTGCCCGGCGGCGTCGGCCCGATCACTATTGCCGCGGCGCTCAAAAATACCGTGGAGATTTGGAAAAATAAAAAATAATTAATTTTTAAAATATGTCGCGAGAAATTGAAGCGGAATTCATTTTGGAATGGGGCAATGAGGCTACGCAGTGCCGCCGCTGTACCAGCTTCCGGGATGAAGACGGAAAAACTTATTGCACGGAAGGGAATTTTGAGGTGCCGCCGGAGGCGCATTGCGATTTTTTCCAATCAATCGATTAAATGGAAATAATAAAATCTAAAAATCCGCTGCACGGGATCACTCTGGAAAAAATCGTCACCGAATTGCAGGCCAAATACGGCTGGCAGAGATTGGGCGAGGAGATCCGCATCAAGTGTTTCAATGATAATCCCAGCCTTAAATCAAGCCTGGTATTTTTGCGCCGCACGCCGTGGGCCAGAAAAAAAGTCGAGAGCCTTTATCTGTTTTCCTTGGAGCATGGCTTGTCAAAAGAAAAACCGCTAACTTTTAAGTTTGGGAAATTCGCCGCGGATGAACCCGATAAGACCAAATGGCCGGATTTGGAGCTGTAAAATGTATTATCTTTATCTTCTCAAATGCGCGGACAAGACTTTGTATGCCGGCATCACGGTTGATTTGGCGCGCCGGCTGAAAGAACATAATGAATCGAAAAAAGGCGCGAAATATACCAGAGCGCGCCGACCGGTGAAAATTGTTTACGCTAAAATATTTCGCAACCGTTCGGCGGCGGCCAAAGCGGAAAGCAGAATTAAAAAATTATCCCGCGCGGAGAAATTAGCCTTGATAAAAACGAAAACCGAAAAGCGTTTCGGCAGTTGACGAAAAACTTATTTTTTTGTAAGATAATCTGTCGGGCAACAAACAAAAAGGAGGGGCTATGAAAAAAAGAGAGGTTGTGGATTTTAAAAGCTCTTTAAAATTTTACCAGACAAAGTTGATCGCAATTTATGAGCGCCATGGCTGGCATGCGGGAGAATTACCGAATCTTTTGCAAGACTGTCGCTTTTCCCGTATTTTTTCGGGTATTTCGGATATTATAACCGCGCCAAGCCAACAGGAAGTAATTATAGCGGAGAGAGAGTTGAAAAATTTTATAGAAAAGGCCGAGGAATTCAAGAAAAAAAATGATGATTTTGCGGATTGGTGGCCTCTGCCTTTATGGGGAATACCTACGGCGGAAGGGGAAGCAATGTTGAACCGGGCGTATAAAAGCATCCTTTCCCGCGAGGCAAGCGTTTATGAATATTTTGCCTTGTTTGTGGGAATCGCTCAAAAAATGTTGGATGTTATCAAGCAGTATGAGGCTCTTAATAATATTATTGAAAGCATGCAAAGGATACATTTGTCGCCGGGACGCCTGGTATCGCCAATAATAAAAATTTTCGATGAAAGATTTTTAATAGCAAGCAAATGCTTGGGCGATTGATTTTTGAATAACTGCGGCATATCAACAACCGCAGTTTTTTATTTGCTTGCGTGAAGACAAATTTTTTTATAGTATGAACACATGAATAATGTTGATCACAAAAAACAGCAAGCTGTCGAGCTGCTCAAAATCCATTATGGTTTTGAGAAGTTCAGGCCGGGCCAGGAAGAAGCGATCGATGCCATTTTGGACGGCAAGGATGTTTTGGTGGTGATGCCGACCGGCGGCGGCAAATCTTTAATTTACCAGCTGCCGGCTTTGGTGCTCGACGGCATAGCAATCGTCATCTCGCCGCTGATCGCCTTGATGAAAGATCAGGTGGACTCAATGAATAAAATCGGCATTCCGGCGACCTTTATCAATTCTTCCATTTCGCCCGACGAAGCCAAGGAAAGATTGGAGCGGGTCAAAAATGAATTTTACAAAATTTTATACATCGCGCCGGAAAGATTTTATAACGACGAATTCGTCAGCCAGCTGGCCGGACTGAAAGTGAAATTATTCGCCGTGGACGAAGCGCATTGCATTTCGCAATGGGGGCATGATTTCCGCCCCGCTTACATGCGTCTTAATCGGGCGATTGAATTATGCGGCCGCCCGCCGATTGCCGCTCTCACCGCCACGGCCACGCCGGAAGTGAAAGAAGATATTATGAAACAGCTGGGAATGTTGCAGGCGGAAAAAATCATCACCGGCTTTGCCCGACCCAATCTGCAATTCGGCGTGGTGAAAGCGCCGGACGCGCAAAAATTGACTTATATCGCTGATGCGGCGGAAAGCGTCGAGGGCTGCGGCATAATTTATACCGGCACGCGAGCCAAAGCCGAGGAAATTACTGATTTGCTTTTGGAGCGCGGATTGCAAGCGGTTTTTTATCATGCCGGCATGGATCCGGAAAGCCGCAGCTGGACGCAGGAAAATTTTTTAAACGGCAAAACCAAGATAATTGTCGCCACTAACGCCTTCGGTTTGGGCATTGATAAAAAAGACGTCCGCTTTGTCATCCATCACGATATGCCGGGCACGATCGAGGCTTATTATCAGGAAGCCGGCCGCGCCGGCCGCGATGGAGCGTCGTCTTTGTGCTTATTATTTTTCGCGCCCAAAGATAGATTTTTGCGGGAATTTTTTATCAAGGGCGATAATCCCGCGCCGGAAACAGTTTTGGAAATTTACGAAAATTTAAAAAATTACGAGACCGACCGGATTTTTACCACCTATGCCGAGCTGATGGAAGGCTTGTCCGACCGCGTGCCGGATATGGCTGTCGGCACTTGCTTGAAAATTTTGGAGCGCGAAGGATATATCGCCCGTTCCAGTGAAAAAACCAGTCCGGCTTTTTTGCGGCTCGTCAATAATTTCCAAACCACGCTGGACTTTGTTTCCAAGCAAGCTAAAAAGCAAGTGGAGATTCTAAATAAATTAAACGCGCGTTTTGCCAAAGAATTATTTGCTGGCTGGGAATTTGACTTGGACGAAGTCGCCGGCATCATCGATGTTGGCCGCGAAGCTTTGGTGCGTTCGATCAATTCCTGGAAAAAAGCCGAGCTGGCCGAATACACTCCGCCCCGCCGCGGCACGGAAATCCAGATTTTAAAACGCGTTCCGTGCGAGGAAGTGGCGATTGATTTTTCCGCCCTGCGCGAAAAAGCCCAGCGCGCTTACCGCAAATTGGACGAGATGGAAGATTATGTTTATTCTTTCGGTTGCCGCCCGCAGAATATTTTAAATTATTTCGGCGAGGACGATGTCGCGCCCTGCGGAAAATGCGACAATTGCCTTTCGGGCAATGAAAAATTAAAAATTAAAAATGAAAAATTTGAGAGCGGAGAAGAAAAAATTTATTCTCGCCGAGGCGAAGGCGGGCGATTCCCCTCCCGGGGAGGGGTGGCTCGCGCCTCGCGAGACGGGGTGGGTTTCCATAAAAAGTTTACCGATTTTGACGATATAAAAGTGGAGAAGAAAACTTTAAATACCAAATTGACCCAGTTAGAAACTTTGGATTTGTTCAATAAAAATTATGATGTGGCCGGAATCGCCGGCGCGCGCGGCCTGACGGTCAACACGATTTGCGAACACCTGGCCTTTCTGGTGGAAAAAGGGTTGATAAAAGATATTGGCAAATTAGTGAATCCCAAGAAACAAGAGAAGATTTTCGCCGCCATCAAAAAAGCCGGGTTTGAAAAATTAACCCCGATTAAGGATGAATTGGGCGACGATTATTCCTGGGAAGAAATAAAAATCGCACGAGCGAAGTTTTTAAGCAAGGGGTGATGCTTTGGGCGTCATTCCCCTGATGGGCTGGAAAATTGCTCTTTGCGCGATGTTTTGATAATCTCTAATTATGAATAAGGATACGCAGAAAGAATTATTGAAGATCGTGCGGAAGAATTATGAGGATGATGCGCGGACGTTCGACGAAACGCGGGAGAAAAATATCTGGCCGCCGCTTTTGGAATTGTTGAACAAAGTGGAATTGGGCGCGCGGGTTTTGGATGTGGGCTGCGGAAACGGGCGATTGCTGAAAGTTTTGGCCGAGCGGCGCGCCAAATATATCGGCATTGACCAGAGCGAGTCGCTCATCAAAATCTGCCGCGACAAATATCCGGAATATAAATTCGCCGTCGAAGATATTTTGAATCTGGGCGAATTGCCCGAATATGATTTTAATTACGTTTTCTGCATTGCCGTTTTGCATCATCTGCCGGGCGCGGATTTGCGCTTGCAGGCTCTGCGGCAGCTGAAAAATAAAATCAAAACCAGCGGCAAAATAATTTTAACCGTCTGGAATATGTGGCCGCAAAAAAAATACCGAAAGATGGTTTATAAATTCGCGATGTTAAAATTGGCCGGCAAAAATAAGATGGATTGGAACGATGTGTTGTTCGATTGGCGCGCGCCCAACAGCCAGATGAGTAAACGCTATTATCACCTGTTCTACCGGCGCGAGCTTGTGAAATTGGTAAAAAAAGCCGGCCTTAAGCTGGAAAAAATCTTCAAAGACGATTTTAATTATTATTTGGTCTTGACAAAGTAAGCTGATTTTGATATTCTATTGGCACTTAATTATTTTTTGCACTTTTTAAAGGAGGACAAATGGTTTTCAAAGCGGAAAAACGCAAGTCGATCAGTTTGAAAGGCTTGCTTCCCCTTGACCAATTATTTATCAATCCCGAAAGCCGGAAGATGAGTGTTTTCGGCGGACGTCAAGAAGGGTTGCTGGGATGGGAAGAGTTTTCATCCAGAGAGCAGGCTTATGAATCTGTTTTCGGATCCAAGAAGGTTTCCACCCGGGAAGCGATTGAAATAATAAAGGAGAAGGTGGACTTGGAAACGGAAATGGAAGTAGAGGGCAAGAGCGGTTATATTCTCCTCTCGGTAAAAGAAAAAACCTCTTGAATAAGAATAAATCTTGTTGTTCCCCGGTGAAAAAGGCCGGGGTTTTTGTTGATTTGACAGCCGGTTTGGCCGGTGTTATCATATTGTTTCAGGCTAGTTGTTCTTCGGACAAGTAGCCATTTTTATTAAAAATACAAATTTTAAAATAAATCAAAAATTTAAATTTGAAATTTTAAGCTTATTTTAAAATTTAGATTTGAGATTTTAAAGCAATATGTCCGAACTATCCAGCGCTATCCGCGCGGTGTGCGAAGAAAAAGGCTTGAGCTATGAAGCCGTGGTGGAAACCATCGAGCTGTCTTTAGCCGCGGCCTACCGCAAGGATTTTGGCCAGAAAAACCAAAACATCAAAGTTAAATTCAATCCGGAAACCGGCGAATCGGAAATTATGGATGTTAAAACCGTCGTGGCCAATCTGCCCGAGGATTATTTCGATGAGGAAGGCAAAGTGAACGAAAAATACCGCCCCAAGCGCGAGGAAATTTTGATTACCGCGCCGATTGACGGCGGACTGCGGACTCCGGGTCAATTGCCAGCTCAGGAAATCGTCGGCGCTTCCATTGAGGGCGAAGAAAATTTGATTAAATTCAATCCCAAAACGGAAATCCAGCTTAAAGACGCTTTATTGCTCAAAGATAACTCCGAATTAGCTGAGGAAATTATCACCAATCTGGCCGTGCCCAAAGAATACGGCCGCATGGCCGCGCAGACCGCCAAGCAGGTGATCATCCAAAAATTAAGAGAAGCCGAACGCGAAATGGTCTTGAATGAATTCAAAGATAAAGAGCGCGAAGTCGTGACCGGCGTGGTTCAGCGCCGCGAGGGCCGGAATGTCTTGGTTGATTTGGGCAAAGCAATCGGCCGCTTGCCGATGGAAGAGCAGATTTACGGCGAAAAATATGAAACCGGCGACAAGGTGAAAGTATATATCAAGGAAGTCCGCTCCGGTTCCAAGGGTCCGGAAATAATTCTGTCCCGCATCTCGGACGAGATTTTGAAAAAGATTTTCTTTTTTGAAATTCCGGAAATTTCCAACGGTTTGATCGAGATCAAGGCCGTCGCCCGCGAAGCCGGTTCCCGCTCCAAGGTGGCGATTTGGACTGACCAGGAAAATGTCGACCCGATCGGCTCTTGCGTCGGCCAGCGCGGCAGCCGCATCCAGACCATTATTTCTGAATTGGGCGGCGAGCGCATCGATATGGTCAAATATGACGATGACCCGGCCAGATTTGTTTCCAATGCCTTATCCCCGGCCAAAGTTATCAGCGTTGATTTGAATAAAGAAGAGAGGCGCGCTCTGGTGAAAGTTCTGCCCGAGCAATTATCTTTGGCGATCGGCAAGCGCGGGCAGAATGTCCGTTTAGCCGCCCGCTTAACCGGCTGGAAGATCGATATTATGGAAGAAGGCGCCGGCGCCGCGAAGAAATTAACCGCCGAAGAAGCCGCGGCCGAAGCTCCGGCGATAACCGCGGTGGCCGAAGCGGCTCCGATAGAAGATGTAAAATCCGCCTCCGCTGAAGCTTCCCCCTCCGCTAAAGCCGCGGAGGGCAAGGAGAAAAAAGAGAAGAAACCCAAGAAAGAAAAAGTGAAAAAAGAGAAAGCGAAATAATTTAAAAAATTTATGAATGAAATTATTTACGTGCTGACAAATGAAGCGATGCCCGGTTTTGTAAAGGTTGGCAGAACTTCGACGAGTCTTGAACAGAGAATAAGAGAGCTTAATTCTTCAACGAGCGTTCCCCTGCCATTTACCGCTTTTTACGCCTGTACTGTAAAAGACACTTCCTTTGTCGAGCATCAGCTTCATGACGCTTTCGACGATAGCAGAGTCAACCCGAGAAGAGAATTTTTTCATATTGCGCCCGAGCGTGTCGTCGCGGCGTTAAAATTGGCCGAGATTGAAAATATTACTCCAAAAAAAGATTTTGTTGAGACAAAAGAAGATCAGGAAGCGTTAAATGAGGCGCGGGAAAGAAGAGGCAGATTTAATTTTGGAATAGTTGATATTCCAATTGGAGCTGAACTTGTTTTCAGCCGGGACGAAAATACTAAAGCTAAGGTTATAGATATTTATTCGACCGATTCCATCGAGGTAAATGGCGAAATTACAAGTCTTTCCCGGTCGGCGCAAAAAATATTAGGATATGATTATGGAGTCGCCGGAACGGATTATTGGATGTATGAGGGCGAGACGCTCGATGAGCGAAGAAGAAGATTTGAAAGCGGAGAATAAATTAATAAATATTATGGAATTAGATTATTTTCAAAAAAGCTTATTGAGGCACACGGAAGATTTTTGTAAAGTTTTGGCAACGCCGTCAGGCGATTGGGCGGTTAAGGGTTTTATCGATGTTGCGAAAAATATTTATACAATTTCCGTCGATACGAAGGTAGTTTCTAAAATTATTGAACTGATGATGTTCCCTGTTTTGCAAAAATTCGCCAAAGAAAACGGTTTTGAGATGCAATTTTGTACCGAGCAAAATCACTATCCTGACGTTACCTTTATAACAAAAAATAAACAAAAAATAGCGCTTGATTTGAAAAGTACTTACAGAAGAGAAAATGGGGATGTTTCAGGTTTCACCTTGGGCGCGTTTACCGGATATTTTAGATTTAGAGATTCAAAAAAGAACATAACCTTTCCGTACAAAAATTATAGCAAGCATTATATTCTCGGCGTTATTTATACTCAGCAGGAAGAGCTCATTGATGAAAATAAAGTTTATACGATAGATGATCTTGAAGAAATTTTATCAGTGGTAAAAGATTTCGACTTCATTGTCCAAGAAAAATATAAGATTGCCAAAGACCGCCCCGGCAGCGGTAATACCAAGAATATCGGCTCTTGCGTAAAAATTTCCGAATTGAAAGAAGGTGTCGGGCCATTTTCGAAATTGGGCGTGAAAATATTTGATGATTATTGGATGAATTACATGACGGCGGAAATGTCGCGAAGCGCGAAATTAAGAAAACCGCCGTATAAAAATTTAAAAGAATATCTGAAATATAGAAATATCAAAAATGTATAGCGTCATTACTAAAACAAGACAGCGGCAAACACGGCTATTCGGCGATTTATCCGCCGATAAGGCCGGTATTTTACCGTCAACTCGTTATCAGGGGAGCAAGTATAAAATAATCAAATGGATTGACTATTATACCAAGGATTTAAGATTTAATTCGGTTCTTGACGCTTTTGGCGGTACAGGCTGCGTTGGTTATATGTTTAAACAAAACGGCAAGCAGGTTTTATATAACGATTCTTTGAAGTTTAATTATTATGTCGGGCTTGCCATAATCGAGAATTCAAAAACAATTTTAAACGATAGCGACATCGATTTTGTTTTGGAAAAGCACGCGGATGTTGAATACCCGACTTTCATTTACGACACTTTTCATGATATTTACTTTACCGACGAAGAAAATAAATGGCTTGATGTCGTAATTAAAAACATCGGGTTGCTAAAAGATAAATATAAACAAGCCTTGGCCTATTATGCCTTGTTTCAAGCATGCATAATCAAGCGTCCATATAATTTATTTCACAGAAAAAATTTATATATACGAACCGCGGAAGTTAAAAGAAGTTTCGGCAACAAAAAAACTTGGGACACCCCTTTCAAAGATCATTTCAGAAAATTCGTCGAGGAAGGAAATAACGCGGTTTTTGACAATAAAAACGAAAATCAAGCTTTGCAGTCAGACATTTTTGATTTAGATGTTGAAACGGATTTGGTTTATATCGACACGCCTTATATTTCAGCGAAAGGAGCGGGGGTTAACTATTTTGATTTCTACCATTTTCTTGAAGGAATTGTTTTTTATGATCAATGGCCGAATTTAATAGATCAGAAATCAAAACATAAAAAAATTAAAAATGGCAAGAATGAATGGTGTAATAAAGGAGAAATACACCAAGCATTTGAAAAATTATTTAAAAAATTCGAGAATTCAATTTTGGTCGTTTCTTATCGAGATGACGGTACGCCAACAATAGACGAATTGGTAGAGATGCTGAAAAAATACAAAAAAAATATTGAAGTTAAAAAACTCGAATACAAATATGTTCTAAGCAATGGAAGTTCGAAGGAAGTTTTGATTATCGCGAAGTAATTTTAATAATAAATCGTTGGGCGGATTAATTGCTTAAGCAATTATGCGTTTCAACAAAATATTTCATCTATGGCAACAACCATCCTGATCATCGGTAGCGCGCTCGCCGCTATCGTCTACGGAGCGATCTCCATCCTCGCCATCTTAAAATTGCCCGTCGGCAATGAAGTGATGCGCGAAATCGCCAAGGCCATCCAAGAAGGCGCCAAAGCGTTTTTAAATCGGCAATATAAAACCGTGGCTATGGTGGCCGTGGTTTTGTTCCTGTTAATCGGTTTCTTTTTGAGCTGGATGACTGCCGCCGCCTTTTTGGTCGGCGCGGTTCTTTCCGGTTTGACCGGCTACATCGGAATGTTTATTTCCGTTCGCGCCAATGTCCGAACAACCGAAGCGGCTCGCGGCGGGATGAGTAAAGCATTAGGTGTCGCTGTCCGCGGCGGAAGCATCACCGGCTTATTGGTGGTCGGTTTGGCCTTGCTTGGCACAGCCGGTTTCTATTTGTTGACTCATGATTTGACCGCGCTGATCGGCTTGGGATTCGGCGGTTCCTTGATTTCTATTTTTGCCCGTTTGGGCGGCGGCATTTACACCAAGGCCGCTGACGTGGGCGCGGATTTAGTCGGCAAAGTCGAAGCTGGAATTCCGGAAGACGACCCGCGCAACCCGGCCGTGATCGCCGATAATGTCGGCGATAACGTCGGCGATTGCGCCGGCATGGCTGCCGATTTGTTCGAAACTTACGCCGTCACTTCGATCGCGACGATGATCTTGGGCAGTTTGCTGTTTGCCGCCAACCCGGCCGCGGTTTTGTTCCCGCTGGTTTTGGGCGGCGTTTCCATCCTCGCTTCCATTGCCGGAATCTTCTTCATCCGCTTGGGCAAGAGCCAGAATATTATGGGCGCGCTTTATAAAGGTTTGATCGCCGCCGGCGTTTTGAGCGCGATCGCTTTTTATCCGATTACCAATTGGCTGATGAAAGACAATGGCCAGTTCAGCGCGCTGAGCATTTATTTTTCTTCTCTGGTCGGCTTGGCTGTTACCGGTTTGCTGGTTTGCATCACCGAATATTATACTTCCACGGCTTATCGCCCGGTTAAATCAATCGCCGAAGCTTCCCGTACCGGCAGCGGCACGAACGTGATTGCCGGTTTGGCTGTTTCTTTGAAATCGACGGCTTTGCCGGTTCTGGTGATTGCCGCGGCGATTTTTACCGCTTATCAATTCGCCGGAATTTACGGCGTGGCAGTGGCCGCGATGGCGATGCTTTCGATGGCCGGAATAATCGTTACGATCGATGCTTATGGTCCGATTACCGATAATGCCGGAGGAATTGCCGAAATGGCTGACTTGGGCGATGATGTCCGCAACATCACTGATCCGTTAGACGCTGTCGGCAACACCACCAAAGCTGTCACTAAAGGCTATGCTATCGGTTCGGCTGCTTTGGCCGCGCTGGTTCTCTTTGCTGATTTCACTCACAATCTGACCGCTTTAGGCAGTGGCAAAGTTTTTTCTTTCGCGATTGATAATCCTTATGTCTTGATCGGCTTATTCATCGGCGGCCTGTTGCCTTATTATTTCGCCGCGTTATCGATGCAAGCGGTCGGCAAAGCGGCCGGTTCGGTCGTGGAAGATGTGCGCGCCCAGTTCAAGGAAAAACCGGGCATCATGACCCGCACGGAAAAACCGGATTATGGACGCACGGTCGATATCGTTACCAAAGCGGCGATCAAGGAAATGATTTTGCCCGCTTTGATTCCGGTGGTTGCTCCGATTTTGGTCGGCGCCTTGCTCGGCGTGGAAGCTTTAGGCGGCTTGCTGGTCGGCGCGATTGTTACCGGCATCTTCGTGGCTGTCTCGATGACTTCCGGCGGCGGCGCTTGGGACAATGCCAAGAAATATATCGAACAGGGAAATTTCGGCGGCAAAGGTTCGGACGCTCATAAAGCGGCGGTTACCGGCGACACGGTCGGCGACCCTTACAAAGATACTGCCGGTCCGGCTATCAACCCGATGATCAAGATTTTAAACATCGTCGCGCTGCTCATCATCGGCTTGTTGCTCCGTTAATTATCAATAATTATTTATTCGCAATATGAAAGTTGAGAAGAAAATTTTGGAGAAATCCCAAATAGAATTTGTCGTTGAGTTGCCATACGAGGAATTAAAGACTTTCGTCGCGCGTGCGGCCGAGGAGATTGCCAAAGAAATAAAAATCGACGGCTTCCGTCCGGGCAAAGCGCCCTTGGATATGGTGAAGAAAAAAGTCGGCGAGATGAGCATTCTGGAAAAGGCCGCCAATCTGGCGATTAATAAATCGTTTGCGAATATTTTGGAAGAAAACGCCAAAGACGACAAAATCATCGGCCAGCCGATGGTGGATATTTTGAAATTGGCTCCGGAAAATCCGCTGGAATTCAAAATCGTTTTATCAATTTTGCCGGCGGTGACTTTGGGCGAATACAAAAATCTGGGCGTGAAAGCGACTGAGGCGAAGATCGACGAGAAAGAAGTGGGGCGAGTGCTTGATTATCTGCGCGAAACCCGCGTCAAAGAAGCGGCCGTGGATCGTGAAGTGAAAGATGGCGATAAAGTCGTGGCTAATATCAATATGTATCTGGATAGCGTGCCGGTGGAAGGCGGACAGACACAGTCGGCTACCGTTATCATCGGCAAAGAATATTTCGTGCCGGGGTTTGATGGAAAAATTATCGGCGCCAAAAAAGGCGAGGTGAAAGAATTTTCTCTTCCCTATCCGAAAGATTTCCATCAGAAAAATCTGGCCGGCAAAAATGTCGAATTCAAAGTTGAGCTAAAAGATATTTTTGAGCGCATCGTGCCGGAGATGGATGACGAGCTTGCCAAGAATTTCGGCGGCAAGGATCTGGCCGATTTGAAAGCGATGATCGAGAAAGATATTCTCGGCCAGAAAAGTTCCGAGGCCGAGCGCAAAACCGAATTGGATATGCTGGAAAAAGTTTTGGCCAAGACCAAATTCGGCGAATTGCCGGAAATGCTCGTTTCCAATGAAACGGAAAAAATGCTGATCGAATTGGAAGAAAATATTTCGCGCCAAGGCGGCAAGATGGAAGATTATTTATCCAGCCTGAAAAAATCCCGCAATCAGCTGGCGCTGGATTTGTTGCCGGAAGCGGTGAAGCGCGTCAAGACCGCCTTGCTTATCCGCGAAATCGGTGAACTGGAAAAAATCGCGCCCACGGAAAACGACGTTGAAGAAAAAATAAAACAACTTCTTGAACAATACAAAGGTTACGCCAAAGTCGAGGAGCGGGTCAAAGATCCCGGCTATCGAGCTTACCTCAAGAATTCTCTGGCTTCGCAAAAGGTCGTGGAGAAGTTGAAAGAGTGGAATGTCGTTGATAGAGATAAAAAATAATCCGCCTTTGCCAGGGGCTTCGGCGGACGCGGTAAATGCCCGGCTCAGCTCGGGTATTTATTTGATAAAAAAGAATATCCGGTTATGTCAGTTTTGGCCATTAACAAACGCGCGAGCTTTGATTATGAGGTTCTGGATAAATATGAAGCCGGGATTGTTTTGGCTGGCTATGAAGTCAAAGCGGTGCGCGCCGGCAATGTCAATTTAAAATCAGCTTATGTCGCTTTGAGAACCGATCATGGCGGTTTGCCCGAAGCCTATCTGATTAACGCCCACATCTCTCTTTATAAATACGCCAGCACAGTGAAGGATTATGATCCGACCCGCTCGCGCAAATTATTACTGAAAGCCAAGGAAATAAATTATTTATTGGGCAAAAGCAAAGAGCAGGGCTTGACGCTGGTGCCGCTTCGTATCTATACTAAGAGCAGATTTTTAAAATTGGAATTAGCGCTGGCTAAAGGCAAGAAAAAATATGACAAGCGCGAAGACCTGAAAAAGAAAGACCTGGATCGCGAGGCAAGGGCTTATTTAAAAAGAACGGGTTAAAATCTCAAATCTAAATTTTAAAATAAATTTAAATTTAAAATTTTAAAATTTGGATTTGTAATTTTAAAATTTATTATTGGGGATGCCAGGGATCGATGACGAGATTTTTTGTTAATACTCAAGGCGTGCCGGGCACCACGTAAAAATGTCCAAAATCACAATTGCGAATAAAATCGCTCGCGGAGCCGCCTTCACTTGGAAGGTTCCGGCTTTTGCGCTTGTTGCCGCTTAATACCGGCAGCCATTTCGCCTTCTGACTCCTCTGGGAAGGTGGGAGTGTCATTTTAGAGGATCAGGTTGCCAGTGTCGGCTCTTAGACTGGCAGCTAAAACTAAATAGGGCTCGCCATTATTTTTTCGCCTTGCTTTTAGGTAATGGTTAAACCCAAGCTGGGCTAAACTTGTAGCAGTATTAACCTAAACTTGCCAGACGCGGGTTCAATTCCCGCCATCTCCACAATTCAAATTTCGAAGTGCGAAGTTCAAAGTGCGAATCATAATTCCCGAATAATTTATGTTTAAGGAGGAGTTTAAGGATAGGACAAAAAAATTTTCCTTGCGGATAATTAAATTAATCGAAGCTTTGCCCAAAACTAAAACGGGCGAGATTGTTGGCAAACAATTATTAAGATGCGGAACTTCGGTCGCGGCAAATTATCGTGCGGCTTGCCGGGGTAAATCTGACTTGGATTTTTTATCCAAGATGGGTATAGTGGAAGAAGAGGCCGATGAAAGCATTTTTTGGTTAGAGATTATTATTGATAGCGGGTTAATGCGGGAAGAATTAGTCTTTCCGTTATTGCAGGAAGGCAATGAAATTTTGGCCATCGTCATTTCTTCTAAAATTACTTTCAAAAAAAGATTAAAAGACGGTAAAGACAATTTGTAATTCGAACTTCGCACTTCGAAATTTGAGATGGTCCGGTGGCGGAACTGGCAGACGCGTTGGACTTAAAATCCAATTCCATTAAACCGGAGTGAGGGTTCGATTCCCTCCCGGACCACAATCAAAGCGCGAAGTTCAAATTGCGAAGTGCGAATTTCAAGTTAATTTATAGCACCTTGATTTTTTTGAAAACTATTGATATTATATAATTCGAACTTCGCATTTCGAAATTCGAATGTTGAGAGGCGGGTATCGTATACCGGTATTATGCCACCTTGCCATGGTGGAGAAACGGGTCCAATTCCCGTTACCCGCTCCAAAATAAAACAGCCCGAACGGGGCTGTTTTATTTTTCGTAAATGGTTAATGCGGGAATTGGACTGGTCAGGAGCGAGGCAATGGCCGCGAGGGAACGAGCGGCCGGCAGCCGAGCGTCCGCCAAGCATTCGGGGAATGCTTGGCGCTGACCCTGGACGAAGGAGCAAACCGCTTTCCGGCGGCGAGCGACTGAGCTACTCCCGTTACCCGCTCACTAACGAAGATAGTCTGAAAGGGCTGTTTTTGTTTTGTATTTTGGCAATTTGGCAGACTTAAATTGATTTAGCGCTTTCTAAATGATAAAATGTTTCTATAAAACTTAGATAATGTTTGTGGCGGAAGAAGGGTTGTAATAACTGATGAATTTTAATATAAAGATAAAAAATATTATCTTTAAAAGTTGGTTTGCATGTTTGACAAGATATAAACTAAGTTATAATATAGTATCTATGTAGAGTTTAAAGCAAACTATCTTTATGAATGTAGAAATTACTAGAAAAGTCCAGCAAAGTCAGGGGTTCGCAGCCTCTGTCCCACATCCTTTTCCACCAAAAGGTGTTTTTGCTTTTGAGCAAAAACTGCTTAATAAGGCCGCCGAAGCGGATCGCCTTGTCGGGAAATTAGACGGCATTACCCAAATTTTGCCGGACATAGACTTTTTTTTGAAAATGTATATAAGAAAAGATGCTACTTCCTCGGCGCAGATAGAAGGCACGAGGGCGACGATAATCGATGCCATAGAAATGGAAGCGAAAATCGACGGCAAGCAAAGCGATGCCCAAGATATTTTATTTTATATCAAGGCGCTGAATTACGGCATAAAGAGGATAGATGAATTTCCGATGTCATTGAGATTCATCAGGGAGGTGCATTCCAAGCTAATGACCGGCGCTCGCTCCACTCATTTTTCCGACCCGGGCGAGTTTCGCCATTCCCAAAATTGGATTGGCGGAACAACCCCAGCCGACGCTTCTTTTGTCCCGCCTCCGGTTGGCAATATGAATGAAGCCCTTAATAATTTTGAGAAATTTTTGTATGACGAAGAATCTACCTTGCCGCTTATTCAAATCGGCATAATCCATTCGCAGTTCGAAACAATCCACCCGTTTTTAGATGGCAACGGCCGAACCGGCCGGCTTCTAATTACGCTTCTTTTATATAAACGAGGATTGCTGGAGCACCCGGTATTGTTTTTATCTTCTTACTTTAAAAAACATCAAAAAGTATACTATGATAAATTAGACGGTTATCATAATGGCAAGGTTGACGAGTGGATGGATTTTTTCTTGGGAGGAGTCATTGAAACCGCGAATGAAGCCATTGCAGTGTCTAAGAAGATAAGAAAGTTGCGCGACGATGATATGGCAAAACTTTTAGCTTTGGCAAAACGTGAATCAGAAAGCGGAGTTTTAGTTTTATCTAAGCTTTATGCCAATCCAATTGTCAATACTAGAATTATTATGCAGTGGACAGGTTTTTCCCGTGTCGGAGCCCAGAAGTTAATCAATCGTTTTGTCAAGATGAATATATTAAAAATGGCAGACAACGAAGACGGTTACGATAGAAAGTACCGATATGAAAAATATCTGGATTCTTTTTTTGGGATAGATAATGAGTAAAACAAAAATCGGCCGCAATGGCCGGTTTTTTGTTTGGCAAAGCAGGAAAGCTTGACAGGCGGGAATTATTCTGATAATTTCAGGTAATAAATCGAACCTTGAAAAAATGTAAGCAGAAAAAGGAGGTTAATATGAGTAATTGCGCTGAACTAATAAGAGGGGCAGCAGCCCAAATGGCAGAATTACACGGCAAAACGGTGGTGATAAAGGTAAGCGGCAAAGTTTTCGCCAGCCCGCACCTCAAAGAAGTGCTCGAAGATGTCGTTAATTTGGCATTCTCGGGAATCCGCATCATTCTGGTCTGCGGCTCGCAAGTGCAGATTGATGAAAAGATGAAAGCGGCCGGAATGGAAATTATGAAAAAAGACGGAATTAGGGTTACTCCGCCGGAAGTTATCGATCTGATGAAGATTGTCGACGTGGAAATCGGCGTTGAAATTTTAAAGGTCATTGAAAAAATGAAACATGTTCCCAAGATTCTAAGACCCGAAGCCGTTACGGCGGAGCCGATCAGCGAGGAGTTCAAAAGAACGGGCTCGGTTTGCTCTGTGGACACTGATTCTTTTTCCGTTGCTGACCGGACGATTTCCGCAATGCCGAAAATATTCATCGTGTCGGCGCTGGCCAAGGCGGCTGACGGCCAATTTTACAACGTGAATGCTGATGAAATCGCGGCCGACATCGCTGTTTCATTGCAAGCGGAAAAAGTAATATTCCTCAGCGACAACGGAGTTCAGGATCGAAGCAAAGAGTTAACCTTTTTTCAGCTCAAAGCCAGCGAAGCCGCCAAACTCATGGAAAATAATACTGCCGGAGGCGGAATGATTCCCAAACTAAAGGCGGCGATTGAAGCGGTGGACGCCGGAGTCAAAGCGGCTCACATCGTCAGCTTTCATCCCGGGGAATTTTTAGCGGAGATATTATCGAACCTGGGCAAAGGGACGGTAATTACCAAAGATTAAAGAATAATGATAGCCGCCAGCATCGCAACTGGCGGCTTTTTTTATGCTATAATATACAAAGAAAGATAATAATTATTTTTTTATATGAAAATCAATCCTTATATTTTCCGCAATTACGATATCCGCGCCAAGGTGCCGGAAGATTTGGACGCGGCCAAAGCCGAGGCTATCGGCCGCGCTTATGGAACTTTTTTGCGGAAACGGAATATTCCCGTGGCGGTAGTCGGCCATGATTGCCGCCTTTCCGGCCCGGAATTTTCTCAGGCGTATATCAACGGTTTGGTTGAGACCGGAATAAACGTCATTAATATCGGCATGGTGATGACGCAGATGGCTTATTGCGCGCAATATTATTTCAAGACTCGCGGCGGCACGATGATTACGGCTTCGCACAATCCGGCTAATTACAATGGCTTTAAGATGGCGGTTAATTATTCGGAAACGACTTTGCCCGATGACGTGAAAGAAATAAAAAATACGGTCGAAACCGAGAATTTTTTCGCGCCGCGAGAAAAAGGGAAAATCATTCAGGAAGATATTAAGGAAAAATACGCCGAAGATTTGCTGGGCAGGATAAAATTGAGCAAAAAATTCAAAATCATCGCGGATTTTCGGCATGGCACGCCGGGAGTTTTCGCGCCGGATATTTTGCGCCGCGCCGGCAATGAAGTTATCGAGAGGAGAAGCGACCCGGACGGATCTTTCCCCGCCGGCACGCCTGACCCTACCGATGAAAAGTTTATGCGGGAGCTGGGGCGGGAAGTTGTCAAAGCCAAAGCTGATTTGGGCTTGGCTTTTGACGGCGATGGCGACCGCGTGGGCATTGTCGACGAACAAGGCAATATTTCCTGGAACGATATTTTAGTGGCGATTTTCGCGCAGGAAATTTTGGAAAAAACGCCGGGCGCCAAAATAGTTTTTAACACTCTTTCTTCGCAAATCGTGCCTTGGGTGATTAAAAAAAACGGCGGGGTGCCGATTATGTGGCTGGTCGGCCATTCTTTCATCAAAGAAAAAATCGCGTCTTCCGGCGCGGCTTTCGGCGGCGAACTTTCCGGCCACTTCTTTTTTAAAGACGGTTTTTACGGCCACGACGACGGAGTCTATGCCGCTTTACGGCTCTTAAAATATTTAGAAGAGAAAAACAAAACTTTAAGCGAGATTTGCGAGAGCTTTCCCAAATATATTTCTTCGCCGGAAATCAAGATCGGCTGTCCGGACGATAAAAAAGTAGAGGTCATCAGGACTTTGGCGGAAAAATTCAAGCAAGATTTTCCTGGCGGCAAGATAACTGACGCGCGAGACATTCCCGGCAATGACGGGGCGCGGATTGATTTTGAAGACGGGATGATGATTTTCCGTTACTCGCAGAATGGCCCTTATATTACGGTAAGGTTTGAAGCAAAGGACGAAGAAGCGTATAATAAAAGAAAGAAATATGCCCGAGAGATTTTGGAAGCTTATTCGGAAATGATCTGGCAGGACGAATTATGCGTCAACCTTGACGCGTTGCGATAAGTCAGTTATTGTAAAAATAGCCAAGATTAATTAAATTTGATAAAAATAACGCGCCAGACTAAATATTAATTTATGAGACATCACTGGCAGAGATACAAACCGGTAGAGCCGGTAAAAGAATACATCGCTAACGACCGCATCCGCGTGCCGGAAGTTTTTTTGATTAACGACGAGGGTGTCAGCGTCGGCCGGATTTCCACGTCCGAAGCTTTGCGCATGGCGCAGGAAGCCGATTTGGATCTGGCGATTATGAATCCGAAAGCCGAACCGCCGGTGGCAAAGATGGTCAATCTCGGCCAATTGAAATACGAATCGGAGAAAAAGGCGCATCGGCAGAAAGTCGCCCAGAAAAAAATCGATACCAAAGAAATCCGTTTATCGGTCAGAATCGGCGAGCATGATTTTAATTTCCGCCTGAATCAGGCTATCGGCTTTCTTAAAGATGATGACAAAATCAAGATAGAGGTTGTTTTAAAGGGCCGCGAACGGCAGCATCCGGCTAAGGCCGAAGAGGTTATTTATAAGTTTATCGACCAATTAAAGGCGGCCGAAGGCATTAATGCCGTGGTTGAGCAGAACTTGACAAGAATGGGCGGAAGATATAATATAGTCATAATGAATAAGAAGTAATCGCCCTCGGGGCTGTCGTTGGGTGCCGTATTTGGCCTAAATCTCAAAATTTAGGCAAATTTTTTCTAAAATATTTTCGACGATACGGCCGTATCGCCTCAAAAATTTTATAAAAAATTTGCTCAAAATTTTGAAATTTATGCTCGAAAGAGCGCCCGACGACAGCCCCTTGTCAGGCATACAGCCTGTTTTTTAAATTATACGAAAAATACAATAATATGCCTAAAATAAAGACTCATAAAGCGACCGCCAAAAGATACTTCATCACTAAAAAGGGAACGGTGAAAAAAAGAAGAGCCGGCCAGGATCATTTTAATGCCAAGGAAACCGGAAACATGGGCCGCAATAAGCGCCGCGATGTTAGCGTTCACAGCACTGAAACCGGCAATATCCAGAGCTTCATCCCTTATAATTAATAAAATCAGAATTAAGCGAAATATTTATGCCGAGAGTCAAACGAGGAACAATCCACGTCAAGAAAAGAAAGAAACTTTTTAAGAAAACCAAGGGTTTCAAGTGGAACCGCAAGAATACCATCCGCACCGGAGCCATCGCCGCCGTTAAGGCCGGCGTGCACGCCTTTGTCGACCGCCGCAAAAAGAAAAGAACCGCCCGGGCGCTCTGGCAGATCAAGATCGGCATTGCCGCGAAAGAATTGGGCATCTCTTATTCGAAATTAATCGGCGCTCTCCATACCGATAAAATTGAATTGGATAGAAAAGTTTTAGCCGATTTGGCCGAAAACAACAAAGAAATTTTCGCCAAGATTGTCGCGTCAGTCAAAAAATAAACTCAAAATATCCGCGGAATTCGCATTATAATATGTTTTTACTCAAAATTGTCCAACTTATTTCCGCCGTTTTAATGATGCTCGCTATTTTATTGCAGAATAAAGGCGCGTCGCTTTCCGGAATTTTCGGCGGCTCGGGCAATGTTTATCTTTCTAAACGCGGTTTTGATAAAGTTCTCTTTTACGGCTCCATCGTCGCGGCAGCCATATTTTTCGGCGTCTCTTTGATTATCTTTTTGGTTTAGCCCTATTTTTCGTTCTCAAAGTAAATTCAAATCAGGGTGAAATCGATTTTTATAGATCTGAAGCATAAAATCCGAAATCCGAAACAAATTTGAATACTCAAAATCCTAAATTCAAAACGTTTCGAATTTTTGTCATTTGGATTTTGAATTTGTTTAGGATTTAGAGTTTGGGATTTCAAATTTTTGAATTAATGGGACTGATAAAAAGCAAAATTTATCCTTTTTTCGCGCGGGTCAGAAAATTTTTCGCCGGCTCCTTGTTTTTTTTCGGCAAGATTTTCAGTTCCCGGCGGCCGAAAATCATGGCCGATAACGCTCATTTGGACAAACAGCTGGTTTATTCCCTCTCCAAGTCGAAAATCCCCAATCTCCGGCAGCTGAAACATCTGGGCAAAATTTTGAACAAGCGGGAAAGCCGGCTGATTAATTTTTTAATAGTTTTTATTATTCTTAATTTAGGCTGGCTGGGTTTTGCCGCGGCGCAAAAGCATTTGCGTTTGGTGCCGGTTTTCGGCGGGCAGTATGCGGAAGGATTGATCGGCAATCCGGCGCACATTAATCCGCTCTACGCCTCGCTTTCCGACGCTGATAATGATATCAGCCGTCTGGTTTATTCCTCGCTTTTCAAATACGACGTGAACGGCCAGCTGCAAAATGATTTGGCGGAAAGCTATCAGGTTTCTGCCGACGGAAAAACTTACACCATAAAAATCAGGAATGACGCGCGCTGGCAGAATGGCGAAAAAATGACAGCCGATGATATTGTTTTCACTTTTGACGAAATTATCAACTCGGCTTTTAATTCCCCGCTAAGATTCAGTTTTGCCGGAGTGGATGCCGCCAAGCAGGACGACCAAACGGTTATTTTTACTTTGTCGCAGAATTACGCTCCGTTTTTGGGCTTGCTCACTTTCGGCATTATGCCGCAGTCGGTTTGGGGGAATGTTTCACCCGAGTCGGCGCCGCTGGCCGAGCCCAATTTGAAACCGATCGGTTCCGGCCCTTATCAGTTCAAATCTTTGGTTAAAGATAAAAGCGGCAATATCAAGAGTTATACGGTAACGGCTAATAAAAATTATTATGGCAAAAAGCCGTACTTGAAAGATATTATTTTTAAATTTTATTCCGACTCCGCCTCGGCGCTCGCCGCTTTGAATGATAATAATGTCGATGGCTTGAGTTATTTGGCCAAAGGCGATCAGGAAAGTTTAATCGCTAAGAATTCTTTGAATATTTTCCAGCTTGATTTGCCCCAGATCAAGGCGATTTTTTTCAACCAAGTAAAAAATCCTTTATTAAAAGACGTGAAAGTCCGGCAAGCTTTATCCTATGCCGCTCCCAAACAGAAAATAATCGATCAGGCGGAAGGCGGCGCCGCCCGGATCGTCAACGGACCGCTGCTTGATAATAATTACGCTTATAATCCCAATATTGAAAAATACAGTTTTGATTCGGCTCGAGCCGCGTCATTGTTGATCGCCGCCGGCTGGAAACAAGACGTAGTTACCGCGGAGAGCATTGCCGCGCTTAACGCCAAGCAGGCGACCACGAGCAAGGCCGCTTTAACCGATAACGAGAAAGCGGAAATCGCTTTGGGCCCCGGCACCTGGCTTTATCAAGAGCCGGCTCCGGCGAAGACAACTACCCCGGCTAAGACAACTACCCCGGCGGCCAGGAATTATCTGATTGTTAATCTGTCAATAATCGATGACGAAGAAAATTCCCAAATCGCCGCGATAATCAAAGATAGCTGGGAAAAAATCGGCGTAAAGACGATTATCACCCCGGTAGCTCTTAAAGAAATTCAGGACAGCGTCGTTAAGCCGAAAAATTACGAGGCGCTGCTATTCAGCGAACAAGTCGGCAACGATCCGGATGTTTATGTTTTTTGGGATTCGACCCAAACCGGAACCGGCGGTTTGAATTTATCAAATTATAAGAACGAAGAGGTCGATAAAGTTTTGGAAGATGGGCGTTTGAGCCTTGACCGCAACCAGCGGATCGCCGATTACCGGCAATTCCAGACCTTATTAACCAATGACGCGCCGGCAGTTTTCCTTTTTTCGCCCTATTATGCTTATGTGCAGAATAAAAAGATCAAAGGCTTCGCGGTCAAAAGTATTGTCGCGCCGGCCGACCGCTTCACCGACGTAACCGATTGGTATGCGAAGATGGGCGAGAGGTTAGAGTGGTAAAAGACGTTGATTACAAATAAAAATCGTTTTTATACTCTTGCAATATTAATAAATAATGCTTTTTCATTGCTAAATTGTTACATTGTTATGCAACGAAAAATAATCAATAACGATTTAGCAATGTAATAATTTAACAACTAACTTTAATAATAAGCAATCTGGCTTAATATTCGAACTCTTTAAAATATTAACCGAAGTTGCTTCTAATCTATGATCACTAAGTATAAACCAAAAACACATCACCAGCCGGGGAAGAATCCAACCGCGGCCAGGGGGAAATTTTTTCCGTCTTATCAGCGTCCGGCTGAAGCGGCAAAAATTCCTAATCAAATTCCGGAAAAAATAATTGAGAGCGCCGATGGCAAATTAAAAATTATCGTTTTGGGCGGGCTGGAAGAAGTCGGGCGCAATATGACTCTCATCGAATATGAACGGGAAATTATTATTATCGACATGGGTCTGCAGTTTCCCGAAGAGGATATGCCGGGCATCGATTACATCATCCCCAACATCAGCTATCTGAAAGACAAAGCCGAATGGATCAAGGGCGTGATCATCACCCATGGCCATTACGACCATATCGGCGGCATCCAGCACATCATGGGCGAGATCGGCAATCCGCCGATCTTCATGGGCAAACTTACCGCCGCGCTGGTCAAGAAAAAATGCGCCGAATATAAAAGCTGTCCGGTGCTGAACGATAAATTGATCGACGAGAATGTCGTTTTGCGGCTCGGCCGCTCGTTCCGCGTCGGTTTTCTGCGCGTCAATCATTCCATCCCCGATTGTTTCGCCATTATCGTGGATACGCCGGTCGGCCGCGTCATCCACACCGGCGATTTTAAAGTCGATTATTCTCCGGTCAATGACAAACCGGCGGATCTGCAGCGCATCGCCCAAATCGGTTCGGAGGGCGTTTTGCTTCTAATGTCCGATTCCACCGACTCAACTCATCCCGGCTATCAGGTTTCCGAATCAGCCATCGGCACGGAAATGGATAAGATTTTCGAGAAAATAGAAGGCCGTATCATCATCGGCACTTTCGCTTCGCAGCTGGCGCGCGTCCAGAAATTGTTCGACTTGGCGGAAAAGCACGGCCGCCGCATTTATCTGCAAGGCCGCAGTATGAACGACAATGTGGAAATCGCCCACCAGATCGGCTATATGAAATTCAATCCGCGCATTTTGGTGCAGGACAATGAATTGAGCCGCTTGCCGGACAATAAAGTGATGATCATCGGCACGGGCGCGCAGGGCGAATCCAATGCTTTCCTGGCGCGCGTGGTTTCGCACGAGCACAAAACCATCCAGCTAAAAGAAGGCGATACCGTGATTTTTTCTTCCTCGGTCATTCCGGGCAATGAGCGCACCATCCAAAGCTTGATGGATATGATTACCCGGCAAGGAGCCGATGTCATCAATTATGAAATGATGGATGTGCATGCCGGCGGACATGCCAAGCAGGAAGATTTGAAATTAATGATGCGCTTATTGAAGCCGGAGTATATCATGCCGATCGAAGGCAATCATTATATGTTGAAAGCCGAAGGAGTTCTGGCTGAAAAAGTCGGCATACCCAAAGAAAAAATTTTCATCGCCGATAACGGCCAAGTCGCGGAGTTCAGTAAAAATGCCGCTGGCATTACCGTCGGCCGTTTGACTAAAGAAAAAGTGATGACCGACTACGTGATGGTCGATGGTTTGGGCGTGGGTGATGTTTCCAATATCGTTTTGCGCGATCGCCGCGTGATGGCCGAAGACGGGATGATTGTCATTATTGCCACTATCGATTCCGAGCAGGGCAAGACAATCGGCAACCCGGATATTATTTCCCGCGGCTTTGTCTATATGAAAGACAGCCGCGAACTGATCGAAGCGACCCGGATGAAAGTGAAGAAATTAGTGGAGTCGCACGACTCGCGCACTTCCGCCGACGTCGACCATATTAAGAACCGCATCCGCGACGAGGTCGGCCAATTCCTTTTCTCCAAAACCAAGCGCCGCCCGATGGTTTTGCCGGTCGTTATTAAAGTGTAAAGTAAAAGGTTAGAAATTAGCAAAAATCGTCCAAAATTTGGGCGGTTTTTGTGTTTTTTGGCTGGTTGACAGAATTTTCCTTTTTTGCTAATTTTAAATCGTAATATCAGCGGTATTACAGTCATGCCACGGATAGTTTGGGCTGACAATGTTCATTTACAAATAAAAGGAGGTAATTATGGCAAGAAACTGTAAGATGAATATTTCTCCGGAAATAAAAAAAGTTGTTTTTGAATTGTTGACTCATTGCAATTTAGGATGCCGTTACTGCCTGTACCACGACAAAAAACATGCTAAAGCGCCACTGCCGATTGATGAAATTTGTAAGTTGATTGATAAATTTTATGCAGATGGTATTGATAGGCTTGTTTTGACTGGAGGTGAGCCCACGTTACATCCAGACTTTACTGATATTTCAAAGTATGCGATGCTGAAAATTCCAAGAGTGTCGGTGTGTACTAATGGTGTTATTTTAAGCGAATCATTGGAAGAAAAAATTGTTAATTTAAATTTTTCTTCATACACCGTCAGTGTCGATTCGCATATCAGGGAGATCCATGATAAAATTCGAGGGTTAAACGGCTCCTTTGAGCAAGTAGTCAATTTTTTAAAAAAACTCCGTCGCGAGAGTAAAAATATTTCAATTCACATCACTCTCGATGCTGAGAATATCTATTCTATAAGTAGTACCATTGACTTTGCTAGAAAGTTTGCTAAGGAGATTGTCGTCTCGACAATTTATTATGAGAAGAACAACCTTATACGGATGCACGACAGGCATTGTTACGGTGAAAAAGTAAAGGAGATTTTTTCAATTTACCAAGATCAGCCAGATATTGTTTTAGTTGGTTTCGGTAACTCTTGTTCCATGGAGCATTGTTTAGACAAAAAAAATGTTTTTATGGTAAACCAATATGGTAAAATAGTCGACTGCTATTGGAAAAATTGTAATCAAATCTAATCAAGTAAAGGAGCGAGAGACAATGAATATTTCTGATAAATATTTATTTTCAGGAGATAATGATCTTGAAAATATTACAAAAGCGTTGTTGAGTAAAAAATTGTCAGGTACAAGCGACTTGGTTTTAGATTATGAAAAGCGTCTAGGAAAATTTTTTAACTCTAAACATGCCATCGCAACATCCTCCGGAACTTCAGCTATACAAACGGCCTTGTTTTCTGCCGGAGTTAGTAATGGGGACGAGGTTATTGTCCCTCCCACCTGTCCAGTCATGACAATTTTTCCTATCATACACGTCGGAGCTAAACCGATTTTTTGCGACACATGTGTTGATAATTTTGGTCTGAATATTACTGATTTACGCTGCAAAATAAGCCCACGAACAAAGGCCGTCATTGAAGTGCCGATGTGGGGGTACCCAACTGATGTTATCGGGTTAAGGGAATTCCTTGGTCTCAAGGGAATCCCCTTAATTCTAGATTTAGCTCAGGCGCACGGAACTAAAATTAACGAACGGTACTTATCGGCCTATGGCGATCTGTCATGCTTTAGTACGCATGACAGAAAAATTTTAGCTACCGGAGAAGGGGGCTTCATTCTGACCGATAGTGATCGTTACGAAATTGAGGCGCGAAGTTTTATCCAGTTTGGTAATATGGACGGAAAGTCCTTTGGACTTAATTTTAAACTTGGCGCTTTACAGGCATCTTTGGGTGCTGGCAGGATTAAGTTTATTCAGAATCAACTCAATCAGAGAAAGGATAATGCTCGCCGCGTGGCAGATGGGATAAAAAATAAAAAAGTAAAGGAATTCGATATCATCAAGGGTGGTAACCCTAATTATTATGTATTGCTATTGAGGCTATCTTTCGATGATAACGGGCGTTTTATTGATTTTTTATCCCGAAAAGGAGTACCCTCAGATATTTTACGGTACGATTACAAAGTTTTGTACAAGTACCCAATACTTGAGGCGTTGGCAGTAGATTGTAGAAATGCCGAATTTTTATCAAAAAGCATAACAACAATCCCTGTGCACCCCGGAATCAATATTGGCGAGCTTGATTATATCATCAGCCAAATCAATGCTTTTAAATAGGAGTGGGTAAATTTATGAACAACCAGCTTAATAAACACTTTACGGCATCGGCTATAATTGTCAAAGATAAGAAAGTTTTGTTAGTTCACCATAGGAAGCTCGGTGTTTGGCTTTATCCGGGCGGTCACGTGGAAAGCTATGAAACTCCGGATCAGACGGTTATTCGCGAAGTTAGAGAGGAAACAGGATTATCTGTTGAAATTATCGGTGAAAAAGATGAAAATTTAGCCGACGCCAGTGCAGATGTTTCGGTTTTAAATAATCCGTATGCCATCTTATGTGAATTGGTCGGAGATCATTACCACAGCGATATGGTTTATTTATGCAGGGTAACAGGAGAAAGCGCGCAAGTAAAACACAACACAATAGAATCAGAAGCAATCGGTTTTTTTGGGCTGGATGAGCTGGACGATATTGATCTCTTTCCTAATTTTAAAGAACTTTTAAAAAAAGTTTTACACCAGGTCGCTTAATAGCCCCCAAGGTTTCATTTAGCACAAAGGTAAGCCTCGATTAAAATCGAGGCTTTTTTAAACAAAAAACCGCCAACTTTTTCGCCGACAGTTTTTATGTTTTTCTGATTAATTATTCTTCATCTTTCTCTTCTTCCAGTTCCTCGGCTTTTTCTTCGCGTCCGGCTTCTTCTTCATCGCTGATTTCGCGCTCCTCGACTTCCTCGCTTTCGATTTCAGTATACATTCCCAGCAGTTCTTCTTTGATCGCGTCCAAATCGTCTTCCTCGGAAAGGCGGCCGGTCTCGTAATAATGCTCGATGCTCTCTTCAATGAATTCCAGGAAAGCTTCGCGGGTAAAGGAGCCGGCTTCGCGCATTTTAGTCCTGGCCAATTCCAGGATGTCGTTTGATATTTCGTCCATAAAAAGACAAGTTAATTGATTACGACTCTATTTTATATCAATAATTGAGTTAAGGTCAAGCCTTGCCGACAGCCCCAAGATGACTAATGATAAATGATAGATGATAAATATTTTTCGGCAATCTCGGATTTGCAATTTATCAAGAATAATTGTAAGATAATTTATCATTGAAATATGTCTTTATCTATCGGTATCGTCGGCTTGCCCAATGTCGGCAAGTCCACCTTGTTTAACGCTATTACCAAGAAACAGGTTGAGGCGGCCAATTATCCTTTCTGTACCATCGATCCCAATGTCGGCGTCGTCAAAGTTCCTGACGCCCGGCTTTTGGCGTTGGCGGAAATTTCCCAGCCGGAAAAAATCATCAACACGACGATTGAATTCATCGATATCGCCGGCTTAGTGAAAGGCGCCAACGAAGGCGAAGGCCTGGGCAATAAATTTTTATCGCACATCCGGGAATGCGATGCGATCTGCGAAGTGGTCAGGGATTTCGAGAATTCCGACATTATTCATGTCAATAATAAGATTGATCCGGACGGAGACCGCGAAACGATCGATATGGAATTGGTTCTGGCGGATTTGGCTTCGGCGGAAAAAAGTTTTAAAAATTACGAAGGCGCGGCCAAGGGCGGCAACAAGGATGAAATAAAAAAACGCGACCTGATGCGAAAAGTCTGCGGCCATCTGGCGCAAGGCTTGCCGGTAAGAAGATTGGAATTGGACGAGGACGAGAAAAATATCGTAAAGCCGTTTTGTTTCCTGACCGCCAAGCCGATTATGTATGTGCTGAATATTTCCGATGTCGAAGCGCCGGTTGATCTGGCAAAATGGCCGCAAAACACCTTTAAGCTTAATGTTAAATTGGAAAGCGAGATAGCCGCGCTGCCCGAAGCCGAACAGGCCGAATATATCAAAGAGCTGGGCTTGAATGAAAGCGGATTGGACAAATTGATCGAAGAGGCGTATAGATTATTAGGCCTGATAACTTTCTTTACCACCGGCTCTGACGAAACCCGCGCCTGGACCGTTAAAAAAGGCTCGACCGCGCCCGAGGCGGCCGGAAAAATACATTCTGACATCGAAGAGGGATTTGTCCGCGCCGAAATCATCAACTGGAAAGATTTTATCGCCGCCGGTTCGGAAGCTCGCGCCCGCGAAAAGGGCTTATTGAGAACCGAGGGGCGGGAATATATCATCAAGGACGGAGACGTTTGCAATTTTTTACATAACAAATAGAAGAAGGAGGATGCGATGCTTAAAGCTCTTTTCAAAAAAAGAAGCGCGCTGGAAGCCGTGCTGGACAGGATCAAGAGAGATCTGAAAAAAATCAAGCGGGAAAGATTCCAATTGCCCGAATCGGAAGAAAAACGGAAGCAAGCGAAAATTCCCCTGGGGTCTTTGCCTAAAAGATTGCGCGACAGCTATCTGCTATCCGAGTATTATTCCGGCCAGCCGAACGAAGCCGGTATTTTCGGACGAACGGACATCGGCCTGAAACGCGAGATTATCCGGGCGGTTTTGGACAGATATTTGGTGGCCAAATTCGGCACGAATTCTTTCGACAAGCCATCTGATTTTTGGGTCGACCGCCATTGGGATTTGTGGCGGCTGAGAAAAAAAGAACACTAACTTTGTAGCAGAAGGAGAGGACGAATGGAAAAATTACACGAAGAAATCCGGGAGGATTTGGCCAAACTGAAGCCGGCGGATTTTATTCCTCCGCAGCGGAATCTGCCGGCCGTTCCCGGCATTAAGCCTTTGGGCGAGCTTTCTGAAGATTTAAAGCGGCTCTATACGCTGAAGCGGATTTATTGTGCCAAAGTCGAGCAGATTCTGGCAAAAATGAACGATAGCCAGCGGAAAGTAAAAAATCCGCCCGAGGCGCCGGCAGATGAAGAATTCAATCTTTGGAACGAACTTAATGCCAAAATGAATACCGTAAACATCGCCTATCTTTTGCGGCTAGCCCAAAAATACGGCCGGGCTGAAACCATTTCACCTTATTCCGATTGGCATGTTTATAACGTGCCGGCTTATTACAAATAAGCAAAACCCCTTGTTGATCAAGGGGTTTTTAATTTAGTTTCAGACAGACGATTTCCCGCCAGACTTTCTGTCCGGGGCGTCCATAGACGATCGTGCCGCGGCGGGTGGTGCGCAGAATTTGCCGCAGGTTTTCCGGCAGAGGATTGACTACCTGCCAGCCGTCCAGGCTCGGATTGAGAAAATGAAAATCCGGCCGCTCGCCTTCGGCTCTAACCGGGAAAATCATCACGACCCGGCCATCCGGCTTCAAGATTTTTTTAAATTCGTTTAGCGCGGCGGAATATAATTTTTCTAATTCAATTTTTGTTTTTACAGGATCTGGATTTCCTCTTTGCGGGCCGAGATACGGCTCGGTAACAATAGCATCTATGGAATTATGGGGAATATTTTTTGAAATTTCCATTGCCGATATATTAAATAATTTGATATTGGATATTTGATATTGGATATTTAGTTTTTTTTCGCCGACCCAGGCAAGATTTTTTTTCGTATCAGCGATCGCCTTTTCGGAAATATCCGCGCCAACGACATTTTTTATTCCCAGCAAAAGAGCTTCCATTAAAATCGTTCCCGAACCGCAGAATGGGTCTAATAAATGAGTCCCCTCTTGGGAGGGTTGGCATTCGGGGTTGGTTTCGGCTGAATGGGATATATTATTATTAATTTTTCCTGACAGATTCAGCATTATCTGCGCCAGTTTCGGCGGGATCATGCCTGATTGATCGTCGCGTTCCGGCCGGCCGAAATCGCGGAAAGATAATTCCTTAAACGGCTGAACCGCTTCAGTATATCCCAGATAAAGCGTATCGGCTTCTTCAATCAAAACAATTTCCGCGCCATGATGTTTCAAGATATTCTGCTCCACCACCACGCTGGATAAAGTTTTTTCTTTGCTCGTCACCAGCCGGCAGCTTACGCCTTTTTGTTTGAGGATTTTTTTAACTGCCAAGCCGATGGGAAAAACCGGCAGATTATTTTTGCCATAATAGGAAAGTCCAAAACAATATTTGTTCGTTTCGCTCCGTTCTGCCAAGTCATCGCCAATTACTTTTAAAATCGCTTCTTTGATTTTTTCGTTATTATGCCGGTTGACTTCATCGGCGATAAAGCCGATTTTGATAGTTCCGCCCAGCCGCCTGATCAGCTTTGGCGCGTCAGTCGCCGGACTTTTCAAAATTAAAATATTGCCCGCCAAAAGGAGCGCTTCTTCTTCCGCGCCCAAAACCGCGGTTATTTCCGCGGCCGAAAGCGCCGGATTATTGCCTAAAACGAAAAAGTATTTCATATCTCTATTATATAGTCAGCAGAGCAACTATACAAATAAAAAAATCCCCCGTCAATCTTGTCGATTTAGGGGGCGGGGATGATGAGCGGGAAAAATAGAAGATTAATTTAAGTCGTGGCGGGGAAAGCCATTCAAATGCTGGCGTCGGCCATGCTCCGCGCCTTTTTGAAAGCTGTGGCAATTTTGCCGGCGGGGAATAAAATTCCAGCTGCGTTTTTTCGGTTTCATAGGTTCGGCCTGTGGAGCATCGGTCAGCGTGGCAGAAACTTCATAAAAGGGAGTGCCGGACGAATTGGTCGAGGCCGAGATTGTCGTAGTCTCAATCGTGGCCGGAACGGAAATATCGTGGTTGAAATAAAATTTCGGCTTGGGCGTGCCAGGTGCCGTCCAACTTGTCATTTGCCGGGGACCGCCTTTTGATTCTTTGATAACCGGCCTAAGTTCGTACCCGGCTCGGCAGCGGTTGAAATTCAGTTCCAGAGCGTCCTTGGTGGCCATGATGTTTTGTCGCATCAGCTTCTCCTTATGTAGGGTGAAAAATGAACGTTGATTATATTAAGATAATAGCATAAATATATTATTTTGTCAATTAAAACGTAATAGCCCAATAGCTTGGAAACGTTTTGATATAATAAACAGATATCAAATTAACGTTTCTTCGTATGGCTTACACAACCAATCCCCGGATGCCCAGACTGCGGGCTAAAGCGGTTAAACTGG
>JAQUPS010000014.1 GCA_028716485.1 Patescibacteria group bacterium
GATTGTCTTGAGGCATAGGTTTAACTAAAAAATTAGTTATTGCTATACCTTAGGCCAAACTGACTTCGTCCGCAAGAGGAAACCTCGGACGACCGGCTTCGCCGGTGGATTTCTTTATTTATTAAAGAGAAAAACAAAACAAAAACCCGCTTTAAGCGGGCTTTTATGATAGAAGTCTATTATCTTCTAAAACGTCGTCTTCTCTTAGAATATCTTCTCCCCGGATCCTTCAGATACGGCCAAAACCCAGACAAGTGTAATAGTAATCCAGTCGAAATAAATACTACAAGATGAGCAACGTAAGGCAATATCAAACAATATGCGGTGTCGCCGAAAAATAACTTGAATATCAAAAAAAGCAGAGTCTGAAATCCTAAATAAGCGCCACTGCCCACGAAACGATTAAAAGTAGGAGAAAAACCATTTTCAGAATTATAGTGCGCCCTTCCATTGCGGGTTATAATCTCCCAAATAACCCATGTAACTATAGCCAGAAAAATCGGGATCCAATGCCATGGCCATAGAAAAATAATAATTTGCCACAGAAAAGCTGAAACAGATGAAACCGCCGAAACAGAAATTATTAAGCAAACATCACCTAAAGAAAACACGGTATTCATGTCGATCGACTATTTTTACAATTAAATTTAATTATTTTCTCGAACTACTTCTATGGAAATTTTCACTTTAAACCACTGTCATTTTTTTATTAACAATAAATATTTATTCATATATTCTCAATCCCCGTCACCGTTACTTTGGCTGTTCACTATTTCTTACTAGCGACAAGCAAAACAAAACATGAACGAGACGATTCGCAACATCTTCACTTTCAAATAACTTAATATTAATGCCGTGGGCAAAGTTATTCCTCAAATTCCAACCGACCCTTTCTGTCAGCAATACCCTAAAATAGTATTCAGCATCTTCTCCAACCGCCTGAAACACTTCCCTTATTAATCCTCTATTCAATAATTTATCTAAATTAACAACGTCATAACCATCGTCAACGTTAGGCCTTATATAGGTTTGGTTATTAATTCGATATAAATTTCTAACTGCATCCTCAATAAGGGGGACGCTTAAACAACACGTGGTAAGATAGTCCTTGTCCCAAAATGATTTTAATAGCTTCAAAATATAATCCTTATCGTCCTCCTCAAAGACCGGGGACAGGAACAAAACATCAAGAATCTTTTCTGGTATATATAACTCACGTAATTTATCGAATGCGATTCGAAGAAAAAATGCATGGAAATGCAAATTTCGAGAAAAATTCTCCAAAAGATGTTTATCATAATCTTCGGTAATTGAACCAAACTTTACGATAGGATACCCATCTTCCGAGGAGATAACATGACTCATTAAATATGTTAAGGGGTGATTTTTAGACAAATCATTAAGCTGGTCCGCAACAGTTTTCTTGCGCAAAATAAAATTAACGGCAATCTTTGCTATTATCTTGTCTGGCGAATCAGAATTATCTACTCCAAAAATTGCGGTCACAAATTTCTCAATATCTGCGTTCTCGACTTTTATTTCAGTAGAAAATTCATGCATTGCAAACTTACCACGGTTACCCAAGCTGCTTAATTCGTTTATAATTCTTACTCGAGCATCTTTAGCAAACTGAAAAACTAAATACTCAAGATAAATATCAATGAATTTTTCAAGATAGTTAGTTATCAGCATTCCGTCCGAATTTGCGTACTTATTTTTTCTAAACGCAGTCTCAAAATCATTAAGCACTCGTTTAAGATTGGCTTCATCGTTATTAATTGAATAGTAAGATGCTAATAATCTAATGACACACTCCACGTGCCAAGGATCAGGATCTTCCATTGCCATAAATCGTTTCAATCTCCCTTCGAGATCGTCCAACAGATTTCGGATTTCTTCATTAGACAATGCTAAATTTAATTTCTTTTCGAGTACTAACCACTGGAATGCATAGCCCCAAAGACCAGGCTTATTGTCCTCTGCGTATTTTTTCTCTGTTGCGATTATCACGTCTTTTAACCCACTCATCCTTGTCTCGTCATTAATCTGGACAGCCAAAGATAAGCACCGCTCAAGCTTAAACCTGCAACCCAATCCATCATTCAGATTAGTATTACAAATTTCTATGCCAGAATCTATAATTTTTTGTGCCAGCGTAAAATCAATGTTCTTTTTCAAAACTGCGGGTTCAAAATTAAAAACTAAATCAGCATATCGATGGACTAGAACAGGGTGTTTGCATTCAACGGCTCTTTTTCTCCAGTAAGCCAATATTTCAGAATCAACCTGCTTAATACTTGGAAACTCTACAAATTCACCACTTTCATTTTTCCACACAATCTTGGGACCAAAGTAAATTCCCCAACCGCTATCCTTATTGGAATAATGATCCATAAACTGAAAAGCTATATATTCGGCTAATTCCTCCTTGTCCGAAAGTTTTTCCTGTTTGACGTTCAAAATTTCCCCGATTTTTTCACCAATCGCAAATTCCTCGATCGACTCGAGCTTATTCTCCAATTCAGCAAAATAATCTTGCAACCCCCTTCTAATCATAATTTATTCATTTTGAAAAATTGCTAACTTAATAACACTCTAAAAAATATGAATTACTATTAAATCGCATTATTCAACTCTAAATTCAATTTTGCTTCATCATCCATGATTTTGTCCAATTTACCAGAGAGCGCCATCTCCTCCAATTCTTTATCTTTTTTTTGCAACGCAACCGCAGGTCTTAATAACTGAATTTGAATTATCTTAACTTTATTTTTTAAACAATCTTCTATTCCCAAAATATATTGTCTTTGATCTTCTTGAAAACTTTTTATCGTCTCGTCTTTTGACTTAATATTCACTTTCAAATCTTCAATATTATATTTATATAAAATTCGAGGGGATTCCTCGTACATCTCCAGCCAGGAATTAAATTTTTTAGCCGCAGAAACTGCAATATCAATTTGCTGTGAAATAATATGATGAAAATTCTTACTTAAAACAAACAGTCTTTCTTCGTTAATATATATTTTATTAAATTCCGCCGGAAGAATTACATTTAATTCTGCTGCCCTATTTTTTAGTATCTCCCCAGATTTATTTACAAAATTTTTAAGATTGCCAATTGAATCTTGACACTCCCTGGAAGCCCTGAAAAAAATATTCTCGACTTCTTTTTTATCCCCCTTTATCTGACTATTTTTTTCAAAATGTGTTTTTATATACCACAATCCGATAGATGATATTATAGCCAAAAAAGAACCGACGATCGAGCCAATTAATGTCTGATATTCTTTTATAAATTCTGCTAAATTCATACGGCATTTTTCATTTAGACTTTTCTGGGGCGGTGTTATAACCATTTATTGCCTCAACATAATTACAGTAATCACAATCAGTACTAGCATCAGGAATTTTTTTGGCGTTGAGACATTTGTGAGCTTCAATGATGGTTTTTTCTACCCAGGAATCATCGCCCTCATAAGGGATTAAGGTAACGTCGAATTCAAGCTTAGCATCAAATGCCTTGCGGTCTGTCTGACCGTTACAATAGACAAAATAACCGGTATCAGAAACTTTATAGCCATTTTGTCTCAAAAGCCACTGGTAAACCTCCATCTGTCTTTTATAACCAATCTGCCAATCTTTATTTAGTTCTGTAATATCTTCGTCTTTAGAGGTTGCCTTATAATCTACAACGATGTACTCCCCTTTTGAATTCTGCCAAAGGTCATCAATAGCGCCAAATATCAATAAATTAGTTGGCTTATGCAAATATTGAACCCCGGTGAAATTATGGCGCCATTTATCTAAATCCTTATGGGCAATGGGAGTGGCGTCAATGCCGTATTTTTCAATCAAAGGATGTTTAGTCCCCTTTGCGCGATGAATATCAAATTCCAACTTTAAAAGATGGTCAACGGCCGAATTCAACGCGAAAGGAAAGCCTGGCGGCCGACCGACGCCAAGTCGACGATCATAATAAAAACATCTTGGACAATTCAAAAAAAGATCAATTTTTGATCTTGATAATTTAAAAGATTCTGACGATTCCGGATCATACAAGCCCTTAATTCTTTGTGAATTATAGTATTCGGACATAAAATTTTAAATTTTTTTTAATTTTTCTATACGCTTCAAAATAAGACGACTATCAATTTTACTTTTCCCGTAAAAATTCAAAAGTTCGTAATGAAAAGCGTTGTGAATCAATTTTCGTGAAAGAGCATTGAGCTTTTTTATAAATTCCTGCCTGTCGTTTTTGTTGAGCAATTTGTAGATTTTTTCTAAATGAATAGCCCTTGCATTTTTTAAATATTCATCATCCAGATAACAACTTATTAACTTCGTTTTTTTAGAAAAATCTATGCTTTTCAAAGCCGAGCAAAACAAAGCCTTGTTTAACAATGGAGCTCCATTATCTTTTATATTTATTAAACCTGACTTATCCAATAAATCAAAATAATAATCAACAAATTGCTCAACTTTCTTTTTATCTTTTCTGTCTTTATCTTCTTTCAGCAAATCAAAAATCTTGAAAGACCGATTATTGATTAAATCTTCTGTCGTCCTCACTTTAACCTTTTTCTGATTGACCGATAAACCAAGTGAATTTAGTTTTTTGGATACCTTAAAAATCAAGATGTGAAGTTTATTTTTATCTTCCGCAAAAAGAAACTGATCGTCGGCATATCTCAAATACTTACATTTATTTTGCTTGCATAATTCATAAACAATTTTGTCATATGGTTGTAAATAAAAATTGGCAAGAATACGCGAGCAGTCGCCCATTGCGTCTTGTGGTATGCCGACCGTTTGCTTATTGTATAAATTTGTATTTCTATTCCAATAGTTCAAAAAATGAAATAACAAACTGACAATATCCGCGTGTTCTTCGTTGACAATCTCCCTGATACGCATTTCTAAAATATCCAAACGGATTGAGTCGTAGTAATTGGCTATGTCTAACTCGGCAACATATTTAAAATTCCTTGCTTTTGCAGAAGCGTATAATTTCGCGTTCAAATCGCCATACGCCCTAGCCCAAGCCGCCGGATTGAAAGAATATTCGCTAACTGATATGCCGTGAAGTTCGGCGATAAAATCTTCGCGGCGATTAAAATTCTTTCGTCTTTTTTCCATTTCATCATCTTCGCCCTTTCTCATCAAACCGCCCAATGTCCAGCCGCCAAAGGTATTTTCTACGCGGTTATAAGCGATTTTGTCCTCAATTTTTTTGATGCAGTAATAATAAACGCAGTAATCTTTCAAAGTAAAAACCGGCACAATTCTAGTAACGCCATTACCTTTATCTCGGTCAATATAACAACGAGGAACGGACGGATAATATGTTCGTTCCTCAATTTCCTTATATAATTTTTCTACAAAAGAATCTTTATCGGTTTTATTTTTTGGTATATCAAAAAAGGACTGCTTGTCCTGAAAAGCTCGCCAAAAATCACGATTGAAATATTGTTTGAATTTTTTAAGATCATCCATAGATTGACTTTATGATTGCCCCTATCTTTCCTTTGTTTTTTGCTATCTTCTCTGTATATTCTCTATTTTCTCGGTTATATCTTTCAATATCATTCATTATCTTTTGTTGATCTTTAATAGACGGCAACGGAATTATGATATTCCCAACATCAGAGGTTTTTAATGAGGGGTAATCTTGATCATTAGTTAAGCTGCGAGCATCAATACTAAGCAATATATGAAATAAGAAACTCGGAATAATTTTAGCTTCATCCGGAATTATCGTTGCGAGATGGCTTGATACATATCCAGACACACCCAACATGGCTCTATGATTTAGAAATGTTGAAGCACCGCTTTTCGGAAAAAGAATTGTATTTTTTGGGAATAATTTTAAACCTTTTATGCCCGCTTCATTTAAATTATCCCGGGAAGAAATTAAATTATCAGAGATATGAACAGCACCAACATCTGATGTTCTAAAAAATGGAAATTTACCATTTTCAAATAATTTTTTTTCTTGGGGCGCAGAATTACCTGAGCCAATTTCAGCGACCTCATTAACCCTAACTAATTGCCATTTTTTGTTAGTCCTCTTAATCGTGCGGTAAGTACTACCGGTCAAGTTTAGAGATTTGTTATTAACAATATCGGCTCTCGCCAAAGTGAAATAAGAAATTTCGTTAAATGTTTTTTGTTTTCCATTTTGTAATTCCGATCTATAAGACTTCAGTATTTCAATAGTGTTTGGAATGTCGTTCTCTTTAACTGGGCTTGGATTTGTTGTAAGAGAAAATCCGTGATTTTTAATCTCATAAAATAGAATATTTTCTGGCTTTAATGTTTTATCTAAAAATATGATATTCGTTTTTTTACCAGAATATGGGTTAAAAACTCCAGATGGTAATGAAACAACGCACCAAAGACCATTATCTAAAAATAATTTGCGGATTGCTTGATGTCCTTTGCTTCCGTCAAAAATTATTCCTTCCGGCACAATTACGCCCATTCGTCCGTTGAAATTGAGATGATGAACCATATACTCGCAAAACAATACTTCAGTTTTGTTTGAAGTAATCGCGAAACGAGAATGTCGGCGCGCGCCGCCTTTCGGTGTAATAAACGGCGGATTGGCGACAATAATATCAAAAGTGTGTTGCCAAAGATTTTCATTGAGAAGCGTGTCGTTTTCAGAAACATTCGGCACTTTCAATCCGTGTAGATAAAGGTTAGCGAGAGAAAACTTGACCATTAACGGCTCCATATCCCAACCGAAAATAGTTTCGTTGTAGAGCTTTTTTGTTTGTTCCGGATTGAGTTTTAACCTGCCTTTTTCATCTGTGTATTTTCCTTTGAGATAATTAAAAGCGGCGACTAAAAATCCAGCCGTTCCGCAAGCCGGATCGGCAATTTTTTCGCCGATGTTCGGATCAACGACACGAACAATAAAATCAATAATATGTCGTGGTGTGCGAAATTGTCCCAGCTCGTTTTGCGTTCCTAAAATTGGCAATAAGCTTTCATAAAAATCGCCTAAATCCAAACCATCGGAAAATTTGTCATTCAAGTATTGCAGAAATGAGCTTAAAACTTTTGGCTCAAGGATTTTCAAATATGAACGCTCAAAAACTTTGCGGACAGTCGGATCTATATGGGGATTTTTGTAAAGCGATTCAACGGCTTCGCGACATTCTTTGACTAATTCTTCGCCACTATGACGCATTAAAACATCGAAGTGATAACGTTCCCATGCGCCGGTAAAAATCAATTCTTTTGAGCCAATCCGAACAAGATCATCATGCTTTCTAGATAATTGCTTCAAAAACAGAAACAAAGTTATTTGCTCTATTTGATCAGTCGGCATTGCCACCTTGCCAACAATGATTTGGCGCAAGTCGGCAATGACTTTATTTAATTCTTGTGGTTTAGTTGACATAGGCGATATTAGATTCCTTTATATAACTCACTACTTTTTCCACTTCGTCACGCTTTATTCTGCCAACTGGGACAATTCCACCGAAAGTTTGATCATCAAGCACGCCCAAATTCCCTTTTTCCAGCGCGTGGCGATAATCTGGGTTGGTAAGGTAGCATTGATAAATATTTTCAAAATAATTCAGTTTTTCGTAAGGCGTGTCGGAATAGACAAGTTTAAATTCTTCAAAGCCCTTATTCATGCGGTCGTATTTATCCGGCAATCGCTCAATAACACCAGCGGCTTTGCGTAGAAAATCAGCGAGGCCGTTTGAGGTTTGGTATGCCTTGCGCAACGATTCCAAGGAAAAATAATATTTTGGTTTTTCAAGTAATTTTTCTTTAGCAATGCGCTCGGTTTCATCCACATCGTTATTTTCAAGAGCAGATTCAAAATCTTTGTCTGTTCCCATTAAATCTTTAACAGATTGCTCAAAATGATTTCGATATGCTTCGCGATCAACTTTCATGCAATCCTCGCCGATTTGGATTTGGTTATCGCGCACCAAAAAATCCGTACCAATATAAATAAACTTGCCGTGAGAGACGGCTATTGGCATTTCCATTTGAACGCCCAGAGTTTCTTGAGATTTCATGGATTCATATTGAGCCGTTCGTTCTTTTATAATCAACTCGTATTTATCTTGCTGTTTTTGTTCTTCGGTTTTACCAGCTAAAAATAGCGGTTCGGAATAATCATATCTTTCTTCAAAATATTCACAAACGCCAAAAAAATCTATTAGATGATAAAAATCTTTTTCAACGACTTGGCCGGTAAGTTCATTTTTAAAAGCATGTCTTCTTGTTCCTCTACCTTTGATTTGAACGAAATCGCTAACCGAAAAGATCGGTTTCATTAAAACAACATTCAACAGGTCAGTGCAGTCATAACCAGTTGTCATCATATTGACGGTAACGGCTATACGAGTATTGCCCAATTGATTATTACGGTATTTTTTCGTAAGTTCCTGACTGCCAACAACATTGCTCGTAATTTGACGAGCAAAAACTCCGCTGTGTCCAGAATATTTTCCGGGCCAGTTTTTGTCGGCCGCTTCGTTCAAAATGCGAGCAATTTTTGAGGCGTGGTTTTGTGATATACAGTAAATAATTGATTTGCCGATTTCTCCGGTGATCGGATCTTTCTTTGCAGTTTTCAAAAACTCATCAACGATCAAATGATTCAAACTATCGGAAAATACCTTGCGTTCAAGCTGGCGAATTTTGAAAGTTTCTTCCGCTTGCTCGCCGGTTGTTTCGTCAATAAATGCGTCCTGCCAGCCTTCCTCTGACTGCATTTGATTAGTTTTATCGCTTCGCTTATCGTAAATAACTGGATTAACAAGATACGGCGGCTTATGCGTGACTGCTTCTTTCAAATCAAAACGAAAAGTCGGTTCACCTGATTCACAACCAAAAGTTTTATAGGTATCTTGCAAAACTCTCTTTTCCAATTTGCGGGGGTCGGTTTCAACAAGCTTCTTTTCATCAATTCCTTTGAGATAATCTTTTGGCGTGGCGGTAAGGCCGATTTTCGCGCCTTGAAAATACTCAAAAATTGCCCGATTATTTCCGTAAATACTGCGGTGGGCTTCATCGGAAATAAGCAAATTAAAATCAAACTGACCAAAGTATTTCAAAAAGTTTTGGTTGTAAGACAAACTTTGAATTGTCGCAATAACTACTTGATTTTGAAGCGCTTGCTCTTTGTTTTCCTTGAAAATAGCGATGTTGTATTCCTTGAGATAGGAGCTGATATTTTGACTGGCTTGGTCGGCAAGCTCTATACGGTCAACGAGGAATAAAATTCTGTTCGCATTGCCGGTTTTTAAAAATAGCTTGATAAGCGCGGCCGCCAGCAAGGTTTTTCCGGTTCCAGTTGCCATTTCCAAAAGGAAACGACGGTTGCCGTCATCGAACTTACTTGAAATGGTATTGATAGCGTCAAGTTGGTAATCTCTCAAAAATTTTCTATCTACTTCGGCAACAGCGCCCTGACTTTGCACAATCCAATCATCTTTTATATCAATGCCGGACAAAGACATTGCGGTTGTTGCGGTTAGCAACTTCGTTAAATCTTTCTGTGTTGGGAATTTTAAAATTATTTTTTCGGCATTTTGATTCAAATCCCAAAAATAATGTGTATCACCGTTGCTCAAAATAACAAAACGACATCTTTTTGCTTTGGCGTAATCCTCGGCTTGTTTTTTTCCGACAACAGGATCCTTGCTTCCTGATTTTGCCTCCAAAACGGCAAGAGGAAATCCTTTTGTATCTAGAAGTAAATAATCAATAAAACCTTTACCATGCTCAAAATCATCGCCCAAACTTTCTAAATTAACATTGCCCTCAACTTCAATATTTCGAGCGCCAATTTTGTCGTCAAAAAATCTCCAGCCAGATTCTTGGAGTAGATTGTTTATTTTTAATCTTGCCTTAGCTTCTTTTTGCATACATTGAAATATTATTTTCCCACTTTCTAAAACAAAAGTCAATCCCAATTTTGCCTTATTTTACTATCTTTATCAAACAAAAAATCACCCTGATAAGGCGATTTTAGAGACTTTTTATGGTATATGGGACGCTCTGGACTCCTTCAAGCCGCTGCGTCATCAATGTTGTTGTAACTAAGTAACCAATAACCTTATGCAACAACAAGCAACAAACACGGTGGTATTATCCGCAAGCCTAGGGCGAAATTTGAGGTCAAATTCAGTCCCATTGGCGACTCCGGTGAAATACTGCCTCTACGCGAGAAAATCAAGCGAATCCGAGGAAAGACAGGTTCTGTCGATTGATAGCCAAATCAAAGAGATGCTTCAGCTGGCAGAACGTGAAAATTTAGAAGTTGTAACTATGAAGCAGGAATCTCATTCAGCCAAGGAAACAGGTCAAAGACCGATTTTCAATGAGATTATCGAAGAGTTAAAATTGGGGAAATTTAATGGCATTCTAACTTGGGCGCCGGATCGTATTTCCAGAAATGCCGGGGACTTAGGCAGAATCGTGGATTTGATGGACTCGGGGGCGTTAAAAGAAATACGAACTTTCGGACAAAGTTTTAGCAATAACCCAAATGAAAAGTTTTTATTAATGATTTTAGGATCACAAGCAAAACTGGAAAACGACAATCGTGGAGTGAACGTAAAACGCGGATTACGAGCTAGGGTTGAGATGGGACTCTGGCCCGGCATGGCACCAGTCGGTTATTTAAATCAAAAAATGATGGATAAAAAATGCCAGATTATCCAGGATCCGGCGCGAGCGCCAATCGTGAAGCAAATGTTTGAAAAAGCGGCTTTTGAAAAATGGTCGGTAAGAAAAATTTATAACTGGTTAAAATTTGAGTTGAATTTCAAAACTGTTGGCAATCATAATATGTCAGCCGGCGGTATTCATCGGATGCTGGTCAATCCACTGTATTACGGTGTCTTCGAATATCCTAAAAATTCCAGCAACTGGTATCAAGGAAAACATGAACCAATTATCAGCAAAGAATTATACGATCAAGCAGTCCAGCAACTTAAACGAGATAATATTCAACGACAAAGTCATGAGTTCGCCTATACCAAATTAATGGTCTGCGGCCTCTGCGGATCTAGCATCTCGGCTGAAGAAAAATACAAACTGCTGAAAGACGGAACAACGGCCAAATATATTTATTACGGCTGCGGCCGATCAAAAGACAGGAACTGCAAAAGTCATTATCTGCGAGAGAATGAACTGGTTGAACAATTAATCAAACTATTTAATCAAATCGAAATAAACGACTTTGGCATCAAAATTAAATTCGAAGAAGAATTGAAAAAATTCAATAAATTCCAGAAAGGCGTACTTGGCATATCAAATCCGGAAACAAAACATCGGGATATTGATATGAAAACTTACGCCAGTTACACCCTAAAAAATGGAACTAATGAAGAAAAACGAGAGCTAATGGGATGCTTTAAGTCAAAAATAAAAATCACCAAAGGAGTAGTGACAATTGAAAAATAACACCCTAAAAAGCAAAAAGTTCGAATCCCACGTGGGTTCGAACTTTTTGCTTTTATCGACTCCCAGAAAGTGCCGTAAAATCAAGGCACTCGGGTCATCCGATAAAAAATAGTCCCTGCGGAGAGGATGGGATTCGAACCCATGAACCCATTGCTGGGTTAACACATTAGCAGTGTGCTGCTTTCAGCCACTCAGCCACCTCTCCATTCTCGGATATCAGATATCGGATATCGGATATCGGCTCTATTTTACGCATACTTTAAAATATGATATAATCATAATATAAGATAAAAAATTGACTGTCAAACAATATGGCGCAAACCGAGGATATTAAATCAGAGGATGATGTCATCAGCTGGCAAATACCCGAATACCGGGGCGAGGAAAAAACCAAACTCTGGTATGCCGTCTATTCGCTCATCGCCATCGCGCTGCTGACTTACGCGATTTTTACGCAGAATTTTATTTTTGCCATTATCATTATTTTTGCGGCAGTTTTGATCGTGATTTTTGACGGCGGCCATCCGGGAATGCTGGACGTGGCCATCAGCGACCGCGGCGTGATGGTCGGCAAGGAATTTTATAATTATGATCAGATTGCCGATTTTTTCATAATCTACGAACCTGACGCCGGAGTAAAAAATCTTTATCTGGAATTCAAGAGATTTGCCAAACCGGCTTTGCCGGAAAACGAACCGAATCGCTATAGCTGGCTTTTTTGGATAGTTAACTTCGCTCGCACCCGTTTTTCCATCCCTTTGCAGGACATGAACCCGATAATCATCAGAAGGAATTTATTAAAATACGTGAAAGAAAATTTGGAAAGAACGACCATTCCCCTTTCCGAACAGTTGACAAAACTATTCAAGTTATAACAATATAGATAATACATCGGCTTTGGCCTTGGCCATATTCACGCTTTTGGCCAAGGATTTATTTTTGCTCTCGTCGTTCAATGGATAGGACGCAAGCTTGCGGAGCTTGTGATGCAGGTTCGATTCCTGCCGAGAGCACTTACACAAGTCGTTTCACCCAGAGGGTGACCACCCACTGGGTGGCAACGGATAGGACGCAAGCTTGCGGAGCTTGTGATGCAGGTTCGATTCCTGCCGAGAGCACAATTTCAGATATCGGATATCGAATTTCAGATGTCCGATATTTTATAACGCTCGCTTACTCGCTTAATCATTAAGAATTTTTGATTGAACATCCAGAGTATCGGCAATCAAATATCCGACTTCCGGTATCGCTCTCGTCGTTCAACGGATAGGACGCAGGCCTCCGAAGCTTGCGATACAGGTTCGATTCCTGTCGAGAGCACAAACCGATTTCCGAATTGCGATTTACGATTTTCGAATTGACAAAAGCTTGACATCAACCGGACTTTTTATTTTTCCTTTTTATTTTTCCTTTTTATTTTTTTATTTTTCCCTTGCCTTTTTGTTTTGTTTGTGTTAATATATCTTATCAATCTGGGTAGAGTAAATTTGCACCTTACAACAAAAAAGGATATTTTATGGAGACAAAAACTCCTGAATTCGGAATGATGGGTAATCCCATTTGGTTTCACCATCACGGCAGTAAAATGCGATTAACACTTTTTCATCGGGAGGGAGAACATATAGCGATCGACGGAAGCGCGACGCACCTAAGAATATCAATGGGATTAAAGTATTACGAAGTAACATGGTCAATCAAGCATAGTCCGGATGAATATGCGCGCGGGCGCACGCTAATGGACAAAAAAACATTGGCCAACGCTTTCGGCTTAGCTAACGACACCCCCAACTGTTACAGCCACTGGCTCATTGAACGTTACGGCGGCGACAATGCTGAGCAATTCAAATTCATTCGTTATCGTAACTACTTAAATATCCCCTGCCCGGGCACTGGGAATGACGGCGACCCGAATATTTCTATCGAACTTGATGACGAAATAAAGCAGGCCGTCACTAAATTACTTTCTTAAAACTGAACATTTTCAAGGGAAAGCGGAAAAAATTCCGCTTTTTTTATTTGAAAAATTGGTGAAAAAGCGATAAGATTGATTTATGATCAGCTTACAAACAACGATAACTGAGCTTAAAAGCGTGGGCGCGAGCATCGGCAAGCGCTTGGCGCAAATCGGCCTTAATAATATTGAAGGCCTGCTTTTTTATTTTCCTTTTCGCTATGAAGATTTTACTCGCACTACCAAGATAAAAGATTTACAGCCGAATATGACGGCCAACGTTGTCGGTCAGATTGAACTGATCGAAAACCGCCGCGCTCATCACCGGCGGATGTATATTACTGAAGCGCTGATCAATGACGGTACGGAAACACTGAAAGTGATTTGGTTCAACCAGCCGTTTATTGCCAAGACCTTAAAAATCGGCGACACGGTTTCATTAGCCGGCGTTGCCGAAGACCAGGGAGTTTTGACTTTTGTGTCGCCGGTTTACGAAAAAATTTATTCCGGCGGCTTGATCCATACGGCCGGTTTGGTGCCCAATTATCATTTGACCGAAAAAATCACCCAAAAGCAATTACGTTATTTAATCAGCCAAGTTGTCGAAACGGCCGCGCAAATTTCTGATCCCTTGCCGGAGGAAATCAGAAAAAAATTAAATTTACTTTCATTAAGCGATGCCGTAAAAAAAATTCATTTTCCCAAAAAATGGTCGGATATCGATGAAGCCCGCCGCCGGCTGGCGTTTGATGAATTATTCTTGCTGCAATTAAAATCGCAGCTGGTAAAAAAAGATCATGATTCGGCGCGCGCGGAAATAATCGAATTCAAGGAAAAAGACACTAAGGAATTCGTTGCCGGATTGCCTTTCAAGCTGACCGAAGACCAGCGCCAGGCCGCCTGGACGATTCTTGGCGATTTGGGCAAGACGCGGCCGATGGCGCGATTATTAAACGGCGATGTCGGATCGGGAAAAACTTTGGTCGCGGTCATCGCTTTGCTGAATGTTGCTTTGAATAATAAGCAGGGCGTGCTGATGGCGCCGACGGAAATTCTGGCGCAGCAGCATTTTAATACGGTTTCAAAATTGCTGGAAAATTTTCCACTAAGGATTGCTTTGTTAACGAATAATTATCGTTTATTAAATAATGATACCCTCCCCGCCTCGCCGGACTCGGCACCCCTCCCGCGGAGGGGACTTAATCGAGCGGAAATTTTGAAGATGATTAAAGCTGGCGAAGTTGATATTATCATCGGCACGCACGCCTTATTGCAAGAAGATGTTCAGTTTAAAAATCTGGCGCTGGCGATTATCGATGAACAGCACCGCTTCGGCGTTGAGCAGAGAAAAGAATTGATGAAAAAATCCGGGCATCCGGCGCTGACACCGCATTTACTATCAATGACGGCCACGCCAATTCCGCGCTCGTTAGCTTTAGCGCTGTTCGGCGATTTGGATATCTCGGTGATCAAGCAGATGCCTATCGGCCGCAAACCGATTATGACTAAAATAGTTCCGGAAGAAAAACGCGCCGCCGCTTACAATTTTGTCCGGGAGCAGATCAAAACCGGCCGGCAGGCCTTTGTCATCTGCCCTTTGATTGAAGAATCTGATCTGTTCGGCGTAAAATCAGTCAAAGAAGAATTTACCAAATTAGATCGAGGCGTTTTTCCGGAAATAAAAATGGCGGCTCTGCACGGACGGTTGAAAGCCAAAGAGAAAGAGGAGATTATGCGCGGCTTTCTCGCCAATGATTATAAAATTATGGTTTCCACCTCGGTTATCGAAGTCGGCGTGGATGTTCCCAATGCCACGATTATGATGATTGAAGGCGCTGATCGTTTTGGTCTGGCGCAGCTGCACCAATTCCGCGGCCGCGTCGGCCGGGGCGCGGAACAATCATATTGCTTTCTCTTCCCTGCCTCGAATGATGAAAAAACCAGGCGACGGCTGGAAGCGATGGAAAAAATTTCCGACGGTTTCGCGCTGGCCAAAATGGATTTGAAATTACGAGGTTCGGGTGAAATATTCGGTACGGCGCAATCCGGCTTTCCCGAATTGAAAATCGCCACGCTTTGGGATTATGAATTAATGCAAACGGCGCAGGCCGAAGCCGCCTTATTGATGCAAACAGATCCTGAACTGGAAAAAAATCCGCTGCTGCGTGAAAAAATAAATATCTTCGAGGATAAAATACATTTGGAATAATTAGTAGGAACGCAATATTTTGCGTTCTAAATTTCGTGAAAATAATTGGAACGCAAGATATTGCGTTCCTACGAAAAAAAATTAGCCCGACTTGCCTAAGCAAATCGAGCTAAAAAAATTTTAGATGAATACCCTGGAAAGAAAATCCAGGGCCGCGGCAATCGGCGCCAACCAGCCGGCTAAAAGCTTGGCATCACCCCAGACCCACAATATCGCGGTTCCGGCGATGTAGGGCATGGCTACGCATATGACAAAAAAAACTAAAAAATTACTAAACCTTTGCATCGCCACTTCATAGTCAACCTGACTATGATAGGCACTGTATTCTCTCGTCGTCATATACCCTCCTATGTTGAAATTTTTATATAAAAGGTTCGATATTTCTATTTTATTAATACTTTAATCATACCATATTTATAATAAAAAGTCAATAGTTGATTTTTGGGCTTATATTTGCTATGATTATTATTCGGAAAACATCGCGCGCCAGAAACTTCAAAGGAGGTTTACGGTGGTAAAAAATAGCAAAAGCGTGGAGACGATTTTGGGCAAAGAGATGGTCTGTGAACTTACCGGAAGATTAATGAGTCCGGAGGAAAAAATTTATGTCCTGCCTAAGTTAAAAAAAATCATTATCATGACGATCGTCTCTCCTGTCGGCCCGCTCTTTATCCGTCTAACCTACGTCCCTTTTATTCCCAGCAGAGACTGGGAGCTATACACCAAAAAAAAGAAGGCGATGGGCCTTCTAACAAACATCCGATTTTAAGTCATCTCAACCGGCACCGCATAATGTGATGCCGGATTTTTTATACGCCGATGAGTTCAGAAACATTTTTGATCTTGGTGATTTTCATTTTGCCGGCGGAAACTTTGGCGTCGGGAATGATGGCTCGGGTAAAGCCGAGCTTTTCCGCTTCTTTCAAGCGATCGGCTAATTTGGGCACGGCTCGCACTTCCCCGCCCAAACCGACTTCGCCCAGAACAATCGTTTTATTATCAATCACTTTATTCAATAAGGAAGAAATAATCGCCAGGCTTACCGCCAAGTCCATCGCCGGATCATTCAATTTCAGGCCGCCGACAATATTTAAAACCACATCCTCGGCGGTCAGATTTATTTTGGCTTTTTTGGTGAGCACGGCGACTAAAACCTGCAAGCGATTCAGATCAAAACCGGAAGCCCGGCGCTGAGGATAACCGAAAGAAGTTTTGGTGGCGAGCGCCTGGACATTGACAATGAACGGCCGGGTGCCTTCCATTACCGCGCTTAAAACCGAACCGGAAATATTTTCCAAACCGCTTTCCACGAACACCAGCGACGGATTGACGATTTCCTTAAAGCCCGAGCCGGTCATCTCGAAAATTCCCAGCTCGTTTACCGAGCCGAAACGATTTTTCATCGCCCGCAAAACGCGGTAATCATTGGTTGTGTCGGCTTCCAAATATATCACCGTGTCGACGATATGTTCCAATGATTTTGGTCCGGCAATCTGGCCGTCTTTAGTAATATGACCTATTAACAGCACGGCCACGCCATCCTGCTTGGCGACTTCCAAAAATTTTACCGCCGCCCCGCGAATTTGATTCAAGCTGCCGGCTTCGGACTGGATTTCCGGACAATAAACCGTCTGGATGGAATCAATGATCGCCAGCGCCGGTTTTAATTTTTTCAAAGCCGAACAGATTTTATCGGCGTCGGTTTCGCTGATGAATTTGATATTATCCAGCCCGCAATTCAAACGGTCAAGGCGGGATTTCACCTGCGCCGCCGACTCTTCGCCGGAAACATAAAAGACATCGCCTTTGCCGCTTTGCCCGATCTTGTCAGCCACTTGCGCCACGATCGTTGATTTGCCGATACCCGGCTCGCCGGATAAAAGCAGTAAAGATCCGGGCACGATGCCGCTGCCGACCACGCGGTCGAATTCACCGATGCCGGTGGCCAAACGGTTCAAACTTATCTCTTTTATTTTATTCAAATCAATGATTTCCGCCGGCGCCGATTCCGGCGTTCCCGCGCCTTTCATTTCGTCTTCGCCGACAGTTTTCAATTGCAAAGTCCCCCAGCCGCCACATTCCAAACAACGCCCGCTCCATTTGATGGATTGGGCGCCGCAATTCGAGCAGACATAAATATTTTTTAGCTTAGCAGACATAATTCTATTTATTTTTTCCACACCGCATTATCAACTAACCAATTATTATTTTGTTTGACGAAGGTGATAGTGATGTCTTGCTGAGTCGTAACCGGACTGCTTGTGCCATTAACGGAAACTTTTTGCGTGTGGACTATAATATCAGCCCGCCCCTTGGCATTATCGAAATTGGCAATCTCCGCGGAAATCGCTTGCGTAGTCACCCCCTGATAAATGCCGGAATACGCCGCCTTCTGATTGGCGGCAATATATTTATCAGCCCAAGATTGCATCGAAGCCGTCATATATAATTTCAGCTCTTTAATATTGTCGAAATTAGCCTGATTGGAATAACTGCCCAAACGAGCCGCGAATGATTCGGCGATTTTTACCAGATTATTCTGCGTAATAGTATCGCTGGAGGCCGGCGGAGCGCTGGGATTTTTTGCCGGCGTTGCCGGCGCGGCCGCTGGCGGCGCGGAATTTTGCAGATTATTGTTAGTTGATGTCACTACCGGCGTCTTAACCGGCTGCGGAATCACCGCTCCGGGAAATTTAAACATAAAAAGAAAATAAGCAACGATAAGAAGCAAAATTATTATTCCCAAGATGATGAGAATGTTGCGGAAGGTTCGATTGTTCATAAAATGATATGCGAATTAATTATGTCTCTGATAACCCGGCAAACCCACCCCGTCTCGCGCGGCGCGATCCACCCCTCCCGCGGAGGGGAATTCATTATCAAATTTCCATCTCCGGCAAAGCAGGGGTTGCGGCCGGCTGGGCAGGAGCTTGCTCGCCCATCGAGGCGGCGAATTCTTTTTTCGCTTCTTCGATTTCCAATAATTGCCGCGGGTCGGAAGTGATCAGCTGATCTTCACTGTAAGAGGCGACAATTTTGATGGCGGCGTGCTTGTTGCCGGCAAAAATTATCCCCTCACCCACGCCCGATTCCAGCAATAAATATTTCTCGCCTTCAGTCAGAGCGAAAGTTTTTTGGATCAGATCGATAGCGGCCGGCGACTGCTTCAATAATAATTGCAAAGACGAGTTGGTAACGATCGCTTGTCCATAGGGCGAGCGTAAAAAATCATTGACGTCCTGCGTAATAGTGGTCACACCCAGATAATATTTGCGGCAGCGCTTTACCAAGGCGTAAATGAATTTGGCGCTGTCTTCATTCTGCATCAGCCACCAGGCCTCATCAATCACCAGAATTCTTTTTTTCAACTCCGAACGGACAATATTCCAGATGTAGTTGATGATGGTATAAATCGCCAGCGGCCGCAATTCATCTTCCAGGTCGCGCACGGAAAAACAAACCAATTGATTATCTAATTTCACGTTGGTGGGATTATTCAAAATTCCGGCAAAAGTTCCCTCGGTGAATTTGCGCAAGCGCATCGATAAATCCGCGCCGCCCTCGATGCCTTCCAAAACTTCCTGGAAATCCTGCATCACTGGCGCCTCCACGGTTGCCAAATCAGCGTCAGGAGTAATATCTTTCTTGGCGTAAGTTTCCAAGAGCGCCCGGTCAACGATGGAGTCTTCAGTGTGGTTCAAATCGCCGAGCATCAATCTGACCAAGCCTTTTACGGTGATGACCGCGCCGCGGATGATATCGGCCGGCTTGGATTCGCCGCCGATGGAGCGGGGCAGATCGAACGGATTGATTTTTTCTTCGCTCGCTAACGATATATTAATGTATGTCCCGCCGACTGATTCGGCCAGATGCTTATATTCATATTCGGGATCGATGATGATTACGTCCGTGCCCATCATCAAGGAGCGCAAAATTTCCAGCTTAATCGCGTAGCTTTTGCCCGCGCCGGAAGTGGCGAAGACGACATTGTTGGCATTCTGCAGACTGAATCGGTCAAAAAGAATCAAACTATTGTTATGACGGTTGATGCCGTATAAAATTCCGTGATCAGAAGTCAAGTCGCTGGAAATAAAGGGAAACGAAGAAGCGGCCGGCGAAGAATTCATATTGAAAGTGATATATAATTCGTCATTGCAGAGCGGCACGGTGGAATTAAAACCCTGTTCGGATTGGAAAAAAACTTTTTTGGAATAGACTAGGCGCGAACCGAAAATATCCTCGACTTGATTGGATAATTTGTCCAAATCTTCTTTATTATTAGCATAAATAGTAACGTAAAGGGAAAACTGGAAAAATTTCTCAATCCCCTGCGTCAGAGCATCGCGTAAATATTCAATATCTTTCAAGGCGGTTTCGCGCAAGGGATCGCGAGCCGCGCCCTTTTCCGCGTCGGAAATTATCTGCGCTTCAAGCGAGCCGACTTTTTTCTTTAATTGTTTGAGGATGATGGCCGTATTGACCGGATAGAAAAACATCGCCACGTCAAAAACTTCATTCAAATTGATAACCGGCGCGAACCAGCCGACGCTGATATAGCGCGGATAGCCGATAATGAAAATCGTGCGCGCGAATTTATCGCCTAGCCGGAGATGGTCGGGAAACATCTGCATCGCTGCCGGCGAAATCAAATCCAGCACGGATAAAACGCCGCGGCGGAAAGCTTTTTCCTCCGAGATCAGCTCCTCGACAACCTCGACGTTCTCATTGCCGGCCAAACCGGCCGACTCTTCCTCGGTCAGCGGCTTCTTTTCTTCTAAATTGGATTTTCTAATATCAATCATAGTCTTGGTATTTCGTATTTCGTATTTTTTATAAACCCGACGGTTATCTTATAAAAATTAATCTCAAAATCATACGCTTCTCTATAAAAATTTATATCAGCAAATAACTTTATTTTAAACATATACGAAATACCAAATACGAGATACGAAATACGAATCTCATTCTGTTATCTGCAAATTTTTCATCGCGGTTAATTTTTCATTTTCCGAAGTGACCGGATTATAAGTATTATAGTACAGCTCAATCAATCCTTGGGTGTCCAGCTGGACGGTTTTCAGTCCGGCCGAAGCCAGACCCGAGGCGATGCTTTCCAGGCGGCGCATCAGTTCGACTTTATAGCGGTCAAATCTTTTTCCTTTCATCCGCACCAGCGTCGCTGGCTTGAAAACTTCGTTGACCGAAGAAAAAAAGCCTTTGTGCTTGTCGGATAAAGGATTGTACGGCACCACCAGATAAAAACTTTTGCTCATAATATCGCCAAGCGACACCAATTCCTGAATGTATTGGATGTATTCCTGCGTCTGGATTTTCAACAGTTCGTTCAGCTGTTCTTTTTCTTTCTGCTTCAATTCGGCGAGGTAAGCTTCGATATTCAACTTGCGCGACTGGATGACGATCTGCACGGGAAAATTTATATTATTCAAAAATCCGACGTAAGAGGAAACGATCGCTTCCTGTTCCTCTTCGCTTTTCAGGGCGAAATTGATGCTGGACACCAAAAGCACGGCCCGCAAAGTGCCGTCGCGCATCACCACCACGTCATCCTTGATTTCCGCAATATCCAGATATTGCTGGGTGGAAACGGAAATTTTTCCTCTGGCTAATTGATTTGGTTTATCGGCCATATATTAGTATTTGGTATTTAGTATCAAGTATTTAGTATTTTATCTTCTTAATAAGACCGTTAATTAATTTATGGACTATAATTGTTTTATTGGCGGCTGAATCGAAATTTTTTTGATCCAAATAACCAATATCTCTGGCGGCTAATAACTGATTTTGAATTTCCACTAACGATGTTCTAGCTATTATATAAAAATGGCATTTATCTTTATTTGTTTCTCTGCCGAAGCCTTCGGCGATATTTGAGGAAATGGAAATGACCGCTCTCCGCATTTGGTTGGTTAATCCGAAAATTTCCGCCTTGGGAAAAACATTGGTTATCCGATAAATAATAATCACTAGACGATGAGCTTCCTGCCAGGCAACCAAATCAGCAAATGACTTTATTTTTCCCTCCATATACCAAATACTAAATACTTAATACCAATTAAACTATTTCTTCCCCTTCTTCTCCTTTGTAAACTCCTTTGGTATCGACAATCAGCGCTAATTCTTTCAAGTGAGAACTGACCGGGCGTTCTCTCTTTGCCACTGTCTTAGGCACGGCATGCATTTCTTCGGCGGCGGCCTCCTCGGCTGACAACAAATCTTTCAAGGGATTCTTGTGATTCCAAATCCGCAGATTGGGTTTCTTGAAAGTCTGGATAATATTCAAAACAAAATAATGAAATGGCCGGCCGTTTATTTTCACGAAAGCGAACGCGCCGATAATTATAAAATCGAGCAAAGCTACTAAAATAAACCAGATCAAATCAAGCAATTTCCAGGCGGGCACCAGAAAACCCAGGCCGACCAGGCAGATGATGAACTGTCTGGCGGTAATCGGCCCGATAATTTTATCCTCAACATCGATGAATTGAGGAACGGTGAACATCTGCATCGGAAATTTTTAATTTCTAATTTTTAATTTTTTAAATAATTTTTAAATGCTTAATTTTTAAATAATCAGCCTTGATGTCAAATTTAAAAATTAAAAATTTGGATTTATTTTAAAAATTTAAAAATTAAAAATTTTGTATTTATCTCAAAACCGAAGGTTATTATTCAAATCCATCACCGCCTCGAATTCGTCTTTGGACAAATAATTCAGCCCCTGATCCTTGCGCTCTTTCATTATAACATCAATTGTTTTGCCTGAGCTAATGCTTTCCTGCCCCATGGCCAAATAAGTCTTATTGACCGGGTTCAACCGCCAAACTCTGATGCCTTCAATCTTCTTATCAATTCCCTCTTTTTCTAAAAGGGCGATTTTTTCCTCGATTTTAGCGACGCGGCGCGAAGGCACCGGATCAAGGCGGCGAAAATTAACCAAGTCCATATAAGCCAGTTCGTCAATCGGACTCATTGTTCGCGGCGCTGGCTTGATATCTTCCATCCTTTTTTTATTTCCCACCACCGCGGCTGTCCGCTTTGTTTCATTGTCCGCCGATTTTAACGGCTGCGGAATTTCGACTTTCGGCGCCGCGGCCGGAATCACCGGCGGCTTGGGCGCTTCCGTTATTTTTAGCGCGCCGGATGGAATATTTTTTGCCAGGGATTGAGGCAAAATTTCGCCGGTCAGCGAAACCGCTCCGATATCGGATTCCGCGGCTGGCTTGTCCTCGGCGACAGCTGAACGTTTTCTTAACGCTGTCAGATCATAATCAACATCGCGAGCCGCGGACGCTTTCAAATCAATCGGCTTGCCGGTCATAGCTTGGGCGGAGGCGGGCTTGCTTTTCGGCGGCACAGTCCGCTGAGCGATAGCCTGTTTTATCTCCTCCTCGTTAAAAATAAAACTGGTTCCGCCGATATTGCTTCTCGCGCTTACTTTCCCCGGGCTGACGCCGAACTTTTGCTCATCAACTGCCAATTTTTTCTGCGCGATTCCCAAAATCCGATCCGCGTCCGGCTCGGACATTTTCAAGCCGCCGGAGGCGATATCTTTCAGCAAATTCTCTTTAACATCGACCTTGGTGCGCACGCCGCGCAAATAGGTAAGCAATAATTCTTGAAATCTTTTGCGCAAATTTTCACTGGCAAAACTTACCCGGGTTTCGTTCATCACTTCTCCCAGCATCAGATTGACTTTTTCTTCCGGCACTATTTTTAAAGCCGTGGATAATTTTCCCGCCGCCGCGATATCCGCCTTGTCTTCTTCTAAATAATTGACCGGCGTTGGCGGGTTTACCGGCTTGTCCTCCGCAGCCTTGGCGAAGGGGGACCTGCCAGTCATAGCCCCGCCCTGCGGAGCGACGACTGGGGCGCGCCTCACCACCGGACCGCTCGCCGCCGCTTTATTGCCGTAAAATGGCGAGGTTACTTCAGGTTGCGGTGAAGCCTTTTTGGACATCGCGCCGCTCAAATAATCCATCGCCGAAACAAAAATTTTATCTTCCAGCTCCTTGGCCAATTTATTGGCGACAACAGGGGCCAGATTATATTCGATGATCAGATTGGCGGTAAGATTTTTGTAATACAATTCCCCCACCATCACGCGCATCACGAAGTTGGCCAATTCCACGCCATATTCGCTTTCCAATTCTTCCAAGCGCGCCAAAACCGCGCCAGCAGAAATTTTCTGCTTGACGTCGGCGGGAAGATTATTGAATTTTTCTAAATACTCGAGCATTGCTAAATTGTTATATCGCTATATTGCTAAACTTGGTCAACTTTGCTACTCAACAATTTAACCGTTTAGCAATTTAACAATCCTTACTTTAAAACTTTTAACTTTATAACTTTCTGCTTGTCTTCTTAATTTCTTCTTCCACCGCCTTTCTTTGCAGGCTATTAGGGGGATATTTTTCCATTATTTTATTCAACTGTTCCAGTTTTTCTTTCCTCTCCTCTTCCTCTTTTTCCTCAGCCAGATGGCGGGCGGAAAATACAACCGCCTGTTTTGACTCTGCCACTTGTTTCGGCAAACTCTCGATTTTTTCTTTGGCTTGCGCTAATTTTTCCTCGGCCGGAATTTCAAAAGGCAATATCTGCCAGCCTTCGCCGGTATCATCCGGCATGCTTTCGGGAAAAAATTTCAGATTGCGATAAATCGTCAGAATCTCCTTGACCTTTTCTTTTTCCGGCTGGCTCAATTTTACCGCGCTCTTTGAGCCGATTAAATAACGGGATAAGGCAACGCTGTCAAAAATCGAACTGCCGTTAACTTCAATAAAATTTTTCAGCCAATTGCCGATGGCGCCGGATAAAGACTTTCCGCCGGCCAGCACGGTGCCGGAGGTCAAAATTTCCTCATTGGCCAGCAACATCTTAACCAGTTCGCCGCTAAATTTCAGATCCTTATCCAAAATATAAAAGATCTGATGATTGATGGCGTCTAAAATAATCGGGTGATTTTTCAGTTCGGAGAGCAAATTTTTCATAAACATTTCGGACAAATAATTCTTCTCCTCCTCGACAGTCATCGTCTTGCCAGGATTAAAATTCAAAAAATCCAACCGTTTTTTCAGCGGATTGACTACGCTATCGATAAAATCAGCGGTAATTTTCTGCGCCGTGGCCGAAGATGTTTCCAGCCTTTCTTCCAGATAGGGCGCGATTTTATCCATCGATAAATCATCAGTGGCCAAAAAAATCAGCGCCATGCTCAAAGGCCCGGTTTCAATATTGTTTCTTTGCGCTACCGCTTCAATATTTTTTACGGCCTCGTCGCCGTCCACAGTTAAAATCACCTCGGGCTCGAGTTCGCTGAATTTGTTCAAGCTGTCTTGGATGTATGGCATAAATTAGGCTTTCTCAATGACTATGTCCTTAAAATCATCGACTGTCTTATTATCAGGTTCGAAATCCGGTCCATTATTAGGAATTTGATTAGAAACGTTAATAACTTCACTGAACTTGGAAATATCTCCTCCGCCCTTACTGAGAGCGGCCAAACCTTGCTTAAGATTTTTAACAATTTTGGCTTCTTTAGCGCCAGGTCCGCCGGTTTTCGCCGCGATAATTCTAAGTTGTTTAACCATATTTTCCAAAGCCTTATCATTGCCCGCGAAACTTTTCAGCCGTTCCTTGCTTTTTTCGCTTTGGCCTTCGGCGTTATAAAAAGAATTGTCCCCCAGTTCAAGTAAGGTTGAGGCTCCCGCGCCAAACGCATCGGCTAATTTTTTAGCGCCCTCCTGAATTGCGATGGCCTCCTTGGTAGCGTCCATTGTCACTTTATTGGGATGATACCCCTTAATCATATCACGCAGAGCCGCTGGTAAATTGGCTCCGACGCCGGCCGCCAAATTATTTTCTTTTTCTCCGTAATCCTTTTCAACTTTCTCTTTTTGCGTCTTTTTTTCTAGCGGCTTCAGATTCGAGTTAGCGTCAATGGCCGCGAGATCAATAGATTTTTGCGTGCGTAATTTGCCCAAATCGGTCTGATTGAATTTATTATCATAATCCGTTTCTGCTCGTTTCTTCTTCTCCTCAAATTCAACTTCAATCGGCTTAGTCTTCGCTTTAAATTCAACTTCAATCGGATTAATTTTTTTAGTATACCCTTCCTCGGCTTCATTGACTTTTTTCTTATACTCTTTTTCGGCCTCTTCTTTCTTGTTTTTGTAATATTGGTGCTCTTCTTCCCTGCCTTTATAGCTCGGGTCTAAAGTCCGGACGTAATTTTTTGCCTGACCCAAAGAATTATCCATGAATGTTGTCGCGGATTTTATGGCGATATTCTTTTCCTCTAAGTAAGATTTCTCATCAGCTTGGCGCTTAATATCGTAAGGTTTAATTTTTTCATCGTGCTCCGCTTGTGCGGCGCTGATTTTATTGTCCCGGGTATTTTTTAATTTATTATATTCTCCGGCTTTCTTGGCGGCGCGTCCAGTCGCTACATGGCGGCCAAGATGAACTATACCCGGAACCGCGGCCAGTAAGCCGGCCGGACCTATAAAGCTCGCTGCGCCAATTCCAGCCAACGCGCCTCCGCCAACGCGCAAGGCGGTTTTTCCGCCCTTGGCCAAACGAGTATTAGCAAATTCTTGAATTGCTTTTTGTTGTTCAGGCCCGCCCAAGCCGACCTTCTTCAAAGTCTTTGACCAATCCGCGGCTTTTTCCTTGGCGATTCCACCGACTATACCCTTAGCGCCAGAAGTGCCGACTCTGCCCAAAGCCTGTAAACTTTTTCCAGTGCCAAGCCCGGTTCTTGCCTGTATTTTCCCCAGTCCAAGCGCCGCCCCTCCGGCAATACCCATAGCCGCCGCGCCGCCCATTTTCGCGGTATCCGTAACGGCTCGAGTAGCTTTTTTCTGTAAAAATTTCGCGCCGCCCTGAAGCTTGGCCATACCCGCGCCGGCGATTTTGCCGACTGCGCCGCCCATTTGCTGAGCGATGATTAATCCGCCCAGCAACATACCGATGGAAATAATAAATTTTGTAATATCATCAGTGGTCATTATTTTCGTCAACCCGGCAGGTTGGATTGAAGAATCGGCAACATTAAAACCCAAAATAGAGGATCCGGAGTTTGCATTGCCCAAAGAAACAAAAGATAGCCAGAGAAAAAAAGCTAAAACCGGGCCGACAATGACATTTTTCGTAAATTCGTCCCACCATTGAGAAACATATTTCTGTCCTTGTGGAAAAGTCGCCAGAAGATAAGCCAAAGGCGAAAGAATAATATATATCCAAAGCATAATTATCCTATAAACCAAAACACACAAAAGCACGATCAAAACAACCAAAGCGATTATTACATAAACTAAAGCAAAAAGATAAGCGCTAAAAATGCCAGCCGCGTCAGCGGCAGTATTAGCCGAACCAACTGCTGTCTGGATGGTAAGCAAGTCATTAAGCCCCAACATTTGTGTCAGTTTTACGCCGCCACTAATATTGAAAGCACTGACAAAGGTATTCATAATCAATTGCGCCGCGTCAATGATCAGGCCGCAGATTGTTTTGGAAAAATTTATCAGGATTGCCATGATAATCAGTTTGGGAACCATTTTTTTAATGTCATAACCCTCAACCCGCAAAATAGTGGCAAAAGCGATTACCAGAAGAATCAAAATAAAAAACATGTTGCATAAATCCCGCACAAGCACCCAGCCATTCGTAACCGCGGTCGAAGTAATGAATCCGTTATAATCGGCCACCTGAATTAGAATCGCCATTATCATAGTTAATACTTTACCGAGCGCGTTGACAATAGAACCTATTATGCTGGTGAGCAGATTAACGCCATCGGCGACAAAATCGGCATGGGCGAAATTGCCGGCAACGAATATTCCGAATATCAAAAACAAAACAATGCCGGAAACCATCCGCTTGTTCGAGGAAAAAAAATTTTTATTTTTTATATTTCTTTCTACCATTTCTCGCGAGAAAAATTATTAAAGTCAAGGTTTCATTGTTGAATAAAAAATATCAATTGCCTGGCGATCCGGGCGCGTGAAATTGCTGCAACATCGTTTGATCGGCATAGGTTGAATATCCGGGACTCGCTGACAAAGTTTCTAGTCCCGAATTCACGATTGTTGACGGCGACAAACTCATTATTCCGATAATAATCACTGCCAAAATAAGCGGAACGATAATGGCAATTAAGTCCAAAAAAATCAATCCAATTTTTTCCAAAAGGCCGATTTTTTTAGCCGCATTCTTAAAAGTTTCTGACCCGGAACCGCTTTGCAAATTATTCGGCAGCCATTCCTCGCCCAAAGAGCAAAATATTTTTTCACCAAAAACCGAATGGCCAAAAACGTGGAGATTGATATAGGCCAAGGCCAGCGGAATGGCGAAAGGATCAAGCATATTTATCCAGGCTTGCTTAAGAAATCGGCTGGTGGCGGATGATGCGCCGCCGGAAGATCCTCCGGCAGATGAAGCTTCGGCGCCAGGCTTGCCGGCCTCTTTGGCCATCTTCGCTATACTTTTTTTCTGTCCCAAAGTATCGCCGGTTTCATTTTCTTCCGCTCCGGCGGTGGCGCTCAATCTTTCCTGCGCGTTATCTTCCCGCAGCTGTCCGGCAGCGCGAAGCTGTTCACTCTCGGATAAGGTCGGCCGGTTCAATAATGCTTCATCAATATTTGCCATATCATTTTGGTAGGCGCGCGATATTTTGCGCGCTTTTGGACGCGGTATCTCGCGCCCAGCGGATTTGAACGCAAGATATTGCGTTCCGGCGTATCTCAAAATCACCTAAAAACAACCTGATAAATACCAAAAAATACGGGAATTTGCTTGCTCGCTGTATTGCTATAATTATAACATAATCAATAAAATTGTTGAATAGCCGAGAGGTGAAAAAAAATCCCGAAAAAGACAAAGAAATTCGGGTCTAAGCCGCCGCGCCTTTTTTCTTGTTTGACAAATAAAAACCCGCGATTTTAAAATCGCGGGACCGATTAATAAGTCACATAATTCTCAATCGTCTGATTGCGCCGTTGAATTTAAGAATATAAATGCCAATCGGCAAAACAACATTCTGCCGATTTTGGCCAGAGGGATAATATCCGTTGATGGATTTTTTCTCCCGTCCGGAAAGATCATAAATTAACAAGGAGATATTTTTCGCGATCCCCAGACCGAAAACGATTTTTCCGTCTTGCCAAAAAACGCAGTCGCTATTTTCATTTTTTCGGAAAAGACTGCTGATAGCGGTAATGAAGATGGGAACCATCGCCAGTCGCACTTTTAATGCAATAACCGGTGTTGCCGCAGAAACCTATTAGCTGACCGCGTGAAAGACTCTGCCCCTCTTTAACTCTTGTTAAATAGTCAACACCGTCTTTGATCTGATTCGCCATATGGCAAAACCTGCCATACGTTCCGTCATTGTAAGCGACAACAACGATGTTGCCAAATCCATAATTATCCACACTGGTAGTGCCAGGAATATTTTTTACCCTAACCACGGTGCAAGGCGCTGGCGAAACGATTTGATCGCCCCAGGCCAGCGCAAAATCAAAAGCATACATCATTGTCTTGAACTTAGGACTGGCATTATGCGTGGCATTATTTAACCCGATTTGATCATCTTTACTCGCCCTTGCCAGCGGGTCGTCATAATTTCCTTGAGTGCATGAATAAGTTTTCCCGATCGGGAATGGCAGCATATACCATTCCGGCGGATCGACGGTTTGGCCAGACGCAGCCAAACAGCAAATAAAATACATCTGGAATAAAATCTTGCCTTTCATTCCAATCTCCTTTTTTAGGTTTTGAAAGAACGTTTATATTTTAATATATTTTGATTGTGGAAATCGTCTTTTTAAAAAATGCTGACTTGTCGCCCCCGTCATTATAACCCATTCTTAGTATGAGAATGTTCTTGCCATTATTGATTGGGATTAAAAACGAATAGCTATGATCTGAATAGGAATAATCGGGAGTGTTGTAATCATAAAAAAAAGCTTGACCTGTCTGCCCGCTGGCAACAACAATCTTCTCCATTTTTAGAAGGCTATCCTGCGCTATCGGAGCTTCTTCTTCAAAAAATCCTTTATTAAGGCTTTCAATGGTGCCAGTGGCTACGATAATGCCTACATCGCCAGTCCCATAAGCTTCTGTGGCTTCCTTAATCGGCACGATATCGCCTTTTAGACTGCTGCTTGCGGAAACCATGAGACTGAATTTATATCGGTTATCGGTTATAATTTTTTTCTGACCTTCATATTTAACCGTAATATCATAGCCAGAAAGGTCATACTGTTGAGTTTCGCCAGCCGTGCTCGAAGCCTTATTTTCCGCGGAGCTTGAAGCGGTTACAGAAATCGGCACGGTTTGAGTTGCTTGATTAGCTGGCTTTACGGTTTGATAAGCGCAGCCGGTTAAAGTGATCGATAACGCAATAGTTAAAATTAAAATTTTGTTTTGCATATTTTTATGTTGATATTAAATTATGCCTTATTTTTACCAAAAATTCATTATTCTGTCAAATTAGCTCGTGTAAAAAATTCGAGTAAGCGCCGCTATATAATAATGTGTATATTTTTTAAGTTAATCTTACGGCGAATATGGCGTTTCCACCAACCATTTTTAACCATTAAACCCCTAAAAAAGAAAAAGACTCGCAACCGTAGTGTTACGAGTCTTTAAAGCGCAGAGCGACTAACTAATGCTAACAAATTCCTTTCTAATCACTGCTTCAAATATCCTTATAAAGGACTTTATCGCGGAATCACCCGCAATATTTTTCGTTAATTCTTTGATAGTTAACGGTAGAGATTTTTCCATCCAGCATATGAAACGAAACATTTCTTCGTTGACAACCATTAAATTACCGCCTCCCCTTTTCGATGTAACGGAATAATACCCGTCGAATTCATTGCGCCAGCGAAGTTTTCCTCTGAAATTCACGATGGAATTTTCGTTAAAAATAACATTTCTCCGCTTTTTTTCAAAAAAATTAACTGGGCCAATAGTTAATCGATCCGGTTCATCCAATCGTCCCGTAACCGCCATAGCGTTCGTGCGACAAGCGCCGCGACAAGATTCAACGGCCGCGCAACTCTTACAAATGCCGGGAACCGTACCATTGTTTCTGTAAACGGCCATCTTATCCCAAATCGACTCCATTGATTCTTTAAATAAGTTGCCGTAAACAATGGGATTGTGAGGACAAGGACGGACATCTCCAATATTGGAAATATTAACAGTCATTCGGCCAGCCTGACAAGTTCGGTACTTAAGCAAGGGACTACTCCTCTCCCACCACCAAACCGGAAAAAAACATTTAGGCAGCGCGACCAGAGTGTCAACTTCCAAACCAAGGACATCGGCGCACCAACGTAAATCTTCCAATAAAACAATAGTCTGTTTTTTACTGAGCAAACCATCTAAGTCAGGATGCTCAACATTCAAACAAGCCGGCGTAACAGAGAAACGTTTAACGCCCATTTTTTTCAAATCTCTCGCGGTACTTCTGATAAGCGGAAAATTTGTTTGCGTCACAACCATGTTAACGAGACATGAAAAATTGGCATCCAACAACATCCTTAACTTTTGGGTAAACTTGTCGTAATCGCCAAGGCGCGTAATCTCTCTGTAAATATCCGGCTCGCTTGCCGGGCACGATACCAAAAAACTATCAATATCCGATTCTTTCAATGCCGAAATAATCTGAGGGGTAAGAAGTAATAGATTAGTATTGACTGATACATACATTCCGGCCGTTTTTGCCAACTCCGCCGCCCTGATTAAAGTTTTTGGACGCGCCAATGGCTCTCCGCCGGTGATAACAAGCGAGTAAATCCGGTTATCTATCATTTTCCGTATCACCTGAAGAACTGCGTCATCGCTCAAATCATTGGACGCCGGCATATTGTCAGTGTCAAAATGGTAACAATGTTTGCAACGCAAATTGCACACATCGGTGATCTCAACCTGTGCCTGAAATGGCAGCCTTAACATAAAATTCTCCTTTTTTTGGTATGAATATTATTTTTTAAAGTGCGGGAAATATTTATAAATCCTTATTCTATGAATTTAGAAAAATAATCCTTGCTAAACTTAAAACCGTATATTTTGTAAAATTTAGCGGCAAATTGATGTTTGTTGGAAATACACTCCATGCTGTTTATTAATTCTGTAAATTTTTTCTTACCGAATTTTTTCAATAAAAATTCAACCCAATATTGGCCAACCATGTATATATCGGAATTTGTCTTCTCAAAATAAGAAAAAACATCTAAAAGTTTGTCTTTATACCCCCTCGACAATACTAATTTTTTACCCGAGATATAACAAGCCAGCCCTTCATTTAACCATGAAGGATAATGGCTCTTGGTTATTCGGGTATAAAACGCATGACAGTATTCATGTTTTAAGATGCGCCGGAACTCATCTTCTTTATGGCTGGATTCTTTTTCGAAAACCATAGGATTTAAAAGATAAATATTGCCATGTTTAAAAGCTCCGACAAACCAATTTTCTGTTTTTTTATCAAAAATAAAATCCAAATCCTTTCGGTGGTCAACTAAAAATAACAATGGCTCATCGGCCTTAAGATTAAAAAAGACGCTCAATTCTTTGTTGATTATTTTGAGAAATTTTTCCAGCCCCTTGTTAAAATTGGCCGATTTTACTTTCAAATACTTTTTTATATATTTATGAATTTAATTTTTAAAGAGGTCTTCATGAATTTGCAATTTCCATGAAGACCTGGCGCGATTAGCGCGCATTAATCGTTGCTGCCGCTTTCACATTCACACCCAGAACCGCCACTCCCGCTGGAATCGCAGTTGCACGCGGCCGAAAAAGTGGCGATTTCCATTTTGTCAAAATCGAACGGCATAATATTACTCCTTTCTTCGCCCATTTCTTCAAAACAGATTCCTTTGTCGAGATTCTTATGAGCCTCGCTTAGCAAAATGACATGAAATCTGATTAATTATTATGGGGCTTTTATTGAAAAGGTCATGAGTAGAAATTATCATATCGTCTAATTTCTGTCAAATTAAATTTTTCACATGACTAAAAATTTTCAAAAAGAAAAAGGCTTGCAACTGGAATGTTGCAAGCCTTAATAAATGAGCAAGCTGAAATTTATCTGACGATAAATTTTTCAGCCTTAACGTTGCCGCTTACCGACCGGGACACCGTAAGGTAAGTTCCGGAAGGAAGGGAATGAGCGGAGAAGGAATTGGCGGCGATTTTCAGGCCGCGAAGGTCGAAAGCGCCGACGACTAAGGAGTTCTAATACCGGGAGTAAGGCAATTTTGGCGAACAGCGGTTGCGCTGTTGCCGAAAATTATTTTGTGGCATTTTTTGTTACACCTGAATCAACCGATGAATTATTATCTCCGGCATGGGTCGATTTGTTAGTTACTGATTTTGATACTTCTAAATTAACAATAATGCCCAATACGCCAATTAACAAGGTTATCACAACAATGACCAGACCTTGCTTAACATCTTTTAATGTAATCATCTTTTAAAGTGAATAGGGCGCCGCTGGATGCCTGCGCCCCCGACATTTTACATTGTTTAATTTAGGAAATTGCTTTAGTGAAGAATAACTGCTAAAATAGGAATATAAACAAGAAGATGAAACGTCTAATATTCAAAAAATACGACACCGAGATAGATACCTCAAATATCAAAGAAAGGTTATTTGGGAAAGTTAATTTTGGTCAAAAAATTAACAATAACATATACCCTTTCACGTTGGATTTTATAAAAAAATTAAAACTTCAACCCCCAAAAAAACAGGACAAAATTATCAGGAAATTTTTAGTTTCAAAACAATTACAAATAATCCTGGAGAACCAAAGGAAGCTGACTAACAAATTGTGGTCTCGAAAACTGGAATCTGAATATTTTAACTCGACTAAAAAATTTTTAAATATAACTCTTGACGAAAAAGACTGTTTTAAAGCTTATTTTACATACATACTGCTATGCGCCTATTATGTAGATAAAAAATATTTTTTTATTAGTGCTTGGAATAGTCCATTGTACCATATTAACATAATCGCTCATGAGCTATTGCATCTGCTTTTTATTAAGAATTATAAAAAGTATTGCATCAATCAAGGACTGACTGAAAATCAATTTGAAAATTTAAAGGAAGCGTTGACTTTTATTTTAAATGAAAAGGAATATAAAAAGATTGTTATCGTCAGAGATAATGGTTATCCAGATCATAAAAAGTTTAGGCAATTTCTAAGCAAACAATGGAATAAAAAAAGAAATTTTTCGGAATTACTGGCTTACGGATGCGAATATTCAAAGAAACACTTCTCTAAATAATTGAATTTAAAAAAGGATGGATTTGGTCCATCCTTTTTATTTAAATCTGAGCAATTGCCTCCTCCAGTATTGCCCGAACCATTTTTCTGGCAAAAATGCAGAAGTGATGATCAGTTTTCCAGATTGTTCCGTATTTTATAAATGAGGTGTATGGACAACCGCCGCCGCATAACCCCAGGGCCAGGCATCTTTCGCAAGCCTTTATTGTTAAAGGCGATCTTTTTTGCCACTCTTTAACTGTCGGACTTGCCCAGTAATCAAATTTTTGATCATGAACATCCCCGAAGAAAAAATTGTTCATACCCGTGCCTTCGTGACAAAGACCTACTTTTCCCGAAGGCGAAACAACAATTTGTCTTCCAGGAGCGGCGCAATTATATGGCAGCATTCTCTGGCTTAGGAAAGTTTTGTATCTCTTGAGAAAAGTGTCATTTTGGATGCCGCAATCCTTAGTTAACCTAAAATGGCTGGCGATATTATTAGAATACCGTTTAACTAATGCAACATCCGACGTCATCGCGTCAGTATCAATTAGACTATTGAAGCCTATTGAATAGATGCCGAACTCATCGTTCAACCATTTAGAAAACTCGACCATGCTATCAACGTTATGCTCAAGGATGGTGCAGGATATCCCGACGTTTATTTGTGCTTGGCGCAAAGTCTTGATTGTTTTTAAAACTTTATCGAAAGTTCCTTTACCCCTCCTGTCTTTTCGATAAAGATCGTGTACGTCGCGCCTGCCATCAAGAGAAATCCCTACTTGAATATTATGCTTCTTGATACTCTCGATGAGACTATCGTTCATAACAGATCCGTTGGTAATCAAGTTGAGCTGAATTTCCTTGGGAAAATTAGACTTTATTTTTTCAATATAGTCTAAACTTTCTTGGAACACAAGGTGATTAAGCAAGGGCTCTCCGCCAAAGAAGAAAATGGAATAAGGTTTTTTATCTAAAAACTTATCTCTGTCATTTCTTGATACGGTTTTTAGAAACAACTCGATTGACATCTTTATAGTTTCCAAATTCATTTCGCTAAATTTATAACTGCCTTTCATCGTATTTCTGATAAAACAATAAGAGCAGTCAAAATTACAGCGATCAGTTAGTAGGAGAAATAAGGTGTTTACATATCTGACGTCTACGTACACCCTTCTTACGGAATTGAGAAATTCAGTATCCTCTCTGCTGGAATCAACGAGCATATTGAACTTTTTTAAGACTTTTATCTGTGCGCTACTAAGACTTAAAAAATCAAAATTACTGCCGGACTTTTTTAATTTGAAAATTTCAAAAGTCAAAGTATGGAACAAATAGCTCACATTCCTTATTTTCAACACTTTAACAAACCGTGAGAGACGCATTTTATTCTCCCAAATGAAGCGGGGAAGGTCATTATTAACCTTCCCCTAAGTTGTTTTTTCCCGCATTTCCCGCATTATTGCGGTCCGCAAGGAAAATTAACGCAGGCATCACATGAAAGCTGTTTTTTGCCGGTCAGCCGCTTTAAGAGCAGCTTCCGCTGTTTTTTACTCAGCGTTTTCATTTTTCTCACCCCCTCCCTTTTGTTTAGATTAAAACGAACTATCCAATATTTATGCTTACTATAGCAGATTTAGTGCTTTAATGCAAGGCTCACATAAAATTGTTCAAAATCATCTCGTATCTTTACCTCTTTGACTTAAACAAAAAACATAACCTAATCATGTTCTTTGCCCTTGGCTAAATATAGCCAGCCACGGCAGTTTTTAAAAACGGCGAATTTCACGATATCCTCCTCTTTGGTCTTCTCAAAGAAGAACTAGAATAATCTGCGATATGCATAGATTAAATCGGCAATATCATAATATTGCCGATTTTTATTTCACCTAACTTATAAAAAAGAAAAAGGCTTGCAACTGGAATGTTGCAAGCCTTAATAAATGAGCAAGCTGAAATTTATCTGACGATAAATTTTTCAGCCTTAGTGCTGCCGCTTACCGACCGGGATACCGTAAGGTAAGTTCCGGAAGGAAGGGAATGAGCGGAGAAGGAATTGGCATTGGCGATTTTCCGGCCCTTGAGGTCGAAAATTCCGACAACTTTATAATCGCCGAGGGGAATGCTCTTGGCAATGAGCGGATTGCGGACGGCAGTGGGAGCGATATTTTCCACCCAGGCGTAATGGCCGGCGAAAATAACCTTGCCCTCATCGGTGATGGACAAAGCGGTCTGATCGCCCGGCGCCCAGGAATATGTTCCGGCAAGGACTCTGTCCTCGGTCATCGTGGACAAATCAACCTTGCCAAGTCCGCCTTGACTGGCCGAGAACCACAGGACATTATTTTTGTCTATCCTGATGTTCCCAAAAGCTCCGTCACCTGGCTGGCTCCTGGTAACAAGATGTTCTGTCCAGACCGTGCCGTCGAATTTAGCCAAACCATTATCATGTAAGTCTTTAAGGCCTATCAACATAGAATCTCCCACCATTAATGTGTCAAAGACTTGCCGGCCAAAACTTAACCAAAAATTGCCGTCACGATCAACATCCCCGGAAACAGGGTTCCAAAACTGGGAATACTCAACCCAATTTCCGGCGGTGAAACGATAAACTTTTTTGTTATTTATCGCCCAAATCTCGCCTTTCACCACCACTATCTGGTGGATGGTAACACTCAAAGCGTTTGTCCAGGTCGTGGGCTTGCCGTTGGCATCCAGCGCGGAAACGCCGACACCTTTGTCGGTGCCGACGATGATCCGGTTATTAACCGTGTCGGCATAGACAGTCTTAATGTAATTAGACGGCAGGCCGTCTTTTACAGAATAGACTGACGTGTCCAGCGAACCGAAACGGATAAGACCGCTATCAGTCGCCACCCAAATATCGCCAGCCTTACCAAAATCCAAATCGTAAGCGAAATAGTTCGCATAAGCACCCCGCAAAAGCGTAGACACAATAACAGTTTCATAAATAGTAACATCAATATCCCCAATATACACATTGCCATTGTGCTTCGCAACAAGAAACGGCCGATCCTCTGATACTTCCGTTTTCTTCCAAACTTTCGAGTCTGAAAAGTCCAGACCCGCCGACACGGTCGCGAACGCGACCAATGCTGCTAACATGGCTAAAACGAATTTCATCAGAAACCTCCTTGGTTGTTGTTTTATTCCTTCTCTTTTGTTGTAAAGAACCCTCAATAAAGGGTAATTAATCTTATTGTAATGATACCATATTTTCGTAAAATGGTCAACGAAAAGACGAAAATATGGCTAAAAATAAATAAAAATCAATCGGGCTGGATTGCTCTCAAACAGAAAGGCTTTACTAAGAAAGGCCGGATAGCTTTGTTTCCGAAACACACCCGTCAGGCCGCGGCAGTGACTATAGATACCCACCCCGCCTCGCCGAGCTCGGCACCCCTCCCGCGGAGGGGAATATTCACCCCTCTCAAGAGGGGATTTTATGTGCCGGGCTCGTGAACGATTATTTGTCCGGGCGACTCCCACCAGCTATCAGCGCAAATACCGTAGCTTGGGCTTTTCCCGATGCAATCGTTATTCGTTTTACAAGGAAAAGTTAACGTGGCAGGATTTTTCTCTTTATTTTTATTCACGCAAACGCCGGTCGGACAAGACGCGCCGTCTATCCCTTCCGAGCACCAGCCCCAATTGTCGGTGAGTTTAATGCGCGGTTTGACATAACAAATATTTCCTCCG
>JAQUPS010000015.1 GCA_028716485.1 Patescibacteria group bacterium
CCAGTTTAACCGCTTTAGCCCGCAGTCTGGGCATCCGGGGATTGGTTGTGTAAGCCATACGAAGAAACGTTAATTTGATATCTGTTTATTATATCAAAACGTTTCCAAGCTATTGGGCTATTACGTTACCCTTGACAAAATTGAGGGAAAAGAATAGATTAGCAATAGAGAATATTTAATATATGTCAAATTTTGTCAAATTTGTTCCTAACAAAAAAAGGAGAAAGAAGATGAAAAAGCAAGTGGTATCGCCTTTACTGGGTAAGGTTTTACAGAAAGTCGCTTCCAAAATCGGAGCCATTGTTGTAATGGAGCCGAAATGGGGCATTGTCGGCCAGGTTATTTACAAAAGCGGTCAAAAAAGGTATTTCCGATATTCCAGTTTGGATATCAACCGACTTGGTTCTTCGGAAATCGCCAAGGATAAAGACTTCGCGACGTTCTATATGAAACGAATGGGGTATGCCGTAATCCCCGGCAAAACTTTTTATTCCGATCATTGGGCGAAAGTAATCGGTTCCCGAGATAATATCGATATTGCGTATAAGTATGCGCAAAAGCTCGGCTTCCCGGTTATCGTTAAGCCGAATAGCGGCAGCCAGGGAATGGGCGTGACGCTGGCTAATAACCGCCGACAATTTTATCGGGCAATGAGATTTATTTTTAAGCGGGACAGGGTGGCGCTGGTGCAAAGACCGGTTCGCGGCAAGGATTATCGAGTCGTCGTCCTTGATAAGCGGGTTATCTCGGCCTATGAGCGTATCGCTCTCAACGTCATTGGCGACGGGGTTTCCACTATCAGGCGCTTGTTGGAAAAAAAACAGAGAAATTTCGCGGCTTCCAGCCGGGATACGAGAATCAAGATTGACGATCCGCGTATTTCCGAAAAGTTGAAACGCCAGGGGCTTAGCCTGTTGTCCGTTCCTAAAAAAGGCGAGCGCGTTTATCTGCTTGATAACGCGAATCTTTCCTCGGGCGGCGATTCTGTCGATGTGACGAATAAAATACATCCGGAATTTCGTAAAATAGCCGTTGGGCTTACCAAAGATATGGGTTTGCGCCTCTGCGGAGTTGATCTGATGGTTTCCGGCGACATCAGCCAAAAACCCGGAGTATATTGGATTTTGGAAATTAATTCCGCTCCCGGCCTTGACCACTATGTTAAAATGGGCCGCGCGCAGGAAAAAATTGTCGAAAGCCTGTATCTTGAAGTCCTGAAAAGCATGGAAAAATAACCATGGTCAAAATAGCGCCGGAATTCCGACGCTATTTTTTTATTCGCCTGTCTTTATAGAGATAAGAGTAAATGTCTTTATTGGGGAGGATTGAAAGCTCGCCGTTTTTTGTATGCCTTTTTTTTGAAGTGAAGTTTACCGGCGCATTTTTTATAATGGCTATAGGCGTCTGTTCGCTTCCTTCTCCCATAACCAGAACGGCTGAAGCTGACAGAGCATCGGCTATATTGCTTTTGGTTAACCGGCTTTTTTTGCCGAATAAATCTTTTTTGCCGATATAGCTTTTAAGTGACTGAAAACCGGCATAAGCTACGGCGCGTCCGATAGTTCCAACCCGCAATGGCAAGCTTTTTGTGTCGGTAATCAGCACTCCCAGTTTTTTCAGACAAAAATGCTTCATTAATTTCGTCCTGATTGTTTCCGCTGTTTTAAAAATATTATTTGGTAACAGGACGACTTTATGATTGCCATTCGATTCGTCAACTCCGGCATTAATGCACCAGTCGTCATTAATTAAGGTTAACAGAGCCCAGGGAGTTTTTATTATTCTTTTTGAACTACCGATAATCAGTTCTTCTTTATTCTTAAGTTTACCTGTGCGGCCTTGTGAAAGCGCGACTATTTTTGAAGTGACGGCAATTATATCGCTGTTGTTCAGCGGAGGAATATTATCAAAAATAAAATTAACCAAATTGTTATTCTCTCTGAAAATTGGCGTTTTAACAGGAATTATTTGCATAAAAAAATTACATAGTTATTACTTGGTTTCATAATTATATCATACTAATGTTTGCGTTAAAATTCGTGTCAGCATGTAAGATATTAAAGGGCGTTAAATAACGGACGGCTTGAAGCTGTTTGTTCCAAACCGATTTTGCCAATAAAAATAGCCTATTGAAGGCTGTTTTTATTTTGTATAATATTTTATTCAATACAACAATCGATGACTTTTTTCACTAAATCGCCCAGCTTGCCCATAAAACCTTTCTTCTCGGTGTCGGCCTTATTCAGCGCGTTGTCGTCGAGTTTCTTGATGTCGCCGACGTTGAGCAGTTTCATATTCAAGCCCCAGAACAGGGAATAGAGATTATAGGCTTTGCCGAATAAATCCTGGGCTTCGTCTTTTTTGCCCTGGCCCAATTGCTTGGTGCCGACTTCCATCAGGCGCATCGAGGCGGACAAGAGATGCTTGGAAATGCACCAGACTTCGCCTTCGTATTCTTTGATGATTTTTTTCAGCAATTCCTTGCGCATTTCGCGCACGTCTTTGAGCAGGTCGTAATATTCGGGTTTGTCGGTTTTGGCGCCGGTGAAAAAGAAATGTTCCTCGATGCTGATCAGATTCATAATCGCAATCGACAAATCCTCGTCGGACGACAAATCCATTTTTTCCTGCCGCTTCATCTTGTCGGCCTTCTCGATAAATTCGTTTAAACTTTTTATGGGGTTATTATCAGTCATATGGTTATTTGGTTAAATAGTAAAACACAAAACTTAAAATGATCAGCGGGGCGATGGGGAAGACGATTTTTTCGAACGGAAAATGGGCGTGGCCGTTGTTTTTCTTTTTTAAATACTCATAAAGAAGAACGCCGATTAAAAAAGCGATACTGCCGGAGGCGATGCCCACGGTCATCTTATCAATTCCGCAGCCGCAGAAAGTCTGGTAGCGCGGCAGGCGCAGGTGGATTATTTTCAAAAAATAAAGCGGCAAGACGACCAAAGCATAATAGCCGAGCGTGACCAGGATTTTTCTGCCCTTAAAGCGGATGTTTTTTTTATTCAGCCAGTCGATCGTCCAGAAAATTAAAGAAACTGTCAGACCGCCGACCCAAAGGCCTGTAACGCTGTCGTCAACGCCCAGATAGCGCGACAATTCGATGCCGCCGACGACCGCCACGGTGCAGACCGGACAGACGGCCAAAGCGGCTCTGGAAATTAAAAAAGAAAAAAGAAAAAAGAAAAAAGAAAGATACAAAGAGAAAGATTTAATTTTCATTTTATTTATTATTGCTTTGATTAAGTTTCTGCTGAAAGAAATTATCGACTTCCTGATCGCCGACATAGCATTTGCCGTCCGAACCGTCCCAGACAAACGGCACGCCGATATTATCGGTATTCAGCCCGCAGCTCTGGGCTTTTTCGCCGAGCAAAGCCGCATTGTCGGCATTGCTGAAAACCTCTAATTTATCAATAGCCACTTTGTCTTCTATCTTATTATCGGCTAAATATTTTTCCACGATGGCGCAATGGGGACAGCCGTTGCCGTAAAAAAGAATGATCCCGGTCGAGGTGTTTTTGGTAGAATTAATAACATTATTAGCCGGTTTAACGGCCAAAATATTCGGGTAAAATTTTACGGCGATAACCGCGGAAATAGCCAGCAAAAGCAGCAGGCCGGCGACGATGATGGGTAAATTTTTTTTCATATTGGAAATTATTGGCGTTATTATAACTGAAATATAATTTTATCATTAGTTTCGGCCATGGTCAATCTATGATATAATACTGTTTAAGCTGGAAAAAGGTGGCAAATCGCGGCAAACGGGGAGCGAATTGTCGACTGTTGTAATACCTGGGGTGGGGGTATAAGAAATTGTACACCCGGGCAAAATATCCGTCAAGATTTTAATTAAGCTAAAATATAATTTTATGAAAAAGTTTCTATCATTTTCTCTATTACTCTCCGCTGTTGTTCTGATGGCTAATAGCTGTTCTTCGCCGGCCGCGAAAAATCAGCCGGCCGCGCCCGCGGTTAATCCCGGTCCGCCGTCCTTTTCCGTTTCCCAGGAACCGGTTCCGGCTCCGACGCCCGCGCCTGCTGCCGCGCCGACTTCAACTAAGCCAAACGCAGTCGCGACCTCGGCTCCGGCAACCGGTCAGGCAAATCCGGCGGCAACTGCCGTGCCTCCGCCACCGACACCTTCTCCGGCCATTCCTCCGGCTACACCTCAAATCCCGGTAAATATTCAGAATTTTTCCTTCAATCCGGCCGAAGCAACGATTGCCGTTGGCGATACCGTGGTTTGGACAAATTCCGATTCGGTGCCGCATCAAATCGCTTCCGCTTCCTTTAACTCTGCGCCGTTAAGCCAGGGCGACACTTTCTCGCAGAAATTTACCGCGGCCGGAACTTATGCTTATCATTGCGCCATCCATCCTTCGATGACCGGAAAAATTATCGTCAAATAAAAAAATAAAATCCGGCGTCGATCACGTCCGCTGACCCGCTTCCAATTCCGCAATGGAGTTTCGTTGGGCAAGGCCGTAGACGGTAGACGCTGGCAGACCCTCCTCCCCCTTCGTTGTCGCTTCGGGGGACGAGCGAGAGGGTAATAATTATCTATGCTGCTCAACATCACTTATTATTTGATTTTCGGCAAGCCGTTGATCATGTATCTGGGCATCCTGACCTTGCTGTCTTTTTTGTTGACCGCCACGGTCGGCTATCTGGTGTTCAGCGGCAAAGCCAAGCCGCCGATCATCACTTTCAGCACTCATCGCTTCTTGGCCTACACTTCAATCGCTCTGGCTTTAATCCACGGCACGCTCGGCCTGCTGATCTACTTCCCGATAAAATAATCTAAAAACAGCCCTTCACTATTTTTTGAAATTTTTTAAAAAATGGCGAGGGGTTTTTATTTGACTTTTGCTAATAAATAAGGTTAAATTGAGGGTCGGTTCTTTGACAATATAATAATGAAATAAAATAACTTCAACGAAAGGATTGTTATGCTTAATTTTTTCCGCGCTCCGGCATTATCCGGAGTGAAAACCGGCCTAAGGCTGGCGGAGATTCAAGCGATAGCGTCGGGAGCGGTTGGCTTAAAAACTGAATTAAGTTTTTATGTCGACGTAAAAGAACCGCTCAATGAAACGGAAAACGAAAGATTGAGGTGGCTGCTCGCGGAAACTTTCGAACCGAAGCAATTCGGAACAAAATCATTTCTGGAAGCCGCCGGTAAGGTCATTGAAATCGGGCCGCGCGTCTGTTTGGTCACTCCGTGGTCAACCAGCGGCGGAACTATTTTTGAGGCTTGCAATCTTTCTAAGATCAAGCGGATTGAGGCGGCGCGCCGTTATTGTTTGCTTATTGAAGACGGCAGAACCATCGACGATGATCAGCTGGAACGGATCGCGCAATTGCTGCATGACAAAATGACCGAGCAGATTTACGCCTCGCCGCTGGCGACTTTTGCTTCAGGAATTATTCCCGCGGCAGCGGCGACCATTCCGATTATCGAAGCCAGAAGTCCGGCTATCGGGGAATTCGCCAAGGAATACGGGTTGGGCTTGAGCGCCGATATGGTCGATTATATTTTTAGTTATTATTTGAACGGAGAACATCGTAATCCGACTGACGTGGAATTGTTCATGTTCGGCCAGCTCAATTCGAATCATTGCCGCCACCATGACTTCAACGCAAAATTCACGATTGACGGCAAGGTGATGCCGAAAACTTTGATGCAGATGATCAAGGAACCGGCCAGGGACGACCCGGGGAATTTAGCCGTCGCTTTCAAGGATAATGCGGCGGTCTTGCAATCCGTGTTGGTAGGAGCGTTAATGCCGGCTCATCCGGAAACCGTTTCCAAATTCAAAGTTACCACGGTCAGGCGCGGTTTTGTTCTGAAAGTTGAAACCCATAACCATCCGACAACCGTCTCTCCCTATGAGGGAGCGGCGACCGGCGTGGCGGTGCGGCGCGATATTTTCGGGACTGGGCGCGGCGGCGTTTCAATCGGCCATCTGGCCGGTTATTATGTCGGCAATCTTTTTATTCCGGGATATGTATTGCCCTGGGAAAAAGAATATATCGGCTATTCGCCGCGTTTTGCCGCGCCGCTGAAAATTATGATCGAGGCGTCTAACGGGGCTTCGGATAATTGCAATTGTTTCGGCAATCCCGTGGTTTTGGGAACGGCGAGGTCATTCGAACAGATGGTCGGCGATACGCATTACGGTTATCGCAAGACAGTCATGGTCGCCGGCAGTTTCGGCTATATCGACGGGCATCATATTAAAAAACAAGAACCGAAAAAGGGAATGCTGGTTGTCCAGACCGGCGGTCCGGCTTTTCCAATCGGAGTGGGCGGCGGTTCGGGTTCAAGCAAAGACGCGGGCGGACAGGAATTGGAATTGGATTTCAATTCTGTTCAGCGCGGCGATGCTTTTACCGAAAGAGGCAATTTCAATGTCATCCGCGCTTGTTCGGAATCAGGCGACGATAATCCGATCGCCACCTTGACCGATTTGGGCGCGGGCGGCGACTGCACGGCGATTCCGGAATTGGTTTTTCCGGTGGGCGCGCGAATTGAATTGCGGAAGATCCCTTGCGGCGACAAGACGATGCCGGTTTGGGTATTCTGGTGCAATGAAGCGCAGGAACGGATGGCCTATCTGATTTGGAAAGATAAACTGCCGTTATTTGAAAAGATCTGCGCGCGCAATCGCTGTCCAATGGCGGTTATCGGAGAAGTGACCGGCGATAGCCGGTTTGTTCTGACCGATAGCGAGGCTAAGGCAGACGCGCCGCGGGAGCGGAAGACGCCGATTGATGTAAGCATGGATTGGCTTTTGGCGGATTTGCCGCAGAAGGAAATTTTTTGTCAAAGCTCATCAAGGCGGCTGAAAGCTCCGCTGATACCGAAGAGAAGCATATTTAATCACCTGGAACGGGTTTTCCGTCTGGTGGATGTCGGCTCCAAGGAGTATTTGACTCGCAAGGCGGACAGGACGGTCGGTAATCGCACGGTGCGCCAGCAGGAAGTCGGCCCGTTGCAGCTGCCCTTGGCGGATTGCGCGGTAATGTCGGACGGTCCGTTCGGCATAACCGGCAATATCATCGCTATTGGCGAACAGCCGATCAAGGGGCTGGTCGATAACGAGGCAGGAATAAGAATGAGTATTGGCGAGGCTTTCACGAACGCCATTTGGGCCCCGATGAACAGTTTGGCCGATCTCAATTTTTCCGCCACTTGGCAGCGGCCCTGCGGTCAACCGGGCGAAGACGCGCGTTTGTATCAGGACGTGCGAGTGGCTAGGAAATACATAATTGATTTGCAGACGCGAATCGGCGTGGGCAAGGATTCTTGTTCCATGACTTTGAAGGAAGTGGAAAAAGACGGAACGCCCCACCCGATTTTAGCTCCGGGCACGGTGCAAATGGTGGTCTTTGGCCCTTGCTGTGACATCAATAATGTGATTACTCCGGATATCAAAATGCCGGGGAAAAGCAAATTGATGTTCGTGGATTTGGCCAAAGGCGTCCAGCGCTTGGGCGGTTCGGCTCTGTTGCGGGTTTATGAGCAGCTTGGCAATGAGTCGCCTGATTTGGAAGACGCGGAGTTTTTTGTCCAAGCCTTGCGGGCGGTTCAGAAGCTTATCCGGAACAATTTAATCCTTTCCGGCCATGACCGTTCGGACGGCGGCTTGATCGGTTGTGTTTCTGAAATGGCTTTTGCCGGAAATTGCGGTTTAAGTTTGGATTTGCGCGGCAGTCGTTTGGGGGGAAATAACCATGACCAGTTGCTCTTTAACGAGGAACTGGGGTTGGTTTTTGAATTTCTGCCCAAAAACTACAACGCGATCCGCGGAATTTTACGGCGAGCCGGAGTTTCCGAAAATTGCCATGTCATCGGTAAAACGACCGATGAGGGCGAGATTAAAGTAAAGTATAACGGCGAGATTATTCTTGGCGAGGAGATGGCCAAACTGCGGGAAATCTGGCGGGAAACGTCTTTACGTCTTGATGAGCTCCAAGCTACGCCGGATACGGCTACAGAAGAGCGATGCCATACTTATTTTCGCCATATTGGTCCGCAGTATTCTCTTTCTTTCGCGCCAAAACCAACTCCGCGGTCGGCAATGCTTAATTTAAGCAAGCCGAAGGCGGCGGTTTTGTGGGAAGCCGGAATCAATGGCGAGCGCGACGCGGCCGAAGCTCTTTATTTGGCCGGTTTTGATCCTTGGGATGTCTGCAAAAAAGATTTGCTTTCCGGCGAAGCAACGTTGAAAGATTTTCAGCTTTTGTTTCTACCCGGAGGATTTTCTTTCCGCGACACCTTGGATGCGGGCAAAGGCGCGGCCGGAGTGTTTAAATTCAATCCGCGGGCGGCTGATGAATTGGCCGCTTTCACCGGGAGAGAAGACACCCTGATGTTCGGTCCTTGCAATGGCTGTCAGGAGATGGCGCTTTTGGGCATTCTGCCTTGGCCGGGAATTCCGACGGAAAAATTGCCCCGGTTTATCAAGAATAAATCGGAGCGGTTTGAACATCGGCAGGTATCGGTCAAGATTCTACCCGGCAGCAACAGCGTATTTTTGAAAGGCATGGAAGGCTCGGTTCTGGGGATTATTATTTCTCATGGCCAGGGCCGTTTCCGCGCCGCTGAGGATATTTTCCGCCGAATCATCAATGAAAATTTGGCTCCCGTCCGTTATGTCAACGATTGGGGAGAGATTACGGAAGATTATCCTTTCAACCCGAACGGTTCGCCCGCGGGAGTCGCCGGCATATCTTCGCGCAATGGAAGATTTTTGGCGATGATGCCGCATCCCGAACGTTTGCCCCTGAATAATCTTTGGCCCTGGCAGCCGCGAGAATGGAAAAAACTCAAAGCCTCGCCTTGGCTGAAATTATTTCAGAACGCCCGGGAATGGTGCGAGCAAGCTTAAAAAAACAAAGGAGGAAAAGCACAGCCCTTCATCAATTTTGTTTGATAACAAAATTGATGAAGGGCTTTTTAATTTATTGATATGAAAAAAGAGCGTTTTGGCAACGCCCTTTTCGGTTATTAAACGAATGAAATGAAATTACCAAAAGCAGGCGCGGCAGCTGTGACGGAGTTCGGCCAGCAGTTTTTTCAAGGAAACCGTGGCCACGCTCAGCGTAGTGTCGGCGCCGCCGTAATAAATGAAGATCGTGCCGTCTTTCAAAACCGAACCGCAGGAGAAAACCACATTATGGACTTGTCCGTTTTTTTCATAATCTTTCACCGGCTCGAAAATATGATTTTCCGTGCGTGCCAATATTTCTTCCGGATTTTCCAGGTCTAAAAGCAGCGCGCCGAAGCGATAGCTGCCGTCTTCGTCGGAAACGCCGTGATAGAGCGCCAGCCAGCCGTATTTGGTCTTGATCGGCGCGCCGTTGATGCCGATTTTCCGGCTGTCGAATTTTCCCGGCCGCGGTTCGATCCAGCCGGTCTCCTCGCTTAATTCGTTCCTGGTAAAATTAAGATCATCCCGATAATGGATATCCAGGCCGTTATTGAGGCGATGAATGATGTAATATTTGCCGCGGATTTTTTCAGGGAAGAGAACCGCGTCTTTATCGTCTTTTCCGGCCGCGGAAATCAATTCCGGTTTTTCCCAGTTCCAGCGCCGAGCCAGAAAATCATCGCGGTCAATCGAGGTTATGGCCACGCCCGGCGGAGTGACGCCGTTAAACGCGGTGTACAGCATATAAATACGATTGTCGAATTTTATCAAGCGCGGGTCTTCGCAGCCGGAGTTGCCCCCGGGCACGCCTTTTTTCTCGATATCTTCGCGCGGAATATAAACTGGTTGGGGCAGGCGCTCATCAATGGTCAGGCCGTCCTGCGAGGAGGCATATCCCAGGACGGAAGTGTTGTCAGCCGACATGGCGCGATAAAGAATATGAAATTTCCCCCCCTCGTATATCGCGCCGGCGTTAAAAGTTGCTTTTGCCTCCCATGGATGTTTCGGATTCGGCTTGATGATCGGATTTTTTTCGTAGCGTTTCAGGGAAAAGGCCGTTTCGGGCGTGGCCAGCAGATCTTTCACCACATCGGACAGGATGAAGCGGGCGGCGCAACAGACCGTATCGGCCGCGCCGTAATAAACATGCAGATTATCGCCTTCGATAAAAGCTCCACTGGGAAAAACGATCTTCGGCACCTTGCCGTAAATCTCGTAAGATTCCTCCGGCACGAGCAGGGCGCTATCGCTGCGGCCGATTATTTTGGCCGGGTTCTTGGCGTCCAATAAAACGGCGCGGATTTCAAAAGTCGGATTACCGCGGAAATAATTGCGGATGTGGGAATAGACGAGCAGCCAGCCTTCTTTGACGCGGATCGGCGCCGCGCCCATTTCAATATGATCAGATTCCGGCTGATTGAAATTTATCTTGTATTTATCGATATTCTTGTACCAATTATTCCAAAATCTTTTCGACCAGATTTCTTTTTCCTCATTGAAAAAAGCCAAAGCGATTTTGGCCGGCGGCTGGTCGGTGTTGGCGGTGAGGATGGCTGCGTATTGGCCGTTGATTTTTTCCGGAAAGAGCGCCATGGCCTTGGAATTGAAAGTGGTCACCTGGTGTTTTTCCACGGTCCGGAAATCGCGGGTGACGCCCACGCCGACTTTGATGCCGTCGGCCGTGAACGGGTAGCGGGAGAGGGCCGTATAAAAAATATAATATTTGCCGTCCATTTTCGTGGCTCGCGGATCCTCACAGCCATATTTGTCCCAATCGTCGCCGGGTTTTATTAATTGCCGGCGGTTCGTAAACGGCTTTTGGAATTTTCCGATCGCATAGCCGATCGAAGAAACGTTCATCTCCGCTCCGAAAATATTTTTCTTATTGGACATGGCGCGGTAAAGCAGATGGATTTTCCCGCCGTCTTTGACCGGACAGCCGTTGAAAACTTCTTCCGCTTCCCAGGAGTGAGATTTGAGCGGCAGGAGAATCGGGTTGTTGAGGTAGCGCTTGGCGATAGGCATAATTTATTATTATTTTGAAGCTATATTAAATTTTAAGATTTTCGGAAACTACGGCTTTATTTATAAAAAAAATTAGAAATTTGAAATTGGATATTCGGGAAATTGCCGATTAAAATTTCCAATTTTCAATTTCTGTCCGTTAATGAAATATTCGCCCTCAAACCGGTAAAATTATCAATGCTGCTAATCCAATTTCACCTTCTTCATCTTCGGCGCTTCGCCTTCGATTAGCATTTTGACGAATTTATCGAGCTTGGCCGTGGCCACGCAGGCGTATTTGTCCGAGCCGCCGTAGTATAGAAAAATTTGGCCGTCTTTGATGGTCGAGCCGCCGGCGAATACCACGCCGTATTTATGGCCGCGATTTTCATAATCTTCTTCCGGTTCCAAAATCGCGCGCGAGGAGCGATAAAGGACTTTGGTCGGGTCGTCATGCTTCAAGATCATCGCGCCGATCTTGTATTTGCCACTGTCGCGCTTATCGACCGCGTTGTAGAAAACCAGCCAGCCTTCTTTTATTTTCAAGGGTGAGCCGCCGATGCCGATTTTTTGGCTATCCCACATATTCGGCCGAGCCGGGATCATATATTGGCCTTTGAGGAATTTTTTGCCGTCAAAATCAAGGTCATCGACAAAGTCAATGACGATATTTGGCCAGATGCGATGGAAGATGACATATTTTCCATTGATTTTTTCCGGTAATATTGCCGGATTTTTGTGGCCGATGCCGATATCCTTGACCCAGGGGCGGTCTTTCAGATAATCCTTGATGGCGGCCGGATTTTTATGTTCCAAATCGAGCGAGGTGATTAAAACCGGTCTTTTCCAGGCCGTCCATTTATGATTGATAAAATCTTTTATGGCGATCGAGCTTAAAGCGATATTGGTTTCCGGGTAGCCGTTGAAAGCGACGTAAACGATGTAAACGCGGTCGCCGATTTTGACGACTTTCGGATCCTCACAGCCGCCCCAGCCGCCGCCGGAAGAATAGCGGGCCGCCGTGCCATAATCGATATTGCCCGCCGTTCCTTCGAAGCTGGCGCGGGGGATATAGATCGGCTCTCCCAGACGTTCATGGATATTGATTCCGTCGAGCGAAGTGGCCAAGCCGATGACGGAAATATTTTCATCGCCGACCGCGCGGTATAAAAGATAAATTTTTCCCTCGTGCTGGAAGGCGGTCGGATTGAAAGCCGCCACCGATTCCCACGGCTTGTCCGGGCGCGGGCCGAAAAGAGGATTGGCTTTTGATTTCTTTAAGATTTTTTTACCGGCGTCGTGGCCGGCGTTTTTCCAATACCAGGCCGCCGGCAGGAAAACGGAAATCAGCTGGCCCTTGGCGTCTTCATAATAAAAAATCAAACTGCCCTTCCATTCCAGCAGCGAAACCGGATTGATTTTTTCTTTGTCGTCCTGAATCCAAAGCGGCAAGTCGGAACGCCACAGCAGCTGTTCGGGATTATCTTTGTTGAAAAAGGCCACGCCCAAAGAAAGTCTTTTCTGCTTATCCCAACCGTAGTAAAGCAAAGCTAAGCCTTCATCGCGGACAAAAACGGCGGCCGGACTTATTTCCGCCGCGTCGAATTTTCCCGGCCGGACTTTTAATAATTCGATTTTCAGCAGGCGCCATTTTTTCAAATCGACCGAATAGGCGATCCTGACGGTTTTCTTGTCGGAAACATACATCACCCGGTCTTCATCGTAATAAAAATCCGGCGCTACGGCGCCCGGAGCTTTGATTCCAGTCAATGGAATTGTTGTTTTCCAATGATTAAGATTGTCGGAAATAGCATTAAAAAACTTCCCGCCTCGCTCATAGCCGAGCAGGAATTTATTGCCTAATTTACTGAGGCGAAAGTTTTTGCATTTATCGATTCTTTCGCCGCCAATCGATAATTTTTTTGCCGTGGGAACGAAAGTCAGGGTATCAGCGCTTTCCGCCAATTTGTGGACTTGTTTTCCGCCCGTTCCGTGCGAATAAAAAAGAGAGACCTTCTTGCCATCGCTCGACAAAAAAAGATTTCTTATCCTCCTCATAAGATTTTTGCTTGTCTATTAATTATGTGGTAAATTATAGCACAAAATACCGGAAGGTTAAAGTTTTGGCCTTGTGGAAAAAAAGTGCAAAGCCGAAAATCAATAATTATTTATTTTTAGCCATAAAAGTGGTAGAATATCAGGATAAATTATTTAGCATAAGTTTATGGACAATACGACTATTAATCCATTTAAGCTGGCGGGAAGTTATCTGGGGACATTGGCCGGGCTGCTTTTATTTTTAAAAGGCTGGCATATTTTTTGGTGGCTGCCGCCGCTCATCGGCCTTAAAATCGATTCCTTGGCCGGGCTGGATATGGCCGGCGGTTTTATCGCCGGATATGTTCTGCATATCCTTTGGCGGGTGGGAAGCTACCACGCGGGACGGATGGTAAGCAAAAAATAAGTTAAAAGTAAAAATATTTAGCATTTTGCTAAATTAAATCCTAAGCATAAAATCCTGAATTCGAAACAAATCCAAAATTCGAAGCGCGAAATTCAAAACGTTTCGTGTTTCGAATTTAAATATTTTGGATTTGTTTCGGATTTAGGATTTCGAGTTTAGATTTTTAATTTTTTATATTGGTTATTTGATATTGGTTATTTTTAGTGTATTGCCACCTTTTTGTCTTCGGAGTAAATTATAGTCATTATGGCAATCAAGAAATCGACGATTCAATATGCCGGGATGCCGCTGGCGGCGCGGCTTAGACCCAAAGATTTGGGCGGTTTTGTCGGTCAGGAAAAGATTATCAAACCGGGGAGTTTTTTGTATAAAGCTATCGAAAGCGATGAAGTTCCGTCGCTGATTTTGTGGGGTCCGCCCGGTTCGGGCAAAACCACGTTGGCGGCAATCATCGCCAATCTGACCAAAGCGGATTTTATTGAATTTTCCGCGGTCGAGTCGGGCAAGAGCGAATTGAGGGTTGTAATCGAGCGCGCTGAAGAAAATAAGCGGCTCGGGCAAAAGACGATTTTATTCATCGACGAGATCCATCGCTGGAACAAAGCCCAGCAGGATGCTTTGCTTCCCCACGTTGAACGCGGCACGCTGATTTTGATCGGCGCCACCACGGAGAATCCCAGCTTCGCGGTCAACTCCGCTTTGCTCTCGCGCACCAAGGTTGTGGTTTTGGAGAGGTTGACGGAAGAAGAATTGAAAAAAATCATCAAGCGCGGAGCCGATGAATTAAAAGTAAAGATTTCCGATGACACGATTTCGCTTGTCGCCCATCTGGCCAACGGCGACGCGCGCTCGGCCCTGAATATTTTAGAGGCTTGCTCCAAGCAGGGGAAAAAGATCACCGATGAATTGGTGAAAGAAGTCATCGCCCACCCCAATCTGCTTTATGATAAGACCGGCGAAGAGCATTATAATATTATTTCCGCTTTGCACAAATCGATGCGCGGCAATGATGCGGACGCGGCTCTTTATTGGCTGGCGCGGATGCTCGTGGCTGGCGAAGACCCGATTTACATCGCCCGCCGCTTAGTCAGGTTTGCCAGCGAGGACGTTGGCCTTGCCAATAACAGCGCCCTGATGCTCGCGACCAGCGTTTGGGATGCCTGTAAAAATTTGGGACTGCCAGAATGTAAAGTCCATTTGGCGCAATTGGTGATTTATCTGGCCAAGTCGCCGAAAAGCGTCGATGCTTATTTGGCCTATGGACAGGCGGAAAAAGACGCGACCGAGCTGGGCAATCTGCAAGTGCCGCTGGCCATCCGCAACGCGCCGACCAAGCTGATGAAAGATTTGAATTACGGCAAAGATTACAAATATACGCCGTTGGAAGATTCGACCGGCCAGGAATATTTTCCGCCGGAATTGAAAGGCAGAAAATATTTAAAATCAAAATAATCATTTCAGAATAAAAAAAGAACCGACGCTTAATCGAAAGCGTCGGTTTTATGGATAGTCTTAGGAACATAATTCTAAATTTCTTTGCGGCCTGGCGCAATGGTATTTTTTCAGAATCGGGTATTCACTATTCTCGTCGGTCAGTAGCTCGACAATTTCCGTTTTTCCTTTGGTCAGGGCTTTTCTCGCGGCCTTTCCTATTATGTGTAAGAGATCGGTATTGGATTGGTCTTCAAGGTAGTCGATAATCAGACCGATGTCGCCTTCCTCTGCCGCTACCATGAATTTAATTTGGTCTAAAGTATACCGTAATGATTCCATTAATCATTCCTCCTGGGTATGTTTATTTTTTAATATAAAAAGAGCTTGTTGAGTGATTATAGTATATTTTTGATAAAAAGTCAATAGCTACGTAGTTGGCTGACAGGTAATAAAAAAACCGGTTTTTGAGCCGGTTTTTAGTGATTTTAGGATAATTCTAAATCGGCAGGGAGCGGCCGTTCGGTGCGGTTGATGACGAAACATTCGCCGCTCGCCGGATTTTTTTCCGGCGGCCGTGACAGGGGTTTTTTACCTTTGACCGGAATGGAAACAAATTTTTCAATTGCCCCGTAGCCGATTTTTAAAACTGAACCTTCCTTTGTGGTAACGCCCGCATATCCTACGCCCCGGTTTATAAAAACGGCTTGAATCTTTTCGCCATTTTTTAAATTGATTTTAAATTTTCCCTGATTTTTTTTCTCTGTAACAAGAGTCGCTATCTGGACAATAATGTCGGTTGTATTCTGTTTGCTCATCGTAATCCTCCTGATAGATGTTGATGTTAAAGATCGACCAATCAATTTAGCACGATAAAAATATTCGGTCAACCTCTATTCATTGCGCAGGGCGACGATCGGGTCAAGCCGGGCGGCTTTGCGCGCCGGCATTAACCCGAAAGCGATGCCGCAGAGCAGGGAAAAGGCGATAGCAACAATGAAGGAATAAAAAGGCAGGCCGAATTGCCAATCAATGCCTTGGCTGGTGGCGCCGACTGAAATCAACCAAGAAACCAGCACGCCGAGTATGACGCCGATGATGGTGGCGACAAAAGTTACCAGCACTGATTCGGTCAGGAATTGTCCCATGATGTCGGCATATCTCGCGCCCACCGCTTTGCGCAAACCGATTTCCGCTGTGCGCTCGGAAACGATCACATACATAATATTCATAATGCCGACGCCGCCGACGATTAAAGAAATAGCGACGATCGCCAGAAGCAATATCGTCATCGCGTTGGTGACCGTGGAAAGAGTCTTGATCATTTCCTGCATGGTGGTGATGCGGAAATCATCTTTGTTGGTCGTGGCCTGGCCGGTGGCCGGATCGATATCCGGCGTGATGTGATGCGAATCGCGCAGGAGCCCGGTAATGGCTTGGGCGGTGGCATCCGATTGTTCAGGGTCTTTAAGCTGGCTGACCAGATATAAGACATAATTGATTCCCAGAACTCTTTTTTGCAGAGTGCGGATCGGCAGATAAACATAGCTGTCAAAATCCAAACCGGCTCCGGCCGCGCCGCGCTCTTTCATCACGCCGATAACTTCATATTTAAGATTGCCGATTTTTACTTGCGCTCCGACCGCGTCAGAATCGCCGAATAGAGCTGTTTTGACTTTGGAGCCGATCACCGCGACCTTAGCCAGCGACCGGTCTTCGGCATCGGTGAAGAATCTCCCCTCGGCAATCTTGCTTTGGTCGATATTGATGAAGCTGGCATTGGCGCCGAAAAGGGTGATGGTTTTTCGCTGATCGGCAAAAGTGATTTGATTCTGCCCGAGAATCGCGCCATAGCTGTCGATGACATTGTCCAACTGATCGATCTTGTCCATATCGGCCAGGGTCAGAGTGGTAATTTGCGTGCCCATTGATAAGCTGACGGCGCTGGAAATTTCCCCGCTCGTGCCGGATTTTTTTTTGTCAGTCGGGACTTTTACTTCTGTTTCCACGATATTGGTGCCGAAAGAAGATATCTGTGAATTCAGCAAACCATTGACCGCCTGGCCGGCGGAAAAAACGATCATGATGCTGGTCACGCCGATGATAATCCCCAGCAACGTCAAAAACGTCCTCACTTTATTGGAGGCCATCGACTTTAAAGCTGTTTTGGAGAGGGAATAAATATTCATATTTAAAATCCTAATAATCCTAATAGATCCTAATCTACTAATTGTCTTTTTTTAGTAAGTTGCCGTTTAATATCCTTTTCGGGGTTAAACATTTTTGTCTGAAATTAACCAGCAAGCCAAGTTCTAAATTAAGATCGGTTAGATATCTTTTTATTTGAAAGTAAAACTCCCTATCAATAAAACTTACCGCCTTAATTTCAATAATTATTTTGTTTTCAATGATAAAATCACAAATACTCCGGACCGTTTTATTTTTGGGATTGTTAATTCTAAACTCTCTTGAATAATTAATATTATTTTCTTTCAATAATTTCTCAAAATAATCAGAATATTGTTTTTCGTTTTTGTATCTCCCTAAATCGTTATGAACTTGAAAAAGCACCCCCGTTATTTTATAAGATAAATCTTTATAAATTAATTCCCTCCTCATATTCGTAGATTAGTAAATTAGGATTTATTAGGATGATTAGGATGTTTACTCATAGCGAAGCGCCTCTACCGGTTCTAGTCGCGAGGCTTTGCTCGCCGGATAAATTCCGAAGATTAGGCCGATGGTGGCGGAAACTCCAAGCGCCATAATGACGGAAGACGGGGAAATGGAAAAATTCCAATCATAACCCAGGCTTTTGATAATCAAAGATGCCAAAAAAGAGATCAAAGCGCCGACAATAATGCCGATCAGTCCGCCCAGCGTGGTGATGATAATCGTCTCGATTAAAAATTGTAAAATAATATTGGCGTTCGAAGCGCCGACCGCTTTGCGCAAACCGATTTCACGAGTGCGTTCGTTGACCGCGACTAACATGATATTCATAATGCCGATGCCGCCCACCAGAAGCGACAAGCCGGCCATGGCGGCGAGGAAAAATTTCAGGGCATTGGTAACAGTGGTTATCAAGGCGAGCGCGTCGGCGCTGTTACGGACATTGAAATCATCCGAACTGCCGCTTTGGTCGGTGATGGCATGCCTGGTGCGCAAAACTTCCTTGATTTCAGCAACCGTTTCCGCCATATTGCTTTCGTTATCGACGGTGGCGCGGATAAAATTTAAATAATCAATGCCCAATACTGTTTTGCGCATTGTTTGGTTGGGAATAATCACCATATCATCGTAATTCTGCACCAAGATCGTCCCTCTTTTTTTCATCACGCCGATTACCTGAAAAATATGATTGCGGATTTTGATGTTGGCGCCGACTGCCGGAGAGTCGCCGAATAATTCATTCTTGACCGTATCGCCCAGGACAACAACGTGAGCCGTAGCCTGTTCCTCGGCGTCGGTAAAGAATCGCCCGTCGGCTAAATCGCCGCCTTCCACGGTAAAATAATCGCCGGACGCCCCCTGGACTGAAGTGGTATAAGAAGCATTCTGATAGTTTAAAGTTTCCGAAGAATTGTCATAAGCGACTACTCCGGAAAGATGAGGAATGTTGGGATTATTGCGCAAGGCTTGCGCATCCTCGAATTTTAACGAGGTGATGACAATGCCCAAAGCCGAGGCTGGCGGGCCGTTTGAATCAGCTTTGCCCGGCAATATGCCGATTTTATTGGTGCCGAAAGATTTAATCTGCGAAATGATCAGGTTCTGCGCGCCGGCTCCCAAAGACATAATAATAATTACCGCGGCTACGCCGATGATGATGCCGAGCATAGTTAAAAAACTTCTCGTTTTGTTGGCGAGAAGCGAGGCCAGCGAAGCTTTGGCACACTGTTTTACGAAGTTTATCATAAATACGCCCTGAATTTTAAATTTTGAATTTTGAAATAATTTATCAATTTTAAAATTTTAAAAATTCAAGAATTGAATCATTATTTCAAGATTTAAAATTTTATTTGAGCTGTCCATTTCCGTCGCCGCGCCGCTTGTTATGGACTTTTTCGTCGCCGACAATTTCGCCGTCGCGGATCTTGATGATCCGGTCGGCGTATTCGGCCGTGGCGGTTTCGTGGGTGACTAAAATGATGGTATGGCCGGCATCGTTCAATTTCTGGAAGATTTCCATCACTTGGATGCCGGACTTGGAATCCAGATTGCCGGTCGGTTCGTCGGCGAAAATAATTTCCGGCTCATTCACCAGGGCGCGGGCGATGGCGACGCGCTGTTTTTCGCCGCCGGAAATTTGGTTGGTGAAATATTCCAGGCGATGCCCGAGCCCGACGGATTCCAGAACTTTCTTGGCGCGCGTCTCGGCATCGATTTTTTTCTTGGAATACAAAAGCGGCAGCTTCACGTTTTCCAAAACATTGGTGCGCGGCAGAAGGTTGAAAGCCTGAAAAACAAAACCGATTTTTTCATTGCGCATCATCGCCAGCTCATTGTCATCCAGATTTTCCGTATTGCGGCCGTCGAATTTATAAACGCCGCTGGTCGGCCGATCGAGCAGGCCGAGGATATGCATCAGAGTAGATTTTCCCGAGCCGCTCGGACCCATAATGGAAACAAATTCGCCTTTTTTAATTTCAAAGTTAAGGCCGCGCAGCACGCTGGTAATGACATCTTCGTTGCGGTATTCTTTAACTAAATTTTTTACCTCGATAAGCATAGATTTAATATTTGCGCTTCTATTATATCACATATTAAAAAAGAGGGCTTGCCGGCAAGCCCTCTTTGTCTGATCGTGGGTTATTTTATTTAATATTAGCTATTTTATTGATAAACTCTAAAAAATTAGCCCAAAAAGCTTGACAATTATTTATCCGCGTGCTAATATAATAAGATTTTTAATAATCCGAAATCCGATATCAGACATTTGATATCTGGTAAATAAGGCCGGTTGAAACGGGGTAGGCACGACAAGCATGGGGATTTTCTCTTAGGATTTTTGGGCCTGGTTGTGGTTTAGATACTTTTGAAAGAAAGATTTAATGCTTTCCGGATTCGCCTTTTGACGAATTTTTTGGAAGCTTGCGACGGATGATTTCGCAACCAGAACCAGGCTCGAAGAACCCTAACGAAAATTTTCTTGCCTTCCCGTTTGAGCCGGTCTTTATTTTTTTGCCAGGAGCAAAAAAATAAATTAAAAATTATCAATTAAAAATTAAAAATGAAGGTATAAAAAATCCGCTTAAGGCGGATTTTTATGTTTTATTTTATAGTCGCCGGGGTTGAGGTTGAGAGCTGGGCGACGCCGATCAGGCAGACTTCTCGCCAGGGGACATAATGAGAAGTAAATCTTTTTTGTTTGACCGTGCCGTCGGGGTAAGTGACTTTATAATCGAAGAAAGCATCGGCGCCGTTGTGAGCGCGCTCGGTGCATTTTTTTTGGCCGGGCGGCAGGCTTAAAGTTTCCGTATATTTGGTCGGCAGAGGTTTGACTATATTATAAATCGTCGGGTCGCTTTCCTCGACAATGCGGCCGTCCTTGGTGCCCCAAAAATCAAAATACAAATCATTGCCGCTGATGCGGGTTTGGATGAGAATATAATTCGGCGAGTCATTGATGAAGCGCAAGTCGGGCCAGGGCTGGTAAATCGTCGCGTCAGTTCCGGCCGGCTCGTAGTAAACGACGCGGTAGGAATGGGCTTGCCGGGCGGTAATCGGGAACCCGGAAGCAAGAGCGGCGCGGAAAACCGTGGTGCCGATCTGGCAGAGTCCGCCGCCGTATTGCGCCACGGTTTTGTCCCCCATGATTGTCATTTCCGGCAAATAGCCGGTGGCGGCGGTTACTTCACCCAACGATTTATCAACGGAGAATTCCGTGCCAGGAGGAATTAATAATCCGTTCAGCGAGGCCGCGCCAACGCCGATATTGTGGATGCGATTTTTGGGCGAGCCGGCAAAATTGGAATGGCCGGTGCCGATAATTTCGGTAATGCCGAGATTGTTGGTTTGGCCCTCGCCGATGGCGCTCGTTACCGTGGCGACGGCGATATTTACCGTATTTTTTCCGCCCTTCAAGAAGTCGGCTTGGAGATTTTTATAAGTCTGATCCAAGTCTATTTTCATTCCGATTTGGCTTTTGGAAAATTGCACCACGCGTCCGTCAGTAATTTGAAACCGCGCGTCAGCCGGGGGAATTTCGATTTGCGGCGCCGCTTTTTGGTTTAAAAAATCGTTGATTTTACTTTTATCCAAATCCAGCGCGATTTTAGAGCCAGTGGCGCGGTCGACCGTCAGCCAGGCGGCGAATTTTTCTTTGGCCACCGGCCATTTTTTGTCGGCATAGACCAGAGTCAGCGCGGAATCTTCTAAAAATTTTTGCGCGGAGCTTAAGAACGGCGCAATATCGTTCTTGCCAATGTCCGGGTAACTTTTAACCGGAAATAATTCTATCGGCGAGTTATCAAATTTTTCCAAATCAGCTTTCATTCTGAGCAAAACTTGGTCATAATCGAACTCATAGCCCAGTTTTTCATCGTTGATTTCCAAACTAAGCTCTTTTTTTCCGGACTCGACGGTAGTAGTGGCGAATAGTTTGGCGTTTTCGGCGGGCGCGGCGAACCGGCCGAAATTATCAGCCAGTATTTTTTTAATCAGATCATCGTTAGTGGAAAAAGAAGCTGGAATCCGCCAGCCGCTAAGCATGGCCGCAAGCTGTTCCCGGATATTGTGGTAAATCCCTCCATTACGGCCGATGCTAACGGCGCGGCTGACCATGTCGTCCGTATTAAAGTTGATGACTTGCAGGGCGATGTCGCCGTTGAAAGAAGATATTATCGGGGTGACAGTCGCCTCGCTTTGGTCGTAATTGAATCTTATGCCGTTCTGATTGATGTCATTAATTTTTGTTTCGATGATCTTTCTCGCTTCATCGGCGGTTTTTCCGCCCAAGGACAGCCGGCCGACGCTCACGCCCGGATAAGCCTTATTTTTATAATTTTCTTCAAAAATAAAATACGAGGCGACGGCAATGTCGGCCAAAATAAAAAAAACAGCCGTTAAATATAGCGGCCAATGACGGGGCTTCTTATCTTCTCCCTCCGGTTTTTTGAAGAAAGCGAGCATGTGATTGATTATTTTTCCGTCAGTATTTCATTCAAAATATCCTTGGCCAGATTTTTATCTTCGCCGATATTGAAAGTTATTTTATCTTTTTCTTTGGCGCCCGCCGGTAATTTATCCAGCGGCCAAAAAATTGTTTTTCCGCCACCATCATTAAGCGCTGCCCTCCCATCTTCTATCTTGTCGATGCTGAAAACAATTTTCATGTGATTTTTTTTCTTAATTCTTAATTCTGACCCCCACTTTACCAGCTTTTTTGATTTTTTTCAAGACAATAGTAAGGACCCCGTTTTCCAGCGAGGCGTCGATTTTTTTGGCATCAACTTCCACCGGCAGAATCACCGAGCGCGAAAAAGACCCCCAGTAGCATTCCTGATAAAGATAATCCCGGCCTTCTTCCTTGGCTTCATCGTGGCGATGGCCTCGGATAGTTAGCATATCGTTGTCGATGGTGATATCCAAGTCGTCCGGTTTGACGCCGGCGATGGTGGATTTGATGACGATATTTTTTTCCGTTTCGTAAACGTCGATGGACAGCTGGCCTTCCTCAAAATCTTCTTTCAGCCAGCCGCGCGCCTTCTCCGGCGCGTTAGCGAGCTCTTGCCCGGATTTTTTTTTAAACATTTTGAACATAAAGATTAATCGATCTTGATAAGTCCCCTCCTCGGGAGGGGTGGCAGGCCGCCGCGGCCTGACGGGGAGGGTATATTCCCGGCGTTATTCAGAAAAAAATCAAGAGTCGGTATATTTTGTGAGCCGGCAATCGTTTCAATGGCTACATTATATAATTTCCAGGCAGTTTAAGCAAGAAAAAACCGGAAGGCTTATGGCGACCTTCCGATTCAGATGGTAAAAATTTTATTTTTGGAAAGTTCGATTATTTTATCAAAATTATCTTCTTTGACCGTTTTATTTTTTCTGGTATGCCCGCATTTTAAGCAGTGCTGGGTTAAGACATACTCGCCGTCTTTAAGTTCAATATCAATCGGCTTCATCAGTCCGCCGCATTCCGAGGCGCGGTCGCCCGGATTGATATCGACGTGTTTGCTCCACAAACAATTCGGACAATGGTTGGTATAGCCGTTGCCTTTCACTTCCGCCCCGCAATTTTCGCAGACGAAATCCTCGATTTTCCTTTGGAATTTTTTCATAACAAATAAGAGAGAAGAAATAAGAAAGAAGAAAATTTATCCGTATTTTCTTATTTATTATTTCTTCCCCCTTATCTTTATCTTGGTGGGCAATACTGGATTCGAACCAGTGACCTTTACAATGTCAATGTAACGCTCTAACCAACTGAGCTAATTGCCCTTGCTTGTAGATTTAATTTACTTAAATGTGTAGAATTAATGTAACGCTCCCTGTAATATTCGTGTGCGTCCAGATGGACTCGAACCATCGACCCCGGCTTTATAAGAGCCGTGCTCCCTGCCTGCCGGCAGGCAGGTAACCAACTGAGCTAACCGCCCCTTCTTAAATTTCGAAGTGCAAAGTTCGAAGTGCGAATTGAAAAGTTTAATTCTTAATTCGAAACTCGAAATTCGTACTTTGAACTGTGCGTCCAGATGGACTCGAACCATCGACCCCGGCTTTATAAGAGCCGTGCTCTAACCAACTGAGCTATGGACGCTCTCGTTTTGAGCTCGAACTATCTTGACTCTAGTTTTATGGGGCCGCGCTCCCTGCCTGCCGGCAGGCAGGTAACCAACTGAGCTATGGACGCTCTTTTTCCGGGACGTCAATAACCAATTTAACACGTAAGATTATATTTTTCAAGGGCTTTATGTGATTAGTTCTTAGCTATTGACTTTTTTCTTAAAATATGCTATCATATTAGTACGAATCTAAGCTCTTTAAAATATTTAATTTGCGTTTGGCCACAGCGGAAAGCCGTCTATTATAGATGTTTTTCTGCTGTGGCGAAAATCATAACGATTCAGTCTAACAGCAAAAACCGCAACGAGTTCACAAGAACGATGTTGCAAAAAAGAAGGAGAAGACAATGTCTTCAAACCGTTCGATTGGCGCAATGAATCAATTGGCCGATGCATTAGATGCGGCAGGTTTTACCTCGGAAGATGTTACAAAATTGAAGCAAAGCGATTTGCAGAAAATTTTGGACATTCTCCATGACCGTGCGGAAATCAAAACCATTGAGCATCTGATCGACTGCGACACCCAGCCATTTGTTCCAGAGAACTGGAAAGTGGAAGAACATCGTAAGGGCGGCCAGTGGAAATTTGATCCGCAAAAAATTTCTCTTTATCTGTCCAAAAAACAGAACAAGGGAATGATTTGCGGAAATGATCTCCGCCAAGAGCTGGCAGACAAGCCAGTGTTAAACGCCAATGTCCTGGATTATTTATTGGTTAGGGTTACTCTTATCCCGAAAGAATGGAAAGATAAATATGTTTTCTTTTGGGGAACTATTTATCGCGATGCCGACGGCGGCCTCTGTGTCCGCTGTCTCCACTGGGGCGGTTCGCAGTGGGGCTGGGACTACAACTGGCTCGACGGCAGCTTCAACTCTAACAATCCGGCGGCCCTCGCAAGTTGATCTTGGTTTTTTGAATTTAGTTTTTTGCTCTTGGACTTTTGTCCTTTGGCCTTGGAATAATTTTTCCAGGGCCTTTTTTTGTGGTAAAATATGAAAAGCAATGGGTTAATGCGCGGGCGATTACGGTTTCCCGCCGCCGAAGCTAATATTTTCGTGCTCCAGAATATTCATGACCAAGGTTTTGGGTAGAGCGACACGAAAATATTTTGAAAAAATAAAGAAACTTGGTCTGGAGCACTAAGGCATTTAAGATGCCGGATAAGATTCAGCCCGGAGAGTATTCAATGGGCAGTGAAATAGGCGGCGCTCCGGACATTTCGCGATGCCGACGGCGGCCTCTGTGTCCGCTGTCTCAACTGGAACGGTTCGCAGTGGAACTGGAACTACAACTGGCTCGACAACAACTTCAACTCTAACAATCCGGCGGCCCTCGCAACTCTCTTTTTTCTCCCCCATTATTTTTTAATAGGGGAGTTTTGTTTTATCAATTGGCCGTTCCAGCCGCCGAGCATTTTTCCGATTTCGTTGATTTTTTCCGAGAGAAAAATGAATTTTTTGGTATCGAGCGATTTTGTCTCCCAAAGGAGGAGGAGAAATATTTTTAAGACATCGGTTTTCCTGATAGCCAATCGGACATGAGGCAATTTTTCTGTTCGCGCCAAAAAACTGGCGGCGGAAATCGCCTCAATTATTTCGATAAACATTACATCAATTTTTTGCCCCAGAGAAAAGCGATGTTCTTTGGGCAAGATTTTTTGACAGCCATACCATTCAAGATAGAGTTCTTTGGTTTTGGCGAGTAAAGGAATCAGTTGCAAACCGTAAGGGGGGGGGTATTATTAGAAGAATGAAAAGCCAATTGAGCCATAAATTTGAAGATATTATTAATTTAGATAATTTATTAGAAGCTTGGCAGGAGTTTTTAAGGGGGAAGCGAAGCCGAAAAGATGTCCAGATATTTTCGGCTAATTTGATGGATAATATTTTTTCGCTTCATCACGATTTATTGTATCATGCCTACGAACACGGCGGATATGAAGCCTTTAAGATTAATGATCCAAAACCGAGAGACATTCATAAAGCCGGCGTCCGCGACCGGCTTCTGCATCACGCCGTTTATCGTATTTTGTATCCGTTTTTCGTCAGAACATTCATTGCCGATTCCTATTCCTGCCAAATCAACAAAGGAACGCATTGTGCGTTGGATAAATTCCGCCGATTTGCCTATCAAGCCAGCAAAAACAATACACGGACTTGCTATGTTTTGAAGGGCGATATTAGGAAGTTTTTTGCCAGCATTGATCAGAATATCCTCTTGAAAATTTTGAATGAATATATCCCTGATAAAAATATTATCTGGCTTTTGGAAAAAATAATCAAAAGTTTTTCCGCCAAAGCCAACGGCGTCGGCTTACCGCTTGGCAATTTAACTTCCCAGCTTTTCGTAAATATTTATCTGAATAAATTTGATCAATTCATAAAGCATAAGTTAAAAGTTAAATACTATATCCGTTATGCCGACGATTTCGTGATTTTTTCGGAAAACAAAAAATGGCTGGAAGATTTAATCCCGGCCATTAGGAAATTTTTAAGAGATGAATTAAAATTAGAATTGCATCCTGATAAGGTTTTTATCAAGACCATCGCTTCGGGCGTTGATTTTCTCGGGATGGTAAATTTTCCCGACCATCGGATTTTGCGAGTAAAAACGAAAAGGCGGATGCTTAAAAGACTTTCAGCCGGACGCGGACAATTACGAAGCGGTTTGATTTCCGAAGAAAAATTCAAGCAAAGCCGGCAATCGTATTTGGGAATGTTAAAACATTGTCGCGGATATAAAATTAACCGGCGTATTGGCTGATTTTTTTATCAATCAATTCGATTATTTCCTCTCTGATTTCTTCCAATTGTTTTTTGGTTTCTATCTCCGCCATTTTTTCATCGCCTTTGGGATTATAGTCGCGAGTAAGATCAAGGACGTTGATGTTTTTCGGCGAATGGACCAGAAAGCTGGCGGTAAGATTGCCGGCGGCGTCGGCGATTTCATAGAAAATTATAATTACTTTGGCTTCGGGAATGTTGGCGATTAATTCGTCGATTATATCATTCAAATCAGTTTTGGAAGTGGCGGTCTTGATGAAATCATTATTGGTGACGGCTGACCAGATGATTTGGCCGTTTTTGGCATAGGTCAGGCGGTTTAAGATTATTCCCCAAAGTTTCAGGGCGCCGAGGCCGCGGGAGCGGTAAAGCTGGTTGACAATCTCTTCGCGGCGCGCGTCGCGGGAAATGAGCGTCGAGGTGGCCGCCAAAGTATCCGGCGTGACGTTGGCGGTTTTGAAATTTTTGGTTTTGGAAATAATGCCGGTCAAAAGGCAAGTGGCGATGTCGGCGTCGAATAAATTTTCATCATAAGAGCAAAACAGGGAAAAAATAATTTCTGAAGTGGCCACGGCGTTGATTTGGATTAAATTTATTTGGCCGTATTCTTCGTTTGACGAGTGATGATCAATATTGATAATCGGCGTGGCGTAAAAAAATTGCCGGTTTTCGGAAAATAATCTGCCCAGCCCTTCCATGTCCGGCGTATCCAAAATAATAATCAAATCATATTTGGCATCTTCGGTTTCAATTTTTACGTCCTCGGCGCTAAAAGTTCCTTTTTGCGGCGTGACGATGAATTTGGCCGCGCCTGATTCCAGCCGGTATTTTACGCCTTTGATCTGCGCTTTGGCGAGATTAAGCGAGATGACGAATTTATTCATTTCGCGGGCGATGCGCTTTATTTCCTCAAAGCCGGGCAAAAATGAGAACGCTTTGCTTTTGATTTCCATCGCCGTGCCACCTTCCGATTTGCTGGAAATTATTTCCGCTTTCTTGCCGATTTTTTTCAAAAATAAATTTAACGCCAAAGCGCTGGCGATATTGTCGCCGTTCCAATTGGATGAAAAAGCGATTAGAATATTTTTCGCTTTCTTAATCTGTTCGAAAATCTGCTGGTGCTGATTCAGCATTGAGTTTTGCGCCGTTATAAATATCGCTCTTGCCTAAGGGGCGATGCTGATTAATATTTCTCTCTAATTTTTCTTCAAAAATCTAATCTTATACTTAATATATGGCAGTGTCAATAAGATTTGGCCAACATTATAGTATAATAAAAATCGGCCGAAAACACAACCTTTTATGCCGAAATTTGTAATCCGTAATTTATAATTTATAATTGATTCCGCCTTGCCAAAACAGCTTTGTTTTGATAACCTTATATTATAAATAAAGGAAATATTAGCTGAATGCGCGCTAAATTTCAGTAAAATATTCGCGGCATTCGCGTATAATTCGCAGTATTCGCATTATATAGCCAGGCAATTTTTATGAATATGGATTTCGAGAAACAATATAATCCGGCCGATTACGAAGATGCTATTAATAAGGAATGGGAAGATTCGGGATTTTATAATCCGGACAATTTGGTTTTGCCGGCTGATGCGCCCAGTCATACGATCGTTCTGCCGCCGCCCAATGTGACTGACAAATTGCATGTCGGGCACGCGGTGATGATCGCCGTGGAAGATTTACTGACCAGGTATAAAAGGATGAACGGTTTTCGCGCGCTTTGGGTGCCGGGAACGGATCACGCGGCGATTGCCACGCAGAATGTGGTGGAAAAAAGATTATTCAAGGAAACGGGCAAGACGCGGCATGATTTGGGGCGGGAAAAATTTTTGGCCGAAGTGAATGAATTCGCGCTCGGAACGCAAAAGACGATTTTGAATCAGATCAAGAAAATGGGCGCCTCACTCGATTGGTCGCGTTTGGCTTTTACGCTTGATGAACAACGCGGCCGGGCAGTGAAAAAAATGTTCATTGATATGTATCGCGACGGCGTGATCTATCGCGGCGAGCGGGTGATAAATTGGTGTCCCAGGTGCCAATCGACTTTGGCCGACGATGAAGTGGAATACAAAGAGCAGACGGCCAAGTTATATACTTTTAAATATTCCAAGGATTTTCCGCTGGCGATTTCCACCACCCGGCCGGAAACAAAATTAGGCGACACGGCGGTGGCGGTTAATCCGTCTGACGAGCGCTACAAGAAATATATCGGCTCGACTTTCGAGGTTAATTTTGTCGGCGTGCCGCTGAAAATAAAAATTATCGCCGACCGCGGCGTGGAAATGAGTTTTGGCACGGGCGCTTTGGGCGTAACGCCGGCGCATTCGATGGTTGATTGGCAGATGGCGCAGAAAAATGAATTGCCAGTGGTGAAAGTTATCGATGAGAGCGCGAAAATCCATCCCGGATTTGGCGAATACTCCGGCTTGCGCGCCTTGGATGCCCGCGAAAAAATCGTCGAGCGCCTGCGCGAAGCCGGCTTGCTGGAAAAAGAAGAAGATATTTCCAACAATCTTTCACAATGCTATCGCTGCGATACTTCGGTCGAGCCGATTCCTTCGAAACAATGGTTTGTCGATGTCGATAAGAAACTGGAACGTTTGGGCGGAAAATCTTTGAAAGAAATTTCACTGGAAGCCGCGACGTCAGGTGAAATCAAATTCACGCCGGAAAGATTTCAAAGCCAATACGAGAATTGGATGAATAATCTGCACGACTGGTGCGTCTCGCGCCAGATTTGGTTCGGCCACAGGATTCCGGCATACTATAAGTTAAAAGTTAAAAGTGAAAAGTTAAAAATAACGGAAGAAGAAATTTATGTTGGGGAGGCCGCGCCGGAGGGTGAGGGATGGATTCAGGATGAGGACACGTTGGACACTTGGTTTTCTTCGGGTATGTGGACGTTCTCGACTTTAGGCTGGCCGGATACTTATAAAAATGGGATAAAATCGGGTGATTTGGCGAAATTTCATCCCACGGCCGTGTTGGAAACCGGCTCTGAAATCTTGACGCTTTGGGTCTCGCGGATGATTTTGATGTCTTATTATGCTTTGGGCGAAAAGCCGTTTAGCAATGTCTATCTGCACGGCATGATTTTGGATGAGAAAGGCAAGAAGATGTCCAAGTCCAAAGGCAATGGCATCGATCCGCTGGACGTGATTGCAAAATACGGCACCGACGCTTTGCGACTTTCACTGTTAATCGGCAATACGCCGGGAAATAATTCGCGGATGTCCTGGGAAAAAATCGAGGCGCAGCGTAATTTCGTCAACAAGCTTTGGAATGTTTCCCGATATATTCTTGGCGAATTAAAAATTAAAAATGAAAAGTTAAAAATAGACGAAGAAAGTTTAACTGGCGTTGAGGCTTGGATCTTGAACCGCTGTGAAAATTTGATCGCCGAAGTCCGGAAAAATTTGGATGATTTCGCTTTCTCGGCAGCAGGAGAGAAACTGATCGATTTTATTTGGAATGATTTGGCTGACTGGTATCTGGAAGCGAGCAAATTCGAAGAGAGCGCCAATAAAAAAGCGATTTTAATTTATGTTTTGCGCACTATTTTAAAGCTTTTGCATCCTTTCGCGCCTTTCGTCACTGAAGTCATTTGGCATAAATTCAATGATTCGATGTTGATGGTGGAAAAATATCCTTCTCTTTGTCATCCTGAGGCAAGCGATAAGCGAGCCGAAGGATCTATTTTAGATTCTTCGCGCGGCGCTCAGAATGACAAAAAAAATGGATTTGAATTGGCGAAAAATATTATCACCGCCATCCGCAATGCGCGAGCGGAAAATAAAGTCGAACCGGCGCGCAAGATCAAGGCGGTGATTTATGCCGGCGATAAAGTCGAGCTGGTCATACAGAATGAAATTTTGATCAAGAGCTTGAAAACCGGAATCAGCGATTTGAAAATATCAGCCAAAGGCGAAAAAATCGACGGAGCGATCTACGCGGCCGTGGGCGAAATTGAAATATATTTGTTAGGCGCGGTCGATACGGAGAAAGAAAAAGTCAGACTGGAAAAAGAAATAGCCAATCTGGAAAAATTCGCCGCCGCCTTAAACGGCAAATTGTCCAACGCTGATTTTGTCGGCAAAGCGCCGGAAAAAGTCGTCGCGATTGAGAAGGGAAAATTGGCAAAAGCGGAAACGGAATTGGGAAAATTAAAAGAGCAGCTGCAAAAAATCTAAAATCGCAAATCTAAATTTTAAAATAAATCAAAAATCCCAATTTTAAATTTGAGATTTAAACTTTATTTTAAAATTAAAAATTGAGATTTGGAATTTCATAATTATGACCCTGAAAAATTATTTGATCTTGATGATCGCCATGACCCTCGTCTGCTGGGGGGTTTTTGCCGGCGTAGTCATCAGTATTAATCCGAATACTACCAACTGGCCGGGGTTCGCGATGTTCTACGCTTCATTGTTTTTATCGCTCTTGGGAACGAGCACAATTATCGGTTTTCTATTTCGCTTCTGGCTCTTGAAACAGCAGTTAGCTTTCCGGGCGGTCGGCGAAGCTTTTCGCCAGTCATTTTTATTCGTTATTTTAATTCTCGCCGCTTTATTCCTTTTGTCTCATCACCTTTTCACCTGGCTGAATATCGTTTTTCTGATCGTCGGCATCGCCTTGCTGGAATTATGCTTGATTTCATACAGCCGAGCGAGAATACTGAGAGGAAAATAATTTTGAGATTAGAAATTAGATATTTGAGATTTGGAATTATAAAAATTACCAGGGCAATTAATTAATAAATTCAAAAATTTTAATAAATAAAGAAATCCACCGGCGAAGCCGGTCGTCCGAGGTTTCCTCTTGCGGACGAAGTCAGTTTGGCCTAAGGTATAGCAATAACTAATTTTTTAGTTAAACCTATGCCTCAAGACAATC
>JAQUPS010000016.1 GCA_028716485.1 Patescibacteria group bacterium
ATTGTCTTGAGGCATAGGTTTAACTAAAAAATTAGTTATTGCTATACCTTAGGCCAAACTGACTTCGTCCGCAAGAGGAAACCTCGGACGACCGGCTTCGCCGGTGGATTTCTTTATTTATTAAACTCTGGCGATTAAATTTTCAAACATACTAATAACAAAAAAATATATGCTCGGCGCCAAAAGAAAAATTATTATTCAGTTGCTGGCGGTTTTTGTTCTTTTTATTCCGTTTTTTTGGAATCCGATCAACATCAATATCCACCCGGACAACGCGATTGAACTGCTGGACATTTTGCGCCTGTCCGATTCCCGGCTGACGTTCTCCTTGAACCCTTCGGCTATTTATGCCAATCCTTTTTTTCAGATTTTATCCAATGACCACGGAATTATGCGTTCCGTTATTTTTTGGCCGATTTTCACCCTACTGGATGCGATTAAAATTCCTTTGACCGAGGTGACGATAAATTCATCTTATCTCATCGCCGGCTTTTTAATTTTTGCCGCCGTTTGGCTATTGCTGCGGAAGATAGCCGGCAAGCAAAAAGCTTTTTTCTTTTTCGCCCTGATCTGCTCCGCCCCTTATATAATGCTGATGATTAAAATCGGCTGGTGGCAGACTTATGCCTGGCTGCCGTTTATCGCCGGCTTATACTTCCTGGATGATTATTTAAAAAAACAAAAAGATAAATCATTCCTCTTTTTCTGCTTGACTTGCTGCTGGTATATTTTGGCCACTCCGGGTTTTTTCTTCGGCGGAATATTTTATATTATCTACGCCCTGGTCTTTTTACTGGCCAAAGATCAATCGGAAAAAAGTTTTAAACAGGAATGCTTGAAGATAATCAAGATGCCGTGGACCTGGCTGCCGGTCTTGCTTATTCTCGCGGAAATCGCCGCGGTTTATGCCGCCAAACATGAATTCGGCGAAAGTTTCGGAATTATGCTGAAAATTCTCTCCAAATCAGACCTGCCTCCCAGCTATGGCTGGAAAACAATCGCTGATTTTATGCTGGCCGGCTTTGGTTTGGCCGGTTTCGTCCTCTGGCCGGCCATCTTCGCGGCTTACTTCAAATCCATCGTTGATTTTAAAAAAAGCGATGCCTTCCTGAAAAGCTGCGTGATTTTTTTCACCCTGGCTTTCTTCCTGCTCATTTTCGTGGCCATGGGCTCCGAAGCCTATTCTTACGAATTATATTTTTCCGGCTTGATGATGCTGATTTATGTTTTAGCTGCTATAAAAAATAAAAAACTCCGCTTAGCGCTGGTAGCCATACTCGTCGCCGCCGGCTGGACACAGGCCATTTTATACAATATAAATTTTAAACCGAATAATTTTCTCGATAACCCCCGTTATTTTATCGAGCGGGACAGCCATGTTCTGGATGCTTGCCAGACAATCTGGTGCCCCTACCATTTTGCCGATATCCAAAACACCGGTATTAAAACTTTGGGCTATATCGCGAGAAATTATCTCGCCGTCTCTCCCCTGCCTTATGTTTCTAAAGAGAAAAACTTCAAGGAATGGCCGAAGGAATTTTTCTTTTATACCGTCGCTTACCAGGCGTCGACAATCCATATCGGGCGGAGGATAAACGATAAAATCCAATATATAAATAAAGCTAAAATAATCGCCGCCTATACCCCCGAAATCCTCAAAAAATACCCGGTGCTTTTAGCGGATGAAAAGACCAATCAGCGGGTCTATGATTTTCTCGCCGCCAATCCTCGCTACAAGCTGGAAGCAATCGTTACTATCGGCAACGTGCCGGTAATAAAAATATACGAGCTGGACGGCGCCAAACCGTTGCAAACTTTCCCGGTGGAAATTTACGACCGAAAATTCGACCAGCTGTATTCCAACTTGAAAAATCTAGGCCACATTGATTTGGGAAATATCTAATAATAATTTGCCATGTTATCGGTCTTAAAACAATTTTTGCTTCGGTTATTGCGGAAAAAAATCGCCCTGCTGAATCGGCTGGCAAGCTTAATCGATAAAAAAGATAGAGTTCCTTCTTATCGGGAAGCCCTGGCGGCTTTTTTGGAAAAAAATCTGTTATCCCCGTCCGGAGAAATCCTGGATTTAGGCTCGGGACAATGGGCCTGGACCAAGAACAGATTGTCCGATGTTTCCGGCTGCCATATCGTTTCTTTTGACAGAACAAAAACCGAAAACGTGGATATTGCCGGCGATTTGCTTAAGCTGGATGATTATTTCAAGCCTGGATATTTTGATTTGATCATCTGCACCGATGTCATGGAGCATGTCAGCCATCCGTTTACAGCGATGGAAAAAATAAGCGCGGTTTTAAAAAGCGGCGGCGCGATTTTATTAAGCTGTCCGTTTGATAAAGAGCTGCACGGCGAAAATTACGGCGATTACTGGCGGATCACCCGGCAAGGCTGGCAGGAATTATTAAAAGAATATTTTAAAAATATCGAGATCAGCTATCTGGGAGAAGAATTAAAACCCAGGGCGTATTTTATTAAAGCGGTTAAAAAATAATTATGGACAATCCTTTGATTTCCGTCATTATCCCCTGCTATAATTCTAAACCGGACGAACTTCGGTCGGCTATTGACGCGATGCTGGCTCAAACTTATAAAAATCTGGAAATTATCATTATTGACGACCATAGCGAGAATGATATCCTGGCGATTGTTCAGCCATATTTGGATAAATATCCTTCGATCAGTTTTGCCCGGCTGTCTGACAACGACCCGGACCGCTTAGCCCCCAATGGCGTGAATATCAATGCGGGCTGGCAAGCGCGCAATTATGGAATGAGCCTGGCCAAAGGCGATTTGATAACTTTCCAGGACGATGATGACGGCTCCTGCTCCAATCGCATCGAATTTCAATATGAGCTGATGAAAAAATACAACGTGATGCACGTCAATGTCGATTGGCAGCAATACCGCGACGAATATAATTGCCGGTGGCTGGATTATCAAATTACCAATAAGGATATTATCACGACCAAGAAAATATTGGCCTTAGCGCGAAGAACCAAACCGAAATTATTTCCGCATCCTTATCCGCGGAGCGGAGCCAAAAATATTCTGGAAAAAATATTAAGAAAAATCGATACGAAATTTCTGACCAGCCAATATCCGTATCCTTGTGCGGCCAGCATGCCGCTTTTCAAAAAAGAAATCTTGTCCCGCTGCCGATTCCGGCAGGCTTACGAACGTATCAGGCCATCATTAAAAGGCCGCGGCGCTGACCGCGATTTCAACTTCTGGGTGGCGGAAACTTTTAAGAGCAGTATTGCCATAAAGACTCCCCTGGTTCTCTGGCGGGTAAAAAACCAAAATTCCGAATATTTAGACGAAAAATACCGGCCGAAATAATTATTACCGGCCGCTGGAACTATTGATTTCCCGCCAAAATAAGGGTAAGCTTACCATATGAAAAAAATTTCAATCATCATTCCTGTCTATAACGAGGAGCAAAACATCCCTCTGCTTTTTGATAAACTGCGAAGCATTAAGGCTAAATTGAACAATTACGCGCTGGAAATTATCTTTATCAATGACGGCAGCAAGGACAATTCGGAAAAAGCCATCAGAGAAATCGGACAAACCGATAACTGCGTGAAGCTGATTAATTTTTCCCGGAATTTCGGGCACCAGCAAGCGATAAGCGCCGGAATCGACTACAGCGCCGGCGACGCTGTCATCACCATTGACAGCGACCTGCAAGATCCGCCTGAAATTTGCCTGGAGTTGATTGCTGGGTGGGAAAAAGGAAATGAGATAGTCTATGCTAAGCGCCGCTCGCGAAAAGATTCTTTCCTTAAAAAACTTACCGCCCACCTGTTTTATCGGATGCTTAACAAAATCACTTATTTAAACATCGCTGTCGACACCGGCGATTTTCGGCTGATGGACAGGAAAGTCGTTGAGGCGCTGAAAAAATGCCCGGAAAAAAACCGCTTTTTGCGCGGCCTGTCGTCTTATGTCGGTTTCCAGACTTCTTTCGTCCTCTATGACCGCGAGAAAAGGCTGCATGGAAAATCAAATTACAGCGTCAAGCGGATGATCAAGCTGGCCATGGATGGAGTTCTCGGCTTTTCGGACTTTCTTCCCAAACTAATTCTTATTTCCGGCTCAGTAATCGCTTTGCTCGGATTTTTAGGATTAGCTGCTGTCCTGATCGGCAAATTATTTTCACCCGATTTTCCTTTTTTCTATTCCCGCCTGATTGTCGCCGCGCTTTTTTTCATCGGCGGCTTGCAGATCATTTTTTTGGGCGTTATCGGCGAATATGCCTCGCGCATTTACACCGAAGTCCAGAATCGCCCTTTCTATATCGTTAAAGATTTGGTAAATTTCGAAAATAGCGGGAGCGGCGGACTGTTAATATGATAATCCGTCGAAAATCTGCCTGACCGGACAATGCCGCCAGGCTCTATTTTTTTACCAACGTTGAAGTTAAAAAATTTTATGTCAAAAATATTAATTATCGGCGGCGGTTTGAGCGGCCTGGTAGCCGCCTATGAGCTTGCCAAAAAAGGCCAAGCGATAGAAATATTCGAAAAAGACAACCAATTGGGCGGCTTAGCCGGGTCTTTCTCTTTTAACGGCACGATGATCGAAAAATTCTATCATCATTTTTTTAAAACCGACAGCAATGTCTTGAATCTTTTGCGCGAACTCGGACTGGATGAAAAAATATCCTGGCTGGACAGTTCTCTCGCTATTTATTACCGGGGCAAAGCGTATTCCTTCCGGACGCCGCTCGACCTGTTAAAATTCAAACCTTTGAAGCTGTGGGATAAAATGCGCCTCGGATTTTCTTTATTATATCTGCAAAGAACGAATAATTGGCAGGCTCTGGCCGCCATCCCCGCCGAACAATGGCTGAAAAAGCATTGCGGCCTGCGGGCTTACGAAATCGTCTGGCAGCCGCTGCTGGAAGGGAAATTCCACCAGGCCAGCGGGGAGATTTCCATGGCCTGGTTCTGGGCCAGGATCCATACCCGGGGCAAATCGAGGGACAAGGGAAAATCCGGCGAAAAATTGGGCTATCTCAAAGGCAGTCTGCAAATTTTGATCGACGCCTTGAAAACCGAATGCGAAAAAAACGGCGTCAAATTCCATTTTAACGCCGAGCTCGTAAAAATAATTTCTCGGGATAAAAAAATCATCCTATCTAACGGCGAAGTTCACGGCTATGACCGATTGATCTGCGCCATTCCTTCCAATGAATTTTATCAAAGCTTGGCGGACAATCCCGATATCAGCCCGGACTATTTGAATAAGCTAAAGCGGATAAAATATCTCGGGGTGATATGCGCGATTTTCTCCAGCCCGCAATCGCTCGGCGATTATTATTGGTATAATATCAATGATCCGGCTTCGCCTTTTCTGGCTTTTATCCAGCACACCAACCTGGTGGACAAAACCGGCTATGACAATGAAAATATCTACTATCTGGGCTCATATCTTCCGACGGATGATTCGCTTTTTGCCAAAAGCGAAACGGAAATCGAAACGACATTCTTCTCTTATTTAAAAAGAATATTTCCCGCCTTCACGGAAAGCGCCATAACCGCCAAGCGCGTTTTCAAGCAAAAAAACGCCCAGCATGTCGTGGACTGCGCTTATTTGGAAAAAATCCCGGAATACCGGATCCCGGGAACGGACATCTATCTGCTGAATTTTTCTCAGATATTCCCCGAAGATCGCGGCATCAACTTCGCGATCAGGGAAGCGAAAAAACTTTCCGCCCGAATTTTATGCAATTAAATTTTTCCCCGAAAAAAATACCTGTTTTATTCATTTTAATCCTGGCGGCCGCCTTCGCGATCCGGATGATTTATCCCAATCTGTTCATCACCGACGGCGATACCGCCGGCCATATCCTCGCGTCTTTGCGGCTTTTCCATACCTCGCTCTTAAAATTCCATCCGCCGATCGGAAATTTCTTTTTCCAAATTTTCCAGTTCCGGCACGGCTTCACCGTGATCCTGCTTCCTTTCTTTTTTTATTTTATTTTTTTCAAGCTTTTAGGCTTGGCAATCAGCGAACCGCTGCTCGTTTTCATCTGCGCCATCTGGGGGGTGACGAGCATTGCCGCTGTCTATCTTTTCGTCAAAAAATTATTGGGTGAAAAGAGCGCTTTGTTATCCGCTTTATTAATCGCTTTCCTGCCGGTTCATATCGGCTTAAGCCGCCTGCACACCGGTCCGCAGATCATCTCAATAATATTCCTTTATCTTTCGCTTTACCTGCTCTTAAAAACCATTGAACAGCCGGCCGCCAAAAATAAAATCTTATATTTTCTTTCCCTGGCCTTTTATATCGGCGCCGATAACGCGTTTATGGTCGGCCTATTTTTCAATCTGGCCGTGCTCGCGGCCAGTTCGGCGGATTGGAAAACTTTTTTCAGCAACGCCAAAAAAATCTATCTTAATTGGCTAAGTCTGATTTTTTTGCTCCCGATTATCATCTACGCGGCCGCGGCGATCATCTCCCTTAAGTTCGGCATAAACAGCGGCTACCTCTTGCGTCTTTTTGAGAAGTTCGCCGGACAATCAGGCAGCGATTACAAATCTTTTTCTCCCGACATCGTCCGATTGATCAGCGTCTTTCTTACCCAAGGCGGCGCTATTTTTCTGGGTCTGTTGGCGGCGCTCTTCGCTTTAAAATCAAAAATCAACCGGAAAACCCTGTTGATCGCTTTGATTTTTTTATCTTATTTTTTAATTTTCTTGGTTTCCGGCTCCTGGCAAGATGCTTATATCGTTTACGCCCTGGTTCCGGCCTGCATCCTGATCAGCCTGCTTTGGTCGGAGGGCAAAAAGACATTATTGATCTATTTCTTGGTTTTAGTGAATCTTTTTTATTCACTGGGCGTTTTGTATAATCTGAATATTTTTTTAAAACCGATTGCCATCTACGGCTCCATCAACCGGGAAATAAAAAATAATGATACCGGCGGCAAGAGCCTCGCTTATTTGGTCAGAGAAAATAAGCTGGAAGCTTCCCGAATCATTATTCCGGGCAAGGGCGGCATGCAAAAAGAAAAAATCGGCATCCTGGCGAACGATGATTCCATCTGGTACTACTCGGCGGCTGAAGGCGAAGGCGACCTGAATGCTTTGCTGAATTCCGGAAGATTATCAAATTATGACCGTTTCCTGGCAGCGGTATCGGATATAGCGAATTCGGAAGCGAATGATTCGATCAAAAAATTCGTGGCGGATAACAGCTATGGCCTGGTGGCGGAAATCTATGACCGCGAGAATGGAAAAAAATTGATGAGCATTTATTCCAATTATCGAGCCGGCGCTGTCGCCCGATATTACGCCGATATCCTTAATCCGCTTTATGACAAAAAATACGAGAATATCGACGGATTAAGCAATGTTTATTCCGGCATGTTTTAGACTATGAAGAAAAAAATATTATTCATCACCAAGGATGCGGCTTTGAAGAAGCTGATAGAAAACAACCAAGACCCGGGCGGCCGCTTGGAATCTTTGCTTGGTTATAATTTCCTTGACGAGGGCCAATATGAAAAAAGTCTGGCCAATCTTCCGCGGGGAGAAATAAAAGGTTTGGCCGGCCATTTCTGGCATTGGCTGGAAATACCTTTCATGAAGATTACCCGCCTGGGCATCGCCTTGGAAGCCTATCCTTTATTAAAAAAACAGATCAAGAACGCCGATGTTATCGTCTGCGTCAACGACGGCATCGGTTTCGGATTATGCTTTTGGAAGAAGCTGGGCTTTGTCAAGGCAAAGCTTGTCGTAATAATGATGGGTCTGCCGGAAAAGGTAAAAAATTTCCGGCGCTTCCCTTTCGTCCGCGGCTTCATTTCTTCACTGCTGGCCAAAGCCGCTGTTGTGCTCGCCTTGTCAGACTGCGCCGGCCAAAGTTTGAAGGATAATTTCCGCCTCCGGCCGGAGCTGGTGAAAACTTTTCGGCTCGGCACCAATATTGATTACTGGCGGCCTTTGCCCGGCATAGAAAAACAAAATTTCATCCTTTCCGTCGGTAATGACCGGAATCGCGATTTCCAGACGCTGATCAAAGCTCTGCCAGGAAATATCAATCTAAAGATAGCGACTAAAATTCCGGTCGACTCCCGATCGGAAATGGTTGAAATCCTCAGCAATGTTTCTCCCGGAGACGGATTGAAAAAATTATATACCCAGGCGCTCTTCGCTGTCATCCCCAGCGTCAGATTAAAAGAAGAATCAGCCGGCTTGAGTTCCGATCTGCAGCTGATGGCCTCGGGCGCGGCGGTGATAATTTCCCGCGCCCAGGCGATTGAGGAAATGTTCGTTGATGGCGAGGATTGCCTTTTTTACGAGCCGGAAAACGCGGCCGACTTGCGGGAAAAAATAAAAACCTTATTGGAGAATAAGGCTTTGCGGGACAAAATCGCCGCTGGCGGACGGAGAAAAGTTCTGGAAAATTTCACCTGCCGAAAGATGGCCGAACAGCTGGAACAAATATTTGATTCGATATGATATTGTAAAAAATTTCTAAAAAAATAGGGTGGTCATCAATGACCACCCTTTGCGTTTTAATTTGGTTCTGTCGCAGTCTCGCTATGGCGGACCGTGCTCGAACCAATTTAGTCGTTTAGTTGGAATTTGCAATGGCACGCTGCTTCTTCTTGGCGCTGCCGATACGATAGATCTTGCCGTTACAATAATTTTTCCAGCTGTCATGGATCTTGGAATAGAAATTATTAAACGGCAGGCTGACAAGAAACCTGGTTAGGGGAAATAGTATCGGCCAAGAAACGATAAGGGAGAAGAGGCGCTGAATATTGGCTATCTTATTTTTGTCCGGAAGGTTCAAAACAGAATCGCCAAAAAAAGTATTGAATTTATGCAGTTCAATCTCCCCGCACAAGTTCAAATCCTTAGCCTTTTGATAAAGCTCGGTTTTGGGATATGGCTGAAAGATTCCGGCCCAGCCCAAATCCGGTTGGCATTTAATGTTCAATTCGAGGGTTTCAAGATCGGTTATGATGCTACCTCCGGGCAAACCGACCATGTTTAAAGTACGGAATTTGATATTAGCTTCGCGCAACATCTTTGCCAGATTCAGAATCTGTTCTTTGCTCATTCTTCTGCCGAGTATCTCATTGCGGATTTTGTCATTGCCAGCTTCGACAGCGAAAGAAACGCTGCTGCAGCCGGCTGCCGCCAGTGAAGAAACCGCTTCCCGATCGGCCAAGCCGACTCTTAAATGGCAGTGGAAACTAACTCCGATTTCAGCGGGGTAGCGCCGGGTGAATTCTCTGAGCCAATTCTTATTGAAGGCAAAGATATCATCTTGAAAATAAAACAGTTTGACCGGATATTTTCCCTTGATCTCGATCAGTTCGGCGAATACGTTATCGATCGACCTTTGCCGGACATAGGCGCCCTTATCGGCATAGATCTTTTTAATCTGGTGATTATAGCAGTAAGGGCAGTTGAAAGGGCAGCCTCTGGTGGCGATGATATTCTTGATCGGATTCGATCGGCAGTCGCCGTATTTCTGGTAAATTATGTCTCGCTCGGGAAAATCAATCGCGTCTAACTTTTGCAGTTGGCGGACGTCATTTTTATGAATCTGTCCGCCCAGCCTGACCCACAGGTTCTTTATCGCGTGATATTCTTTCCCCAGTTCGATGGAATCGGCCAGTTCGACCAAAGTTTCTTCCCCCTCGCCGAGACAGGCGATATCAACCGCTTCGTCTTTCATCAGATCATCGGTGAAAAAGGTGGCGTGAGCGCCGCCGAACAAGGAAATAAAGGAAAACTTTTTCTTTAATCCGCGATTGAGTTCCTGAAAATAAATATGAGTACCGGTGATCAGACTGTAAGCGATAATCTGCGGCTTGAACTTCCGGATATAAGCATCGATATCCTCTCTGTCAGTCTGAATTATATCCGGCCGGTGTCCGGCTTTTTTCAGGGCTGACATCAGATACATTATTCCCAATGGTTCGATCACGAAATTTTTTGTTACAAAAAGTACGCGCATAATTAATCCCCCGGGTTGTGTGCGTGAAATTATTTAACCCCGCCAATTTTTGGCGAGCGTATGTTAAGGTGCAAGCTATTGCTATTACCATTTCCATTCTAAGGATATTTTAAAAAAGTGTCAAAGGTTAGGAGACTTTACCGATAAATACTGTTAAATTCCACTATTTCTGACTTGATGATAAACAGAAACAGCTATCGGTATCTTGCGGATATAAAAAATAAGCCGCGGCGACAATCCGTAAAAATATCAAAAATTATATGGAAAAATTTACAAAAAAATAGGGTGGTCGTTGATGACCGCCCTTTGGTTCGGTCAAGCTGCTTGATTATTTCATAAAGGTAGTAATTTTTATGTCATGAACTCCTTAAATCCTAATTTCTCATCAATCCCCAAAACCTGGGCGATGATGCTGATGCCCCAGAGGTATAAGACTGTGCCATGGATGTCTGGCTCGGGCTTGCCGCGGTTGATAAGCGCGCCGTAATAGGATTTTTTACCTTCGTATCGCCTCCAAGTATTCTTATTTTATCTCTCCGCCCCAGATATAATCGGCGAACTTCGCCGCTTGATGGCGGCCGATCAAACGATACTCCGGCAAACCGGCGGTTTTTGACAATTCCGCAAGATTTTTCAAATCCGCCTTAGTCGGATTTTCTTTCGTCTCCAGGGCTGTTTTTTTATCCAAAACAAAATCTATTTCCCGCCCGTTCTTTAAGGAATAATATCTCACCTCGCCCTTGCTTTTCAGCTGATTAAAAACCGCGTTTTCAAATTTGGCTCCGCCGCTTAAATCCGCCAAAATATTCAAAAAGCCGTTATCATTAAAATAAATTTTTTGCGCTTTGACGATTTCCCGATCAATATTTTTCGTATAGACCGGCACGCGGCTGATTAAATACGTCTTTTCAAACAAGTTAAGATAATTCATAACCGTCGGCCGAGACAAGCCGCTTAGGCTCGCCAGCTTTGAATAATCTAATTTCGCCCCGGCGCGCGCCGCCAGCATTTTTATCAAATTATATAAATTTTGCGAATCTCTGAAATCCGACAAATTTTTTATATCGATATTCAAATAGGAACTGATGATGTCAGACAGCAAATCGCGCTTTTCTTTTTCGGCAGAGAGCAGAACAACCTCTGGAAAACCGCCGAATTCAAGATATTCTTCATAAAAATTTCTCAACCTCTCATATTCGGTCGAAGAAAATTTTGCGCTTAAAAATCCGCCTGCCCTCCATTTAATCTGTTTGAATTCCAAAAATTCTCCAAAATCCAAAGGATAAAGCTCAAATATCTTCTTGCGGCCGGAAAGAGATTCGCTGAAAAAATTTTTTAAATAATAAGAACTGGATCCGGTAATGATAAATTTTATATCATAATGATCGTATAAATATTTGATCGCGCCGGTTATTTCCGGCAGCAGTTGAATCTCGTCGATGGCCAAATAAATTTTTTCTTCCACCCTTATTCCCTGACGGCTTAAATCAAGGATTATATTGTCATAATTTTTCTGCGCGAAAAGCTCGCGATTGCTTATTTTTTGCAAATCAAAAAAAGCCTTATTTTTGCTTTTTACCTCGGAAAGGATTTTGTTTACCAGGGTAGTTTTTCCGACACGCCTCATTCCGGTTATCACCGTAATTTGCCTATTCAATAGATGTTCTTTAATATTGGGATAAATTTTACGATTATAGAATATATTATTCATATTTGTATTTTATATTTAGTATTACTAAATTGATAATTATATTATACATCTGGTAATTATTCTTGTCAAGGCAAACAACATATTATTTAATATTAGCTAAATATATAGTAACGGGTAAAATGGGCTGTTAAGTTACAAACTCCTTAAATCCTAATTGTTTGTCAATCCCCAAAACCTGGGCGATGACGCTAATCCCCCAAAGATACAGCACTGTGCCGTGGATATCGGGTTCGGGCTTGCCGCGGTTGATAAGCGCGCCGTAATAGGATTTTTTCGGACGGGTCTTATTGAAAGAAAATCCGCCTTCGGCCTCGTGATAGTATTCGCGATAAATTCCAAGGCGTTTCAGCATAAAATCGCGAATTTCTTCCTCGCGGTAATTGCCACCGGAAACTTGCCGGCAATATTTCAAAACATAGACGATATTGAAATTATCGCAGGCGTGCCGGTCGTTTTTGGCCGCCAGGCAATTATCGATTATCTTTTCGGCGAATTTAAAATCAACGCGGCCGACGGCAATCAGGCCGGAAATTATTTTCATCGCGCCATTTATTTTTTGGCCGATTTCCGGATCATTCTGATACCAAAAACCGTTTTCCGGATGCTGCAAAGCGTTTACCCAGTCGATGGCGAAAGTAATTAAGTCTTCTTTGTTCGCCAGATCGCTGCGCTTCAGAAAAAACAACAAATGGCTGAAATGGCTGCCCGCTCCCCAGGGGACGGTCCAATCAAGCCGTGATAAATATTCGCCGACTTCGCCCCGGTCTTTCGGGATATTCTCAAAAAAATGGTCGGGTTTGGCGCCGAATAATTCCAGAGCGGAAAAAGCCTGGCGGGTTTCCGCGCGTTTGGTTTCCGCGCCGATAATATCTTCCCAATCCTGATTTTTCACAGCGGAAATAATCCGCCCCGGAGTTGCCAGCCAATTAATTAGAGGATCATAAATCAAGCCGTTTTTTCGCTGAAAACTTTTGACGAATTTTATCGCGGCCGCGGTTTCTGCCTGGTAAGCGTTCTCCGAATTAAGCGTGTAAATTATTTTCAAGAAAAAAACCGCGTTGCCCAGCCCCCATTTGATATTTTCGCCGAAAAAATCGCCGGACAAAGAATAATGATAAAAGCCGTCCCGGTTTTTTCCATTTAGCCTGCCCAAAAAACCCGGGAGCTCATCCCTTAATTTAAAAATCCATTTTAACTCAGCGCTGTTTTCCATAAATTAACCTTTTAACATTCTTTTCGTTCTTCCTTTGATCAGGCCGGTAAATTTCCAAAAATAAACCGCCGACAGCATCCGATAATAACTAAAATTACCGGATCTAACCGCATTATTTCCTTTTTTATCAGAAATATCGTATGCTTCGCCGATAAAATCAAGATATTGCCGCGCCGCCCCTTTGATGGTCGCCACCTTTATCCGCGCTTGATACGATTCATAATTCTCCGCCACCTGATCAATTTTAACCAGAATATCCGCCTCATTGTTAAAAATCTCCCCGCCGTTGCCGACAATTTCCGGATGGCCGCCGTCATTAAGAACAACTGCCGGCAAGCCGCAGCTTAAAGCTTCGATTAGCGAATTCGAACAAGGATCTTTCTGCGAGGCGGTGATGAAAATATCGTGTTTTTTCAATTCTTCGGCGAGTTCCAGGCTGTTTACCGGGGCGTGCTTGATAATATTCTTGAACTCAACCGGGGAATTGCCAAAAAAAGACATTTGATACTTGGAGAAATCCAGATTGGCGTCCAGATATTCATAAACCGCGAAACCTTTTTTGGGATTGGCCGACCAGCTGGTCGCGATCAGTTTTATTTTTTCTTTATTAAAAGCCGATTTCTCCTGTTGATTAAAAATACCGGAGTCAGGGGCGTTAATGATTACAGCTTCGAGCGGCTTCTTTTTCATTCCCAGCTTATAATTTTCAACTCTGCTCCAATTTGACTGGAAAACAGTGCCGGCGGCGAATAAATCATTAAAAGAAAAGATTATTTTATCAATCGCCAAATCGCTTCCTCTGATTTCCGAAATCGGCCCGTCAACCCGATGGATGATCAGCTTGCCTGATCTTTTCAGCTTGGCGATTTGCCGAAAACGATATTCTTCCCGAAAAGGAAAACTGTTGAATAAAATGATGTCCGCTTTTTCCGGGTCAACCTCATAAACATTAAGAGCGATAAATTCTTTACGCAAAGCCTTGAGAAATTGATTTCCCCCGCCCCAAGCCCCTTCTTTCAATTCGGCCAAAATATTTATTTTCATGCTGATAATCTTTTATAAACTTTTTCGTAATAATCAACGGCCAATTCATCCCAGCCGTATTTTTTTACCTCGGTGAGCGCATTGCTTATTATCTTTTCCCGTAAAATATTGTCTGTGATAATCTTTTCTGATGCCGCAGCCAAGCCTTCGACGTCGCCGACTTCGGCGGTTATTCCGTTTTGGCCGTCAACGATTATGTCGGCCGGCATACCCATCCGCGTCGAGACCACCGGCACGCCGGTCGCCCAGGATTCAACAAGCGATTCCGGGCCGCCCTCCACTCTTGAGCCGATAAGATACAAATCCAGGCAATTATAATAATCAACCAAGTCTTTTTGTTTAGCCAAAATATGATGCAAATACGGCACACCGGCGGCTTTTAGCCGATTTTTGACATAACCGCGCGCCGGACCGGTCAACAAAACCTCAATGGGATATTTTTGCGCCAGCCCAATAACGACATCGCAAAAAACATCCGGCCCTTTGATCAATTTTGGCTCAAGCCCCTCGCCCCAGCCGTTGCCGTCTTTCTGAAACGAGCCGATAATAATTTTATCCGCCGGCAAACCCAAGTTCTTTTTAATTTCCGCTTTTTTATCCGCCGGCAGAACTTTAAAATCATTTAAATCAGCTCCGAGCGGCACGACAATGATTTTATCGTCTCTTAATCCGTTTTTAATCAATTCTTTTCTGGTGGTCTGGCACGAAGTCAGAACCAAATCAACGCGTTCGTTGATATCATTGATATGATTAAGGCGCTCATCATCCGGCACGACATGAAACCAGGAAACAATGATTTTATTTCCCGCGCCGATTTTCCCGCGGCCGTTTTTCATAAAAGAATTAATCGAACCGAAATGGATGATTTTATTCCGCAGACCGAACGAACTTAAAGATACCCGGCCTTTAATCAGGCCTTTTTGATTAAGCTGATCGACCACATGCTCGCCCACCCATTTGACTATCCAATCGTTGGTTTCCGCGACATAAATCAGCCGATTAGTTCGATCGAAAATATTTTTAACCGCGTCTTTGAATTTTATTATTTTTGCCGGCATCATATTAATTAGCGCTTATCACCACCGCCCAAATCTCGCCGAAGATCGCTTTAAAATTTTTAATCTTCCAGCCGCTTCGCGCGAGCTCGTCCTGTAAAATTTCTTCGGCATATTCGATTTTGTGATCCGAACTTAATTTATATTTATAGCCGTGTTCTTTTTTATAAACCGCCAGCCAATCACGGGTGATGAGCGGGACGCGCAATAAAATCGTCTCGGATAATTTGTGAAGTTTATTTAAAAATTCAATCCTGGCTTCGAGGTGTTCTAAAACATTGGATAAAATTATCTTATCAAACTTAGCAATACCAAGGCTGGAAAAATCAAATGTCAAACAATCGCCCAAGACAAATTCCAAATTGGCGCGCTTAAATTTTTCCTTAGCCATTCTGATGTTTTTGTCGGCAATATCGATGCCGATGACTCGCGTTGCTTTGCCGGCAATATCATCGGCCACCGCGCCGTTGCCGCAGCCGATATCCAGAACTTTATCAGTGGCCAAAACATTATCCACAAAAAATTGATGATAATCCATAATCGCGTGCTTGGGATGAACGCCACCCTTAGGGGTGACAAAGGCCTTAATCAGCGAGTAAGATAAATTATTCAGCCAAAGGGAAAAAGTCAAGAATTTCTTTCTTAAATATTCGTTATTTCTGATTATTTCAATTATTTTCTTTTTCATACACTTTCTTGTCTGTAATATTCTTGTCATCCTGAGCGCCGCGCGAAGGATCTATATTACAGGAACTCCAAATTTTTATGGCCGGAATTTTTATTAAAAACGTTCTTTTGCTTAGTTGCTGTATGCATTATCGGACAACAGATCCCTCGCGCGGCGCTCGGGATGACAAATAATGGCGGTTCGCTCTTTAGAATGACGAACCTTCCAACAAGGCTTTAAATTTTTTTTGGAAAACCTCCATTGAATGTTCGCTCCGAACCATTCTAAACGCTACTGCTCCCATTAATTTCAGCTTATCGCGATCGCTGATTATTTTCTCAATCTTTGCAGCCAAATCAGCCGCATTATGGCTTTTAAAAATATAACCGTTCTCTCCTTCTATTATATAACACTTTGTGCCGCAAGTATCGGAGACGATGACGGGCAGCTTGGCAGCCATGGCTTCGAGCGGCGAATAAGCCGCCGGCTCGTTATAACTTGGCAGAACGAATAAATCATAATTTTTGTAGCTTGCTAAGACTTCCTGATAAGGCAGATTGGATTTTATTGCCACGATCTTTTCTAAGTTATTAGCGGAAATATAATCATTAATCTCTTGCCAGACTTTTTCCTCGACTTTTTCGCCGATAATCGTGAGAGATAAATCATATTTATCTTTTAAGCTGTTGACAGCTTCAAGCAAAGCCAGATGATCTTTGCGCCGGACGAATTTGCCCACGCTGAAAATATTAATTTTATCGCCGCGGAAATATTCTTTATTAAAGTCCGCCGCTTCGATCACGAAAGGCAGATAAACAAAAAAATTATCATGCTTGTCCAGGGAATTTTTCAGCGGAGTGATTAAACCTTTGACGCCTAAAATATTTTTTAAAACGAATAAGTATATTTTTTTGCTGATTGTTTCGCCATAATGCTCGGCCGTCTGCGCCATCAGAAAAACATTCCGGCAAGCCTTTCTTGCCTGGCAAATCATTCTGAAAAAAGTAAGATTGGGGTAAGCCCGGACTAAAACAACATCCGGCTTAATTTCTTTCAGCTTATTTTTTAATTTTTTAAAATCAATCATTTCTTCCAAATTAATGAAAGGAAGCTGATATTTCAGAAAATTGCGGATTTTTCCGCTTTTGATCTTCTCGATCAATTTGAGCAATGCCAAACTCCAGTCCGAATAGCCAATAACGAACGGCTCGATAATATCATATTTTTCCGAAAAACCTTTGCGCCAAACCAAAAGCTCTACCGAATGTCCGGCTTCTTGCAAGGCTTTGACGGTGAAATATAGATTGGTATGGAAACGCTTAGTAATTATGGCTATTTTCATAAAATATCTGCCATCCCGGTTTACTTTCCCTTTTTGTCATCTCGAGCGAAGCGAAGCGGAGCCGAGGGATCGCTTTCTTGCCTGATGCCGCCGTTATCCGGAAGGAAAGGGATTCCTCCGCTTCGCGCGAGGCGCGCTCCGGTCGGAATGACAAGGGGGTTCAGAATGAATAAAGAATTTTTTTCCACTTCTCAATATTATTATTTATATCATGCTCCTGTTTCAAATATTGATAAGCATTTTCGCCCATCTGGCGGCGCAAGTTTTCATCGTCCAGCAGTCCGGCCAGTCTGGTTTTCATCAGCGCGTAATCGCCGCCGGTGGCAAAACCGGCTTGAAATTCAACGATGAATCCATCCGGATTGACTACCAGGCTTAAAATCGGAGTTTTGGCGCGAGCGGCCTGCAAAAAAACATTGGGAAATCCTTCGGAAGAAGAAGTACTGACCAAAACTTTCGCTTTGGCAAAATAAGCGTCAATCTCTTTAAAAGGCACGCTTTCAATCAATCGAAGATTGCCGATATTATTGCCGCGATTCACGATATCTTCCCACTTGTTTCCATCCTGCTTGCTTTTCGCTATCACCATAACGAATTTTTCCTGCGGGAATTCCTCTGCCAAATCCAAAAAAATATCCGGTCTTTTTAATTCTGACGAACTGCCAACCCATAAAATAAATTCTTTTTCCGCAGTCGATAGCGCTTCGGCTGGCCAGCTGTTTTTAATCAGGCTGATTTTATCGCTCTTCTTCTTAAATCTTTTTTTAAACTCAGCCGCTTGAAATTGCGATTGCGCCACATACAGGTCGGCGTTCATAAAACCGAACTGAAAAATCTTGCCCGACAAGCCGTGAAAAAACTTACCGTCGGCGTCGTGGTCGTTGGCAAAACAATAAACTAATTTTTTGCCGAAAATTTTGGCATACAAAGCGCTCACGCCCACTTCCCGGCCAAAAGCCCGGCAAATTATTATATCCGGGTCAGCCTTGCGCAAAGCCGCGATTAATTTGAAAAAACCGGCAATCATCTTAACCAATCCTCCGCCGCGCTTATACGCCTTGAGTAAATTTATATTATCAATTGATTCGACCGCGGCTTGCCCGACATCTAAAACGATAAAACTCACCGCGAAATCAGGATTGGCAGCCAATTTTTGCGCTAAAAAATACAGCTGGGTTTCCGAGCCGCCGAACTTCAAATTTGCCGCCGGATTGAATATTCCATAGGCGAATAGGGACACAAAACAGATTTTCTTTTTTTCTTTCATTTTGCTTATATTACTGGTATATGTTATCATAAAACATATTATAATGGAATAGCTTATGTATCAATCGGGAATATATAATATTAGCCAATTATCATTAAATTTGGGCAAAATCTCTGGCGCAGCTAACCGGCCGATTGCCATTGATTTGTATGCTCAAATCGGGCAATTGGACCAGCAAAAACAGGCATTGGCGCAAGAAATGGTTCTGAATTTTGCCTTTTCCGACGGCTCCTATAAAAAAACTCATGCTCAACGCTTTGAAGATTTTGACGAAAAAATCATCGCTTACCTGGAAAAAAATCTGGATCACGATAAAAAATATAAAATTAGCGACTTAGCCGTATCGGACGGCCGAACCAGCCTTGATTTATTTTTAAAATTGGAAAAGATTTTTCCCGCTATCGACTTTACCGCTTCGGATAAAAACATGTTCGTCGAGGTTTTTTACGACATAAAGGACAAGGCAAAAAAAATCGTCAAAGATGAAAACGGAAAAATTCTGCAAATCATTTTGCCTCCTTTTGTCTTGAATATTTACTCGCCCAAAAGAGCTTGGCGCTTCAAAATCAAAAAAACCCTTCTTTACCCGGTAAATTTCATTCTGACTTGGCTGCTGCTTATCCCGCTGTTCAGAAATTTTTTCATAAAGATCAAGGGGGACGAAAAGCAAAAAATAACTTTGATGCAAAACAAGGTTCTTGATCTGGCAAAATCAAGAAGCAATTTTCGCGTCGAAAGCCACGATCTGTTTCAAAAAAGTTCCGATGAATTCGACATCATCAGAGCGATGAACGTCCTCAATTTTTCGTATTTCAGCCCTGACGAAGTAAAAAAAATAACGGCTAATATTTTTTCCTCTCTGAAAGACGGCGGACTTTTCATTGTCGGGTCGAACAAAAGCGCCGGTTCAGAAGTCAATGGCGATTTGATCATCAAGAGGAACGGCCAGATGGAATCACTGATGAAATTCGGCACGGGCGCGCCATTTCGGGAAATAATTATTTCCACCCGCGCCGCCTAATAATTTATCGGAACGCAAGATATTGCGTTCCGGCAAACCTGTTAAAGCAGGTTTTTTATTTTCTCAAAAAAGATATCGGCAATCAGGCGGGAATCAAATTCCTCTCTGATTGTCTTCTCCGCCGCCTCGCCCATTTGTTTCCGCCGTTCCGGATCGGATAATAAAATTATTTTTTCCGCCAAATCGAAAAAATCAAAAGTCTTGAAAATGTAGCCGTTGACGCCGTTTTTCACATAAGTTTTTGAGCCGCAAGTATTAGAAATAATCACCGGCAAGCCGCAAGCCATGGCTTCCGGCACCACGATGCCGATCGGCTCGTTGACCGAGGGTAAGACAAAAATATCATTATTATTGTAGTTATCAATCTGTTTTTCGTAAGTTGAAGGCGGTAAAAAATTGAGGCAAGCGCGGATACCCAGCTGTTCGATCAGATAATCAAGTTCGACCTTATAAGCTCCCTCGCCGAAAAGGCTGGTCCGATCGCCCCGGATATTCAAGACGACATTGATCAATCCTTTATCTTTAATAACTTTAACGGCGCGAAAAATATCTTCATAGCGTTTGAACGGCACCACCCGGGCGGTAATGAATATTTTCAGCCGGCCATCGTCTTTGGGCAAATGTTGATTGAAAAAAATTCTCGTGTCCACCGTCGCCGGCAGTAATTCGATTTTTTCTTTATTCCAGACCGGAAAATATTTTTTCTCGAAAGCCAGGCCGTCGGCGGTATAGCTATAAATTTTCTTGACGAAAAGCAAAAGCGGCGCGGCCAGCGCCAACTCGATAACCGAGAAAAACCGGCGCAGGCGCGTACGTCCCAGATTCTTCTTTTCCTCCAATAAAAGCAAAGGCTTGCGGTGAAACAGGCAATACCACAGCGCCTGCCAGCTGGTCGGCTGCAGATAAAGATTGGCCATCACCAAATCAGGATTTTCTTTTTTTAAAAGCGCGTTAAGGCCGCGGTAATAATCCAAATTGAAAGTATCGGCTTGTTTGCCCCTGATCCGCGCCAGCAGCCGAACCGGCAGAAAAAGCAGATTGAAAATCCGGCGATAGGCAAAAGAAAAAATTTGCCAGCGGAAATATTTTTCCGCGCCAAAGTCAGCTTTCTTTTCGCCGGCGATCAGGAATAAATCCAATTCGGGGCGCTGTTCGCCCAAGGCGCGAAAAAAATTCAGATAAATCTCGTTAGTATCATTGGCAATCCAAATTATTTTTTTCCGTTCGGCAAGCCTGGAAGTGAAAAAATCATCCAGCTGTTTGATTATTTTTTTAATATCATAGCCGGCGACGGTAATTTTAGCTTTATCGGCCAGTTTGCCGGCCACCAAAGGCGAAGCGGCGACCGCCATTATTTTTTCCGCCAGCTCTGTTTCGTTGCCCGGAATGAATGTCAAACCGTTTTCTTTGTCTTTGATTAACTCGGCATTTTCCGGAATAGCGGAAACAATGGCCGGACAGCCTTCTTTCATCGCTTCCAATAACGCATTGCTCATTCCCTCATGCAAAGAAGGCAGGACAAAAGCTCCAGCAATCGCCAGCAAGTTCGGAACATCCTGCCTGATTCCTAAAAATTTCACGTTATCCTCTGAATCCAGGGCTCTGGCCAGCTGTTCCAATTCTTCTTTTTCCGAACCGATCCCGGCCAGTAATAATTTGGGCTTGATGAATCCTTTTTCTTTGACAATAGCCAAGGCGCGCAACAGTGTTGGCAAATCTTTTTGCTTATGCAAACGGGCCGCGGAAATTATTACAAAATCATCGCCATCAATTCCTAATTCCGCTTTTAATTTTTCCCGGTCGAATTCCGGCAGCGGCGCCAAATCGATTCCGTTAGCGATAAAAGAGGAGCGAGCCGCGGGAAAATGATAAACTCGGCGGTAAAAATCCAACACGGCCGAACTATTGGTTAGAAGATAATCCACCGAGGATAAAGTTAAAAAATCCAAAACTTTAAAAAGCGGGTTGGTGTGGCGATTGCGGATATAGGAAACCAATTTTTTCACGCCGGCTTTTTTGGCAAACAGGCGGCCGAAAATATCGGCGTGGATCAGATAATTCACCTGCAAATCAGGCTGAAAATTTTTTACCACGTCTTTATATCTCTTGATCGCGCCAAAATCAAAATAATTTTTCATTTCCAAATAAAAAACCTTCACGCCTTTTTCTTCCAGCGCCTTTCCGATTTCGCCCTTGCCTTTCAGGACGCAGACTGCATGTTCGGCGCTCTGTAAGTACGGCAAAGTCGAGAGCAGCATTTTTTCCGCTCCCCCGCCCGCGTGGACGCCGGTGATTAGGTGTAATATTTTGGACATACGACAAAATCTCAATTTTAAATTTTAAAATAAATCAAAATATCAAAATTAAAAAAATATTAAATTTTTTAGATTTGGGTTTTTGAGCTTTATTTTAAAATTTAAAATTTAGATTTGGAATTTAATCTTGATAAATCTTTTCGTACCCGTCCGCCGTATTCTGCAAAGTGAATTTCGCCGCCTGCGCATGATTGACGCGCAAGACCCGGTCTAAAATATCGACATCCTGCAAAGCGCGGAATTTTTTCAAAAAATCTTCCTCATCGTCTAAAGCATAAATTTCATCCTCAATACCGGCGACCTCGGCAT
>JAQUPS010000017.1 GCA_028716485.1 Patescibacteria group bacterium
AGGACGCAGACTGCATGTTCGGCGCTCTGTAAGTACGGCAAAGTCGAGAGCAGCATTTTTTCCGCTCCCCCGCCCGCGTGGACGCCGGTGATTAGGTGTAATATTTTGGACATATGACAAAATCCCAAATCTAAATTTTAAATTTTAAAATTGAATTTTTATTGGATTTGATCTGAATAAATATTCTCGTACTCGTCCGCGGTATTCTGCAAATTGAATTTTTCTGCCTGTTGGCGATTATTTTTCAAAATTTTATCCAAGACATCAATGTCCTGCAAAGCGCGGAATTTTTTCAAAAAATCTTCCTCATCGTCTAAAGCATAAATTTCATCCTCAATACCGGCGACCTCGGCATTGCCGCCGACTTTAGACGCTATTATGGGCAACTCCGCGAATAATCCTTCGATCAAAGAAATAGGCAATCCTTCGTAGCGGGATGGCATCGCCAGCAAATCAAAGCCGCGCATATAGCGGGCGCCATTTTCGACATTGCCGATTAAAAAAATCTTATCTTTCAGCTCTCCTTCTTTGATTAAATTTTCATAAAGCTCGCGTTTTTCTCCTTCGCCAACTATCACCGCGACCGCATCCGGCCTGATTGCCAGAATTTTCGGAAAAACTTTTATCAAAAATTCGTAATTTTTGGCATAATCCAGCCGGCCAATCGAGCCGATCAGATATTTTTCCGCCAAATTAATTCCGGATTTTTGCGAAAAAAATTTAATCGCTTCGCCGCGCGAAACAAAATTCATCTTGGCCGGATCAAGGCCGTTATGAATCATCTTTCCTTTTTTAGTCAGCTGCCCTTGGCCGAATTTATCAAAATTTTCTTGGGAGACGAAAACCGGCGCATCGATGAATAAAAGGCAGAATTTAAAAAACAACCAATAAGCGAATTTTAAAATTCCGGCGGATCGATAATGTTCGTCGAGCATCGACATTCCCCGAAAAGTGAAAACAGTCTTGATTTTGCGGTCGGTCAGCTTCACGCCGACAGCGCCGGGCAAAGCGTTGGAACTGTTAAAATGGACGGCGTCAAATTTATTTTTATCCAAAAAATTCTTCATTTCCCCGATAAAAAAAAGGCTGGCCAAAGGATTGTGCGTCCGCTTCAGCCGTGAAAATCTGACGAAAGGAATTTTTTCCTTGTCCAATTCAGCCGGCAGCCAGTCGCCGTCGCCAAAGCCAACAACCACTTCGTGTCCACGCCGCTTCATTTCCCGCGCCAGATTCAAAACGGAAGTCTGAGCCCCGCCGACCACGGCCTTCGTTATTACCAGTAATACTCTCATAAATATCCAATATCAAATAACCAATATTGGTTATTTTCCGTAAACCGGATTCATCTTTCTAAGTTTTTCGACTATACCGGGCAAAATTTTAATTACTTTGTCTATTTCGGCGGCAGTATTATCCTTGCCGAGCGTGAAGCGGATTGAATAATGCGAATCTTCTTCGGAAACGCCCATCGCTTCCAAAACTTCCGATGACTTAAGGCTATTGGAGGCGCAGGCTGAACCGGTGGAAACGGCAATGCCTTCAAAGTCCAGGGAAATCAAAACCGATTCGCCTTCCGCGCCGCGTAAAGTGAGGTGGGCGTGCGCCGGCGTGGAATTTTCCCGGTCAGTGTTCAAGACAACGTCGGGGATATTTTCCATAACGCCCTCAACCAATCTATCGCGCAACGCGGCGATCTTTTTATTATTTTTTTCTTTATCCGCTTCAGTAATTAAAGATAGGGCCTCGCCCAAACCGACAATGCCGGTAACGTTCAAAGTTCCGGAGCGGATATTCCGTTCATGATGGCCGCCCAGCTGGATTGGCGAAATTTTGACGCCCTTCTTAATATATATAAGTCCGACGCCTTTGGGGCCGTAAATCTTATGGCCGGACATGGAGAGTAAATCAACATGCAGCTTTTTAACATGGCAATCGAAAAAATTAACCGCCTGCGTGGCATCGGTATGGAAATAAATCGCTCCGGGCTTGGGTAGTTTTTTGGCCGCGCCGGTTCTTTGCCATTCATTCTGCCGGCTCTCGTTTATTTTTTCAACGATCTTGCCGATTTCCCGGATCGGTTCGCGAATGCCGACTTCGCTGTTCACATACATCACGGAAACCAAAACCGTATTTTCCTTAATTGCATTTTTAACATCCTCGGGATTGACCATCCCTCTTTTATCAACCGGCAGATAAGTAACCTCGATGCCCTCGCTTTCCAAATCGCGGCAAGGCTCAATGATCGCGTCATGCTCTATTTTGGAAGTGATGATATGCGGATGGGCAATTTCATTTTTTAAAACTTTGATAATTCCGCGCAAAGCCAGATTATTAGCCTCGGTCGCGCCGGAAGTGAAAAATATTTCCTCGCGCTCGCAGCCAAAAAATTCCGCCGCCTGAACCCGAGCCCTGTCCACGCCCAAAACCGCCCGCTGGCCGAAAGCGTGGATTGAAGACGGGTTGCCGAAATTCTCCCGCCAATACGGCTCCATCGCCTTGAGGACTTTTTTGTCTGCAGGAGTCGTAGCGCTGTGGTCGAAATAAATCATAAATCAATTAAAAGTTAAAAGTTAAAAATATTTTTAAATTTTAACTTTTAATTTTTTACTGTTTTTACTTCCGGCACTTCTTTTTTCAATATCGCTTCGACCCCTTCTTTCAGAGTTATCTGCGACATCGGGCAGTGGGCGCAGTGGCCGGTCAGGCTTACTTTAACCGCGCCGGTTTCTTTGTCAAAGCTGACAAATTCAATATCGCCGCCGTCGGCCTGCAGACTCGGGCGTATAGCGTCCAAAGATTTTTTTATTTTATCTTCAATATTAACAATATTCTTTTTCATAAAATTTAACCCAAAAATTAATTTTTAATTTTTAATTGATAATTTTTAATTGCCTGTTGCAAAGCGTCTACGCCCAGCATCGAACAATGGACTTTGACTTCCGGCAGGCCGCCTAAATCTTTCACCACATCGTCTTTGGTAATTTTCAAGGCTTCGTCCAAAGTTTTGCCTTTGACCATCTCGGTCAGATCCGAAGACACGGCAATCGCCGCGGCGCAACCCAAAGTTTCGAATTTAACGTCTTCGATGACGTTATCTTTTATTTTCAGATATATTTTCATCACGTCGCCGCAGACCGGATTGCCTTCCTGGCCGACCGCATCGCAATCCTTCATTTCGCCCTGATTATGCGGATTCCTAAAATGCTCTAATACTTTGGGACTATACATAAATCAATTAAAAATTAAGAATTAATAAAGAAGAATTAGTTTATTATTTTCTTATTAATATTGCCATATCTGTTAAAAAAAGTCAAGTATTTTATCTAAAATAAGCAAAAAACCCCAAAATTGGGGCTTATATTTCTTATTTCTTCTTTCCCTGCCTGCCGGCAGGCAGGTTATTCTTAATTTATTTCTTCCCTTCCTGATAATTAAAAATCGGGCCGACGGCAAAGAGTTTCTGATTACCGCGTACAAAAGAATAAACCAGCAATTTAACGCCGGATAAATTTTCCGTGAGCGCGCGGCCGCCGGGCAGCGACGCCAGGCTGAAACTTTTGTTTCCCGCGCTTGCCACGGAAAACGCGCGAGTAAAGTCGTTGATAAAAGCGTAATCGTCATCGCTAAGATTTTGATTCTGCAATTCCTTTTCAATTACCGCTTCCGCGTTGGTCAAATTTTTCTCCATTGCTTGCAAATCGGTCAAAACTGTATTTTCGCCGTCGCTGACATTCAAGAGCGCCAGCATCTGAATAATCATCCGGGTGTTAAAAACCAGTTCGCGGCTCAAAGTCAGATCAGGTTCGATGTAACCGTAAATCGGGGTCAGACTGCCGGCATTCGTCTGATTAAGCCGGGTTGAATCTTGGCTTTGGTAAGGCGCGAAAGTATCAGCCGGCAATTCTTCGTTGGCCCAAGCGGCCAAAGCCAGCTGCGAATTTCTATTCTGCCAGGCGGAATTTTTCATCACGGCAACCTTGGCCAATTCCGGCGCATGTAAAAATTTATTGCTGATGTCCATCGTTGTCCAATAGGTATTTTCATGCCAGGAACCCACGGTAAAATCAGAGAGCATTTTTTGCAAATCCAGCGCCTGCCGGCCGTAATCGGCATAATTAGCGTTGGCGGTGAAATAATCACTGCCCGCCTTACTGAGCGGATAGATCAGATTCAAGACATCGCTGGCAGAACCGACACAGCGATAAAATCCAACCAGACCCTTTAACTGGCAGGCGGTCGCTGTTTGCGGCGCCATTTTCACATCGCCCAAAAACTTTCCGACCGCTGGATAAGTCAGCCGGCTGAAAATATAATCGTCCGGCCAATAAGAATCAGTGAGCATTTTCAAACCGAGCAGCGGGCGGGTAGTCGTGGCCGTCTTGCTTAAACCGCCGACGAGCGCGGAAAAATTTATCGCGGCTAATTTACTTTGCAAGAGCGACAAGTTCGCGTCATTATCCGCCGGCACCCCCTGCAAAATCTGAGTGATGTCGGATTTGCCCGCGAAAGCGTCTCCGAAAACCTGCTGATAATTGAGATAATCCAAATCGCCTCTAAGGCCGGAAAAAAACGATTGCAATTTATAAATTTTCGCCCAGCGATTTTTTAAATTCTGATCCGCGGCCAGATCGGCGGAAATAAGAAACGCGGCTGAAAAATTTATCCGCCAATCGTTGATATCCAGCAAGCAATTAGGGCAGGATGCGTTCTTATAATATAAGGGAAAGGCCGAATTAAGCCAGCGAGAGGCCAGATAAAAATTATTCAGCCGGGCATTATTTTTGAAAGCCTCGGGTACGGCGAATGTTTTATAGTCGCGCTGATAAAGCAGTACCGGGGATTTGGCCGTATCTTTGGCGGAACGGATCAATTTTATTTCCGCGCCCACATCATCCTGCAAATAAGCCGGCAGCTGCAAAGAATATTGCGAGGCCTCGGCTGAACTGAAATTGGTCGAGCCGCTTAAGCCGGATGCGGTTGAAATTTGGCTGTCAGTCGGAGCCAGCAAGCTTAAGACCGTGGCAAAATAGGCCAGCTCCAGGCGGGATGCTTCCAGCGCCACGTCATTGACCGCGCCTTTTTGGTCAAGCCTGCTTTCGTATCTTTGCTTGGCGACTTGATATAAGCGCTGGTCGGCCGCCCAAAGATTATCATAAAAGACCGTGCTCTCCACTTCCTGATAAGATAGTTTCAAAACATTTTGATAATAATAAATCAGAAAATCTCCGGTAATCAGAGCCGGCACTTGTTTGGAGTCCAGCGCCGCGTACATCGGAAAAAAATTATCCGCTTCCGCGGCGATGGGATTGTCGAGTATCGCAAAGCCATTGTTATTCAGGCTTGCCAGGCCGCTGTCGAGGCTGATTTTCCGATCAACATCGTAATAATTGGCTACTTCGGTTTTAACATTAAGGGGCAAGGCGACGTTGGCCGGATTTAAAATTATCTTTGAACTTGTCGGCCGGTAAAAATCGCCGAAACTGACTTTCTCCGCCAGCTGTTCGGCCAAAGTTGCGCCAGCGGAACTGGTCGCCTTTCCCGCTTCGCCGATAGCGGGCAAAGAAGCGGTCGAGGTGGCCTGAACAGGAATCGTGGAAGTGGCGGCCGGCGCCAGCGAGGGCTGAGGAACTTTTGTTTCAGCTATATTAACCATCCTCATTACCAAAAAAATCAAAACAATCACAATGGCCAAAATTAAAAAACCGCCCAAAACGATGAATACCGTTTTGTTTTTTTCTAACCATGACGCTTCTGATTGTTGAAGATTATCCATAAAAAACTTTTAAAACCCGAAATCCTAAGCGCTAAATCTTAAACAAATCCTAAATCATAAGCACGAAACTCAAAACAAGTTATCAATGGAAAAATGGAATGTGAATTTTAGGATTCCGGCCATTTCGGATTTTATATTTCGTATTTTTAATTTGTTTCTAATTTCGGATTTCGTGCTTCGGATTTAATTTATTTATTTGAGATACTTCTGCTTATTCCGATTATGTTCGGCGAGGGTTTTGGAAAAAATAGTTTCGCCGTTGGCCGGATTAGTGAGAAAATAATAAAAATCCGTTTTGACCGGATAGACCGCCGCCATAATGGCGTCGAACGACGGGCTGCAGATCGGCCCGGGCGGCAAACCGGCGAAGCGATAGGTATTATAAGGCGAATTTATTTTGGTTTCCTCGAGTGAATGAACCGCTTTATTGTCCCCGGAAATATAGCTTAAAGTGGCGTCGGAACCGAGCGGCTGGCCGATTTTTAGCCGATTCCAAAAAATTCCTGAAACAATTTTCATGTCCACGGTTTTCTTCACTTCCTTTTCAATTATCGAAGCCAGGGTGATGATTTCGTAAATACTTTTCCCCTCTTGCGCGATATCGACGCGTGCCGCGGGAGTAATTTTCGCATCCAGATTGCCGATCATTTTTAAAATCACGTCTTCGGCGGTCGCGTTATTGAAAACGCGGTAAGTATCGGGAAAAAGATAGCCTTCCAGGCCGTAATCTTCGGGTTTGTCGCTCAAAACTGAAAATTTTCCGGAGTAATCAGGCAATTGGCCGCTCTGATATTTTTTCAGCGGCTGGCCGGCCAATTTATAAAAAGCGGAACTGGAGGCAATGCCCTGCGCTTGCAGATATTGGGCGATGTCGCGCAGATCCCAGCCCGGGATGACGGTTATTTCTTTTTCCTGATTAAGTATCTTTCCCGCCGCCAATTTCGCCACAATATCCCTGATGGTCATCCGCGAGCTAAGCTCGTAAATGCCGGCTTGCATATTGGCGCCGTTTTTTGTCTGCCAAATATATGTTTCAAAATGAAATTGCGATTTAATCAGCCCCGCCCTTGCCAAGTCTGCGCCAATCTTCTTCACCCCTTCTCCGGGGGCAACCGTGAACTTTACCGACGCGCCATTATTGCTGGCGGGGGAATTAATATCGCTGTAATAAGAAAAAATGGCAATCGCGGCAATGACCGCGATGATTAAAAATAAATTCCTGATGATTTTGAAAGACATTGCCCAGATGAGCGCTTCCTGGCGGGGAAGGACTCTGATTAATTTATAAAAAATCCTTTAATCCCGATTCTTCCATTTTTTTGATAAGTTTGCTTACGTGGACGACTTCGCTTTTAGGAACTACCAGCAGGGCGTCGGGCGTATTGATCACTACCATGCCGGAGAGGCCGACAACGGCCAAAATTTTTCCTTTTTCCAGATTATATAGCAAGGAGTCGCTGGTGTTATAAGCGGCCACTTGGCCGTGAGCGACATTTTCGTCGCAGCTTTTTTGCAAAGCCTCCTTCAAGGCGTATAAAGTTCCCGGGTCGCTCCAGCCCATATTCACTTTTATCACTGCCGCCCGGCTTAAATCAAGCTTCTCGATGATCGCCTCGTCAAAATGCTGCTTGAGCGCCTGCTCGTAATTTCCGGAAATTACCGGGTGGTAAATTTCCGGAGCCAAACTCCAATAGCTGTGCAGTAAAAAATCGATCGAGGTGATAAAATATCCGGGATTCCAGAAATAATCGCCGCCCGTGAACATTTCCCGGCATTCGTCATAGGCTGGCCGGTATTTCCAGCCGGCAAAGCAATGCAGGGCGAATTGCCCGGCGCGGTCGATCTTTTCGCCCAATTTAATCCAGCCTAAATTATTATTGGCAAAGCGCGGCTGTTCGGCTAAAAAAATAAATCGCTCCGGGTCAGCCGCGATCATTTCTTCCGCCGCCGCGAGCGCGCCGGTGAATTCCCCGGTATTTTTCATCAAATGATCCGACCAGAGGATCGCCATGGCGCCGCCATATCCCCGCCGCCTCAATTCCACGGCCGCGAAACAGACGGCCGGCCCCAAATCGCGCCTCGATGGTTCGACCAGGATATTTTCCCGCGGCAATTCGGGCAATTGTTCGGCGATAATATTCCGATACGGCTCAACGGTCTGAATAAAAATATTTTTCGCCCCGAAAACCGGAGCGGTGCGGCGGAAGGCCAGCTGCAAAGTGGAGGCGCCATTAAAGATCTGATCGAATTGCTTGGGAGAATTGACCCGCGAGAGCGGCCATAATCTGGTGCCGATCCCTCCGGCAAAAATTACTAACTTCATGGTTAAACGAAAGATCTGCTGAATTGCCTCCCAACAAAACAACGCTCGATATTATTTAGTATTTATAAAAACTACGACTGTCTGCCCTTGCAGTAAATTTCCGGCGGTAATTTCCACCGAACCGTCATCGCCCCGCAAGCCGATTTTTACCGGCGCTTCGGTTATTTTTCCATTTTCTAAAATTCTGACGATTTTATCGCCGTCGGTTTTGGCGATTATCGCCCGTTCCGGCACTGTGAGAACATCGGTTCTTTTATCGGCGATAATCGTCACGTTAGCCGTCATCCCCGGCTTGATCTGCGCCAATTGCCCGGCCGGATCAGTGAATTTTATTTTAACGCGGTAATAGGTTACGTCCTGGATGACGGTTGAGGCCGGATCAATAAAATAAACAATACCGTTAAACTTTTGATCGGGACCGAAAGCGTCCAGAGTTATTTCCACCGCGTCGTCCTGTTTTACTTTGACGATATCGGACTCGGAAATATCCACGCTGATTTCCAGATCATTTTGCGCCAAGACTGAAAAAACGGGCGTGGCCAGATTGGTTTGTTCGCCGACGGCGTAATTATCCTTAATAACCTGGCCGTCAATCGGCGATTTAATCATCGCGTTATCGATTTGTTGGCTGGCCAGATCCAGCGCCGACCGGGCGTTATTCACCTGCGCCTGCGCCAGATTGATATCCTCGGTCCGCGGCGGAGCTTTGAGCTGAGCCAGCTGTTTTTGCGCCACGGCCAAAGTCTGGCTGGCAGTATCCGCGCTATTGCCGGCGGCGGAAATTTCCTGATTGCCGCTCACCTTGGCTGTCGCCAGAGCGTTGTCAGCGGCAACCACGGCATCCTTGAAAGCCTGCGAGGCGCTTTGAATTGCCGTAACGCCGGCGTTAATCGCGGAAAGTTGGCCGCTGATCGATGTTTTGTAGCCATCGATTTGCGTTTGCGTAACGTCTTTTCCAGAAACTGTATTTTGTAATACGTCAAAGCAAGAATTTAAAGATATTTGCGCGCCATTCAGGGAGTTTATCGCGTCATTGACCGCCTGATCAACATTCGCGTCGCTGCGATAAAGCTTGGCATTATCCAGGCTGGTTTGAGCGCTTCCTAACAATGCCATCGCCCGGGCATAATCATTCTTGGCGCCGCTCACCAAGATAGAGTTGAGCGCGCCTAAAACCGCCTTTAAATTATCATCGGTTAAAATTTTATTTTCCACATCCAAAGCGGTTCTGTCTTGCGCCAGCTCATCGTCGATCGTGGAAAGCGCTATCCCCCTTTTATTAGTCGGGTTGGCTTGGCTGGTGGTATCTTGCAGATCATTTAAAGTATTTTGCGCCTGGCTGATCGCTTGAGCCACGGTCAGCTTTGTTTTATTCAAACTATCGACCGCGGCCGAGTAAGCGGCATTGGCCTGATCGACTTGCGCTTGCGCCACGGCCAATTGCGACGCCGAAGCTCCTTGCAATAATTTCGTCAGGCTGGCTTGAGCGGAAACCAGATTGGATTGAGCCTGATCGCGGGCAATCATCAAAGACTGAGAATCAAGCTGAGCCAGAACCTGGCCGGTTTTTATCTGATCGCCGATAGCGGCGAACTTCGCCGCCAATTTTCCCGGGCTGGAAAAATTCAGATCAATCTGGCTGGGCGATTCCACCGTGCCGACCTCGCTTACGGTTTGTAAAAGATTTTTTCTCTGCGCCGTATCGGTAACGTAGCTGGTTTTATTTTTCCCTTGATTGGCAAAAACAACCCATCCGGCCGCGATGATGACGGCCAGAACCGAAAAAATAATTATTTTCTTTTTAGTAAAAAATTTTATTTTCATTTTAGTAGAGATTTTGTTTTCTTTTAAACTTGGTAGGTGTTGCCTTCGCTTTTTTCCATCGCTTCGCGATTTTCCATGATCCGTTTGACTTTCTCGGCAAACTCTTCAACGCTGAAATCTTCTTTGATGAAATATTGGTTGGCGCCCAAACTCAAGCCGCGGGCCTTGCTGTCTTCGTCGGAAACGTCGGTGAAAATAAAAATATAGATGTCGGAAATTTCCTCGTCGGCGCGGATGGCCTTGATAATTTCGAAACCGTCCAACTTGGGCAAAATCAAATCCAAGATGACTATATCGGCATCGACTTTCCTGATTTCATTGATTACAGCCTCGATATCTTCCTCGTTGCCGAGGTTGATTTCGGCGATAAAACCTTTCTGATTGAATTGCGTCTGCATCGCGCCCGCCAGGCTGATGTCATCCTCGACAATAAAGATGTTTTTCATATATTTATAGGGTTATCCGACGATTGATTAACGATAATATCATAGCACGAATTAATTAAATTTAAAACGCCTTTTGTTGTTGCCAAAAAGCGCTTGCCGGCTCTGCCGCGATTATATTTTAAAAGGCTTATTTTCCAATTTCTTCTTTAATTTTATCCGCCACCTCCGCCATTTCATCATCAGCATATTTTTTGGTCGGCCAAAAATCGGCCAGGCCGTCGTCAAAACGGCGGGGAATAAGATGGATATGGAAATGCGGCACGTCCACGCCGACCACGGACAAAGAAACATAATCGGCGGCCATCGCTTTTTTTATTTTCGGCATCAGCTCCTTGGCTTTGACAAACAAATAAGCGACCAGATCGTCCGGCGTGTCCGTCATCGTTTGATAATGCTCTTGGGGGATTAATAAAATATGGCCGAAAGCGACCGGATTGATATCCAAAAAAGCCAGGCATTTTTCATTCTCATAAATCTTGGCGGCCGGAATCTCACCGGCGGCAATTTTACAAAAAATACAAGCCATATAATATCAGTTAAAATTTAAAAGTCAAAAATATATTTTTAACTTTGCATTTTTAATTTTTAATTGATCTATCCCACCATTCCCGATTATCTTTATACCATTCAATCGTTTCTTTCAACCCGGTTTCAAAATTGATTTCCTTTTTCCAGCCTAATTCGCGCTGAGCTTTGGCCGAATCAATCGCATAGCGTTGATCATGGCCGGGCCGGTCAGCGATAAATTCGATTTTATCTTCCGGCTTGTCCTCCGCAGCTTTAGCGAAGGGGGGCTCATTCATTAAGGCTAAAATCTTTTTCGCCAAAGCCAGATTGGTCATCTCTCCCCCGCCCCCCAGGCAATAAGTTTCGCCGATTTTACCTTTCTTGATTATCGCCTCGATGCCGCGATTATGGTCGCGGACATTTATCCAGTCGCGGATATTTTCGCCCGCGCCATAAAGAGGAATTTTTTTGCCTTGCAAAATATTGGTGATGGCCAGCGGGATGAATTTTTCAGGATTAGCGAACGGACCGTAATTATTGGAACAGCTGGAAATCGTGATTGGCAAACCATAAGTATGGAAGTAGGCTCGGACCAGATGGTCGGCTGCCGCTTTGGAAGCGCTGTACGGCGAGCGCGGATTGTACGGAGTTGTTTCGTTGAACGGCGCGTCGCCCGCTTCAAGATGGCCGAAAACTTCGTCGGTGGAAATATGATGGAATCTGATTTTGCCGTTGTTTTTAGCCGCGTCCAGCAAAACTCGCGTACCTTCGACATTGGCGCGGATAAAATCGGCGCTATCGGCAATCGAGCGGTCAACATGCGTTTCCGCGGCAAAATTTATAATCAAATCGACGCCTTTCACCAGCTTGTTAACCAATTTTGCATTACAGATATCGCCTTTGACGAATTTATAATTAGGATTATCTTTTACTTCACGCAAATTTTCCAGATTCCCCGCGTAGGTCAAAGCATCCAGATTGACGATTTCGTCTTCCTTATATTTCGAGAGCCAATATCTGATAAAATCCGAACCGATAAACCCGGCGCCGCCGGTAACTAAAATCCTCATATCAATTAAAAAATAAAAATTAAAAAAGAAAAAATTTACTGCTTTCGCGATGTTATAAGCGTTTGCGCTAAAATTCTGCACAGCTCATCGCAATCATTGAATATGGAATCAAAGAAAATTTTTTCCAAATATCCGCAGTCTTTTAATAGTCTTAACCAATATTTAGTTTCCCTGGCTTCCTTATAAGCAATCGATATCTTAGCGATGAAATCTTTTCGGGAAAATCCTCCTACCGCTTCCTCTGTATTCGCTCCTATCGACGTACCGCTGCGTAGAACTTGCTTGGATAAAACGTATTCTCTTTTTTCTCCGGTTAAATATTGATACAGTCTTACCGTTCTGATCGCGAATTTATAGCTTTTATCAAGCGCGGCATTATCTTCCTTCATTTTTCCTTTTTTAATTTTTATTTTTTAATTGTCATGAGTCCGTTCTGCGCGCCCGGCTGTTTTAAATTTTCGGCGGCATTTTTCATCGCCAGCTTCATCGCTTTTTTGTGATCGCCTTCATACATTTCCAGTCCGGCGATGAAGGTCGCGCAGAAAGTGTCGCCCACGCCGGTGGTATCGGCGATTTTCGATTCCGGCACGCGCAAGGAGGCGGCGTGATAGAATTCTTCGCCGTCATAATAATCGGCGCCATTGCCGCCGTCGGTGATGACCACGCCGTCCGGCCCCAATTCCTTGATCGCCGCGAGCAGATTCTTAGTTTCGTCAAAAAATTTCTTGTCTTCTTTCTTATATTTTCCCTCACTGATCACCAACTCGATCGCTTCGTCTTTATTGACCATGAACACCGCGGTCTTTTTCAAATATTTGCGCAGATGTCCGGCGCCGGCGGAGAGCTGAACATTGCCCGGATTCCAGGCCACCAGCGCGTCCTTGACCGAAAAAACTTTATCCAAAACTTTTTCCCAGTCGCCGGAAAGAGAAGAAACGTAAAGCCATTTGGCATAATGCATCATCTGCGCTTCGATTTTGGTAACTTCTAAAAACGAATTAGCGCCGCGATAAACAAAAGCGACATGCTCGCGATTTTTATTGATGACCACGAAAGTAAAACCGGTCTCTTCGTTTTTTAGCACTTTCACCAGCCGGGTGTCAACTTGATTTTCCGACAAATTTTTGATCATCTTCTTGCCGGTTTCGTCTTCGCCAACGGCAGCGAGCAAGGCTGTCTTGAATCCCAGCCGCGCCAAACAGACCGCGGCGTTATTGGCGCCGCCGCCGGAAAAATGATTGACGTCTTCGATGCGGATTTTCGCGCCCAATTCAAAACCGACCAGCCGCTGTTTCAAGATATCATCCTTATTATCGATCATCACGCCCTCTCCCGTGTAAAAAGTGATGTCCTCGACCACGCCGCCGACGGCGATAAAATCATATTTCATATTCATAGAGCATAAGAACATAAGAGCATGGAGCAAGGCGATAAAGCGAGCTCTTTCATCACTATGCTTTTATGTTTTAATGCTTTAATATTTTAATGCTAACATTATACCACAAAGCCCGAGGCAATAAAAAACGGCTGTTCTGCATAATGCAAAACAGCCGCGCGATGTCTTAAAGACCTAATTCAACTTGGATGCTGTCGTCCACTTGGATGTTATCGTCCACTTGGACGCCATCATCAATTTGGACGCTATCATCCCTCGGGCCGCCGTCAATTACGCCGGCCAAACCATGCGAGCGCCTTATCGCTTCCGCTTGATCTGGATGAAACACAACCCGGACTTCTTCCTTAATGGCTTGGGCTTGAGCCAACAGAGTATTCATATCTAAAAACTTATACTGGATTCTGAATTCCTCCGGCACGCAATTCAAGTCATCGGTGAAATCAGCCTCGCTAAAAAACGGGCCATATCCATAAAGATGATTTTCCGACTCAAGTTCATCAAGTTCGCGAAGTTTGCAAACATCTTGATACTCCGCCGCTGGAATATAATCCAACATCTTTGCTTTTTTCAGCCCTTCTTTCCGCGCCGGACAATCGCTCGCGGAGTGTTCAGAGAAAAGATGATCATTTTCCACGGCAGAAAAGTTCCGCAGATGGTCCTTTCTGATCATCAGCGGATCGCAAAGGCTGAAAGCCGATTCTTCCGCGCCTCTTTCGGCAAGCGCGTCCGCCTCATTGAGAAAATCCTCGAAGTCATCGGCCGGAATTTCCGAAGTAATTCTCTTGTTCGGCAATTGAAAAATTCGATGCTCCTGCCTTTCGCCAGCGACCGGCTCAATCAGCATTGCTATTGCCTTGCCCAGATGAGCCGGATAATCAAACCAGGCGAAAAGGCCGCTTTTAAGATCAAGCAGGCAAAGCTGATAGCCTTTTTTATCACCCAGTTCTCTTTCGACCGGTCCGTAATAAAACCTCGGCCGCTTCGGGGAAGAAATTCGATCAGCCATAAACCAGCCTCCTCTTAAAATGTAGTGGTTTAGTTAAACTTTGAATGTAAAAAGAACGATTTGGTAACATTAACACATTTTAACTTTTTTGTAAATAGGGCAAAAAAGGCGCGCGTCAACCCAATATTTCGTGCATCTTGGCCTCGGCGCGGCGGGGAGTAATGTGATGATCGCGGTTGTATTTTTCCTGGATCCGGCGGCGGCGGCGCGTTTCGTCAATGGCGAATTTCATCGCCGGCGTGATTTTATCAGCATACATTATCACCTTGCCGTCTTCGTGGCGGGCGGCGCGGCCCATGGTCTGCATCAGCGAAGTTTCGTTGCGCAAAAATCCGGCCATGTCCGCGTCCAAAATGGCAATCAGCGAAACTTCCGGCAGATCCAAGCCTTCGCGCAATAAATTTACGCCGACCAAGCAATCGACTTTCCCGAGCCTTAAGGCGCGCAATAATTCCACCCGGTCGAAAGTCTCGATTTCGCCATGTAGATATTTTACTTTCACTCCGCCTTCGGCCAAAAAATCAGCCAGCTCTTCGGCCATCCGCTTGGTTAAGGTTGTCACCAGCGTGCGTTCGTTGCGGGAGGCGCGGGCGCGGATTTCCGCCAGTAAATTTTCCACCGAACCCTGGTTCGGCCGCACTTCCACTTCCGGATCAAGCAAGCCGGTGGGTCTGATTATCTGTTCCGCCACCTGCCGGGAATTCTTGAATTCATAAGCGCGGGGTGTGGCGGAAACATAAATAACTTGGTTGACTTTCCCTTCAAATTCTTCAAAAGTCAGCGGCCGGTTGTCGCGCGCCGAAGGCAGGCGGAAGCCGAATTCAATCAAGGTGTCTTTGCGCGAACGGTCGCCAAAATACATCCCGCCGATTTGCGGCAGAGTCACGTGCGACTCATCGACGAACATCAGAAAATCAGAGGGAAAAAAATCGATCAGCGTCGCCGGCGGCTGGCCGGGAGAACGGCCGGAAAAATGGCGGGAATAATTTTCAATCCCGTTGCAATAGCCCATCGTCTCGATCATTTCCAAATCATATCTGGTTTTTTTATCCAGCCGATAGGCTTCGACTTCCTTGCCCTGCTTTTTCAATTCCGCCAAGCGCGTTTCCAATTCGGCGCGGATGCCGGCCAGCGCGCTCTTCATCTTTTCCGCCGGCGTCATAAAATGCTTGGCCGGCAAAATGATTATTTCCGGCAATTCCGTCCCGGCCGCTTTGGATAAATCGCGCGCCCAAATCGGAATTTTTTCACCCGGATTGATATTATAGATTTTTATCTTCTCGATCTGATCGGACATCAGCACGATGCGGACGACAGCCTCGCCGGTCGCCAGATGGATGTCCAGATTTTCGCCGCGCACCCGGAATTGGCCGCGCAAAATCTCCACATCATTCCGTTCATATTGGATGGCCACCAGCTGGCGCAAAATATCATTGCGTTTTATTGGCTGCCCGACCGAAAATTTCTTGCTCATCGCCACATAATCCTCGCGCTCGCCCAAACCATAAATGCAGGATACGGAGGCGACAATAATGACGTCGCGCCGGTTGATTAAAGATTGCGTGGCCGCGTGGCGCAAACGGTCGATTTCCTCGTTGATCTGCGTTTCCTTCTCTATATATGTATCAGTCTGCGGAATGTATGCTTCCGGCTGATAATAATCATAATAGGAAACGAAATAATGCACGGCCGCGCCGGGAAAAAATTGCTTGAACTCGCCGTATAATTGCGCGGCCAAAGTTTTATTATGCGAAATCACCAAAGTCGGCCGCCCTTCGCGGGCGATGATGTTGGCCATGGTGAAAGTCTTGCCTGATCCGGTCACGCCTAAAAGCGTCTGGCCGCGGAAGCCTTTTTCCAGCCCGCTTTCCAGCTTCTCAATCGCCTGCGGCTGATCACCGGTAGGCACAAAATTGGACTCTAACTTAAAAAATGGCATATTTTCTCCCCTCCTTTTTCAAGGAGGAGTCTGGGGGCGGTTAAAACCTCAAAATAAATAATTAACACTTCCGCGGCTTAACAGAAATAAAATTATTCGGCAACGGTTTTTATTTAACCTTATAGGCGTTCATCTGCTTGGCCATTTGCTGTTCCAAAACCGAAACCCGGTTCCCCAGCGAGCCGACGACGAGAAAGAAAATAATCAGCGAAACCAGCGCCGAAACGATCATATTAATAATCACCATTTTCAGCCAGACGCTTTTGGCTTTAGCCGGAGTTGCCGCGGCCGCGTTTTGAAATTGCTCTTTCATACTTTTAAAGTTATTATAATCATAGTTAATTATACCACAGCGCCAGGCTTGACAAAAATCAATTTACTTAATAAAATAACCGAATACTGAAAGGAGGTTGTTATGATGAATGCCAAAATAATCGGCATCATTGTCGGCGCCCGCGGCTATTTTTCTGAAACGACCGGCAAAAGCTTGCGGCTGGTCATTTATTGCGAATCGTCGGAAATGTTAGCCATTGTAATCTGCGGTGAACAGATCGCCAATATTTATACCGAAAAATTGGCCGGGATGATCGAAAAAAGAACCAAGATTATCGTCCGGGGAAATTCGGAAAATCGCAATGGCAAAATCATTACCATCGCCAACCGCCTGGACATTTTAGATCCCGAGCCGGTGGTTGCGCCCGCGCCGGAAAAAGAAAAAGCGCCGGAAATTCCGTCCAATCTCGGCAAAACCGAAATTATGTCAAAACCGGAAATCAAATCCTAAGCCCTTGAACCTCAAGGGCTTTTTTTATTAAATTGACAGAGAGCGCAAAAAAGCCTAAGATGATAATAAATTAAACGGCAATTGCCGCGGCCACCAACCGCGGAGCTAATTCCCTCCAAGGGCTAAGCCGTCAACACAAGAGAGCTTCTTCCGCTCGGGAAGAGGAAAGCCGGGTGGAACCGCGAGAAATCTCGTCCCAGCGCGCAAAGTCTTTTTAGATTTTACGCGTTCGGACGAGATTTTTATTTTAAGGCTAAATGATGAATGCTAAATGCTAAATTAAAAAATTCAGCCTTCATCATTTAGCATTTAAAAAAATAATTAAAATAAATTTATGGCAAACGAAAAAAACAATATTGAAACAATTCGCCATTCGCTCTCGCATCTGCTGGCGGCGGCAGTCAAAGAGCTTTATCCGGAAGTTAAATTCGCCATCGGCCCGGCCATCGATATTGGCTTCTATTATGATTTTGATTTTGGCGGCCAAAAAATCGGCGACGCCGAATTGAAAACGATTGAGAAAAAAATGGAACATCTGGCGAAACAAAATCTTCAATTTTCAATCTTCAATTTACCGATTGAGGAGGCGATCAAAAAAGCCGAAGAAGAAAATCAGCCTTACAAAAAAGAATTGATTGAAGAATTAAAACAAGGGGGTGAAAAAGAAGTAAACTATTACACGATCGGAAAATTCACGGATTTGTGCCGCGGGCCGCATATCGAAAATACCAATCAAATTTCCAAGGGCTCGTGGAAATTAAACAAGTTAGCCGGCGCGTATTGGCGCGGCGATGAAAAAAGAAAAATGCTCACCCGCATTTACGGCTTGGCTTTTTCGACCAAAGAAGAATTGGAAAATTACGTGAAGATGCAGGAAGAAGCGGCCAAGCGCGACCACAAAAAACTCGGACGGGAATTGGATTTATTTTCTTTCCACGAAGAAGCCCCCGGTTTTGTTTTCTGGCACGAAAAAGGCATGGCTTTGTGGAATGAATTGGAAAAATTAGGCCGTGGCATCCGGAAAAAACACGGCTTTGTCGAAATCAAAACTCCGCAAATGGCCAAAGCCGGCATCTGGCACACTTCCGGCCATTGGGACCATTACCATGAAGAAATGTTCGTTTTTGACGTTGACGGAGAAACCTATTGCTTGAAGCCGATGGATTGCCCGTTCAACATCAAAATCTATCAGACGAAAATGCATTCTTACCGCGAATTGCCCATCCGCTACACGGAAATCGGCCGTGTTTTCCGCAATGAAAAATCAGGGCAATTAAACGGACTATTCCGCGTGCGCGAAATTTCCCAGGACGATTCGCATCTTTTCATCACCGAAGATCAAGTAAAGCCTGAGATAATTAATCTTCTGGAAATGGTTTTCGAATTTTATACCGCGCTCGGCATTGAGCCGAAATTTTTCCTCTCCACCCGGCCGGAAAATTTTATGGGCGAAATCGCGACCTGGGACAAAGCGGAAAAAGATTTGCGCGAAGCCTTAGCGGAAAAGAAAATTAATTATGAACTAAAAGAAAAAGACGGCGCTTTCTACGGCCCGAAAATCGACGTGAATATCAACGACGCTTTCGGTCGCTCCTGGCAGGTTGCCACCATCCAGCTTGATTTCCAATTGCCCGGCCGCTTCGGCTGCGAATATATTGCGAGCGACGGCGCGGCCAGAACTCCGGTAATGATCCATGCCGCGATTTTCGGCTCGTTCGAACGGATGACCGGCATCCTCACCGAACATTACGGCGGCGCTTTCCCGGCCTGGCTCGCGCCCGTGCAGGTGAAAATCTTGTCTGTCGGCGAAACGCATATTGATTTCTGTCGCGAACTGCTCGCCAAATTCCAAGCCGCCGAAATCCGCGCCGAGCTCGACGACTCCGACGAAACCGTCGGCAATAAAACCCGCAAAGCCGTCAACGAAAAAACCCCCTATATCTTAGTCGTCGGCGATAAAGAAACGGCATCTAACGCACTGTCAATTCGTGAACGAGGACAAAAAGATTTAAAAAATATGAATTTTGAACAACTTGTTGAAATTATAAATCAATCTAAGCCTAAAATATAATATTCCTTTCTTGAGAGGGGCAGCGCATCAGCGCCGGGGTGTGTTAATTTTTCCCGCTCAATTAAAAGACCGCCTTTACCGGCGGTTTTTTAAAAAATTCCATCGCAGTCTCCCTTCGGCAAGCTCGGTACAGGCAGTCTTAGACTGCGACGCGGCATAACCACCTCGAAGGCGATTTTATTTTTTATTTCTTACTGGATTTCTTGATGATTTTTTGTTTTAAGATCAAAACGGCCTGGGCGATCAGCCAAGCGGCAACGGCCGCGGCAACAAGAATCGATAAATCTTGCCATCCATTGAAAAATATTATAAAAACTATACCGAGTAAAATTACTAAATAGACTGATTTTCTCCTTCCGCCGAATATTGTTAAAAATAATGTGACAAAAAAAGAATAACTCATAAAAAGACCCTCGAAATATGGCCCACCAGACAAAACAAAAAGTCCGCCACCATGAAGCTTTCGCCCAATAATCATTTCGTACAAAGATAAAAACTGCGGAACAAACAAAAAAATGCAAACAATGGCAATAATAAAAATAATTATGCCAAATAAAACGTTACTCGATTTACTCATAGTTTTATAAATTATTCTTTAAGTATTCTAAATCGCTTTTAATTATATCATATCCGGCTTGATTGAGGTAATTGGATTTTTTCGCTTCATTGAGCGTTTTCTCAAAAATAGCCAAATCTAATTTGATAATTTTCGACCGGTTTTTTTTCAATTCGGCTAATTCCTTATTAAGGGTGGCGATGAGCTTTTCTTTTGCCTTGGCGCTTAGTTTAGAATTACTTTTTGCTTCCTGAATCTGGGCAATTATTTTAATCTTAGCTTTATCAAGCAGATCAAGCGCACTGTCTAAAATTTTCAGCTCGCCAATCAAAATATTTTTTCGGGAAGAGCTTTTCAGCCATCCTCTTTGATATATTTCCTGGATATCGGCGATGGCGCTTTTTATATCGGCGGTTATGCTAAAATTGACTTTCTTTTCAGTGGAATTTCCGGCTTTATCATAAATAATGATAGCGAGAGTATGCATGCCGATTTGATAATTAAACAAGTTTACAACAAACCAACCCACGTCCATGGGCGCATAAAGAAGTCTTTGATGTTTTTTTCATAAACTGATGTTTCGCCCTATAAAGCAAAACTCATACTAAAGCCGAAATAGAAAAAAAGACCTAGGGAAATATATACAATAAAAAATAAAATCCAAGATGACAATAAAAAAATTTCATATATCCTAAATTTATTAAGGTAAACTTTACTAAAATACAAAAAGGTTAAAAATAATAAAGGAAAAATTGCAATAAAATATATTATTAACCAACCAATATCGATTGCTGGCAAAAAAAATAATACCAAAAATGGAATTATGCAAAAAGATAGAAAAAATACTGCGAGTGATGATACTAATTTTAAATTTTCATTTTTCATATTTACAACAAGAACGGGTCGATTTTAATGTTAAAATAAAACCATGTGCTTAAAATAAAATACAATATTACAAATAAAGCAATGAATAAAATTAAATTACACACCGGCTTCGCCGGTGGAATTAGTTAGGTAACGGGCTTCGCCCTGCGTATCTTCCCATTTGTTCAAAAATTCCCGCTCATCCGCTTGCCGCTGGTCATCGATGTACTTTT
>JAQUPS010000018.1 GCA_028716485.1 Patescibacteria group bacterium
TTTAATTAAAATGTCCTTTGGCGCAGATTTCTTCCAGGATGTCATCGATATCGTATTGGAGATCCCATTCCGGGTAATGGCTCTTGAATTTCGACAGGTCGCTCACATACCAGATATGGTCGCCGATGCGATTGGTGTCGGAATAGTTGATCTTCGCTTTCTTGCCGGTGATCTTTTCGATTTTGGCAATCGCTTCCAGCATCGAGACGTTCGACTGCCGGCCGCCGCCCATATTATAAACTTCGCCGCTGCGGGGCTTAAGATAGAAATGATAGAAGGCGTTCACCAGATCGTGCGAATGGATATTGTCGCGCACCTGCTTCATCTTATAGCCGAAGACGTTGTAAGTTTTGCCGGTGATGATGCATTTGGCGAGATAGGCCAGAAAGCCGTGCAATTCGGCGCCGGAATGGTTTGGGCCGGTGAGGCAGCCGCCGCGGAAGACCGCGGTTTTCAAGCCGAAGTAACGGCCATACTCCTGGACCATCACATCGGCGGCGACTTTGGAGACGCCGAAGATGCTGTGCTTGGTCTGGTCGATGCTCATGCTCTCATCAATGCCCTTATAATAAGGATGATCTTCGGCGATTTCATAGCGTGTCGCCAGCTCTACCAGCGGCAAGCGGTTGGGCGTGTCGCCATAGACTTTATTGGTGGAAGTGAAAATGAAGACCGCGTCCGGAGCGTACTTGCGGAAATTTTCCAGCATCACCAGCGTACCTTGGGAATTGACGCCGAAATCCGTGAACGGCTCTTTGGCCGCCCAATCGTGCGAAGGCTGGGCGGCGGTATGGACGATCAGGTCGAATTTGTTATTTTGGAATATTTTTTCAATCGCTTTGTCGTCCCGGATGTCCGCCACAAAATGGCGGTAAGATAGAAGATTTTCCCGCAAATAATCGACGCTCCATTTCGTGCTGGCTTCCGGGCCGAAGAAGTATTCCCGCATATTGTTGTCGATGCCGACGACCTCGAAGCCTTTCTCATGGAAAAATTTTACCGTTTCCGAGCCGATCAAGCCGCCCGAACCGGTTACTAAGATTTTTTTCATACGATTTCAAATTTATTGTTATTAAAATTATAATTGATTATTTTATTATTGAACAGCTTTTTCTGTATCCGCCGGGAAGCGGATAGGCGATGAGGAAGAGCTTGGTAGATAAAATCCTTGGCCAGGAAAGCGAGGCGGCCGGCATTTTTTATCTTTGCCGCGTATTTTTCGCGCATCGCCGCTATTTCGGCGCGATACTGGGCTTGTTTCTCGATGCTCATCTGCTTGCCGTGGTTGCGGAAACTGCCCAAGAGCGCGGTGACGACATATAAATCGGCGTAAAGGAAAAATCTCATCCATAATTCATGGTCGGCCGCCAGCGGATATTCTTCGCTGATCTTGCCGCCGGATTTTTCCCAAAGCGAGCGGCGCCAGAAAGTCGATTCCTGCTGGATGGAACGCATTTTGCCGTAATAGAATATTTCCTTGTTCCAGACCGGGGCGGCTGAAACGCTAGGGATCCTGCCCCGGGCATCCCGGGTATTGGGTATTCCAGTGATCCATTCGATCTTGTCGTTGGTGGAAAAGATCTCATTGACGATGGACAAACATCCGGGGTGCAGGAGGTCGTCGGAATTCAGCCAGCCCATTATCTCGCCGGATGATTTAGCATAGCCTTTATTCAGGTTTTTGTACAAGCCTAAATTATGATCATTCTTATAATAAGTAAGGTGTTTTTCATATTTTTTGACGACTGCGGCCGTATTGTCGGCGCTGTTGTCATCAATAACGATATATTCCAGATTGGGATAATTCTGGCTTAAGATTGAATTGATCGTTTCTTCCATCAGATCCGCCCGGTTATAGACGGAAGTGATGAGGGTTATTTTTTTGAACATTTTTTTGAATTAAATTTATTATGGCAGGGCGCTGGCATTGCAATGCCCCAAAAGGTTGCGCTCGCCCTCGATCAGTTGAGCGGGCGATATTTTTCCTGAAAAAGAGCGATTACCTTTTCGGCCTTGATCGAATTCATATCCAATCCCGACTCGATTTTAAATTTTTCTCTTAGAATTTCCGGATGAGCGATTTGGCTTTCGACCTCCGGCGGGTAAGCGTACCAGATGCGGGAAAAGATTTCTTCGGGGCATTCGGTGAAGCGCCCGAAAAAACCGCCATAAGCGACGCAGATAGTCGGAGTTTTCACTGCCGCCGACAGATGCATGGCGCAAGAATCGTTGGTGATAATAAATTCGGCTCCGGCAATCATTTCCAAAAATTGCGGCAAGCCGGTTCTACCTGCCAGGGAGATGATATTTTTTCCGCTTGCCAAAGATATTATTTTATCGGCTGTTTCCCGGTCTTCCGGTCCGCCGCAGATGATAATATTCAATCGATATTTTTCTTCGATAAATTTGGCGACGCGGGCGTAATTTTCCGGCGACCAGCGCCGGCCAAGCGATTGCGCGCCGGGGAAAAGAACGGCATATTTTCCGTATTTCAAGGCGGAAGCGGGCTTTTTCTCCGGCAGATCAAACTCCAGTTTTGTCTCCAGTTTCTTTTCGAGAAACGTTTCCCAGAAATTTTTATTTTGTTCAAAGTCGAAAGTTTTATTTTTATCGATTGGTATCAATTCGTGATAATATGAATCTCCGGCTGTTTTATCTACCGCGGAAATATTATGGGCATATCCGGCGCTGCCGATCCTCCGCTTGCCGCGGGAAACTCCGACCAGGCAATCGCTCATATAAACGCGGGATAAAGTCGGATCGATGGCGATTTTGGCTCCCAGCCATTTTATTTCCAGAGCGATTATCAGCTGATAAAGGTGATTAGCGCGAAATTTTTTCCTGTCAATCCAGATGAATTTGGAGACAAAAGGGCTGTCGAATTTTTCCGCCAGGCTTTTCCAGGCGGAATTTCCCGCCAAGACCAGGCGCCATTTTTTATATTTTTCATCTTTTTTTATCTCGGCTAAGAAATTCCGGAAAAGAACATAGTCGCCGATGGCATCAAGGCGGATCACCAGCAATGCCGGCGGCAAAAAAATATTTTTTAAAAAAATCAGAAAATCAAGCAAAAATCCGAGATAAAGCCAATTGCAATCAATGATCAGAAACCAGAATTTGCTTGTTTTTTTCATATGTTAAATTTTAGTTCGGTTCGCGATAATAATTTCTATAAAGCTTCTGATTTTCCGTAAAAAAACTTTTTCCGAGAAATTGCTTTCGGAGTATTGGCGGATCCGTTCCGCCTCCCGGTAATCAAATTCTCGGCCGGAAACCAGCTTAACGGCCTTGATTATTTCTTCCGCGGTATTTTCAGGAAGCCGATATCCGAGCGAGTCAACGTTTACGTTGGATTCCCAGCTGATAATCGGAATCAGCCCGTAGGACATGGCCAAAATGACCGCTCCCGGGCTGCCTTCGCTGCAGCTGGGATGAATGAAATAAGCGCATTTAGCCATTATTTTTCGGATTTCCGGGGAAGATTCTTTGACAAATCCGATATAGTGGATATTTTCCGTCGCAAAAAGCTCTTGGTGATAAATTCGGGAAAATTCCGCTTCCAGTTTGGCGCAAATATACAGATGCCGGCCAGGGCTCTTTGAAAACGCTTCCAGAGTCAAATCCAGACCCTTATGGATATTTCCCGAACCGCTCAAAAAAAGGAAATTGTTTTTGGCAGCGGCAAAATCCTTTTTTTTCAGATTGAATTTTTTATCGGGATAAAAAAAATTTTCTAAAGTATGAACATTGGGATATTCCGCGTAGGTTTTTTTCGAGCAATCATCGCCCAGGGCGATTACCCCGTCAGCGCTTTTTAATCCTTCTTCTTCCGAGTCAATGCATCGGTGCGGCTGGAAATGAGTGTTTTTCTTCCGATTAACCTCGTCGATTCTTTTGATTTCCCGCTCGTTGTTGAATTGCCAATGAGCGCCGGCGGTAAAAAATATTTTTACGCAGCCGCTATTTAATTTTTCCGCTATCCGGCCGTAGTTTCTGCCGCCATGGCCGATAAATAAATCATATCTTTTCCGCGGAACAAAATCAGGATTATCCCAGTCCGCAATGTCCACGGCGAAACCCAATTGGTTAAGGGCCTTGACGATATTTCTGACAATGCCCCAATTATTATGGGGCACGCGCCGGACAGAGCTTAAAATCGGTTTGGTAAAATAAAAAAGCAGAGCGGTTTTTTGAGGAATTTTTTTATTTAATAATTTGCGATAATTCCAAATAACCCCATCGGCATAGTTGATTCCCCGGATTTTCCAAATAATTTTTTTAATATATTTCTTCATTTTTTCTTCTCCATTTTTTCCAGGCTGTATGCCAGCCAGCAAAAATGGGTGCAATAGCATTTTTTTTGCTTTATTTGCTTTTGGGCTTCCAGCCATTTTTCGTTTGCCAAAAGATTGTTGAAATCATAATCAATATTTTTTATGTTGGCTATCGCGGGCAAGATTTCGCAGGGGGCGATGTTGCCGAAGTAGTCCATGGCGATAAATTCGGAACCGCCCAGACAGGGGATTATCTGTGTTTTATTTTTCAGCGTGGTGATGGAATATTCGAATATTTTTTTCAATTTTTCAGAAGACGATGAATTGTTTTTGCCATTCAGCTCGCCAATTTTTTTCAGCATTTTTTCCCATTCTTCCGGAGACAAGGGGGTGGCTTTGCTTTGGTCGAAACAGCCCCTGATCGGCTCCAGCGTCCATTCGGCCCGGGGCATTTCAGCCGCCAGATATTCGCCCAGGCCGTCCACTTGCCCGAAATTATCTTTTGACAAGCAAGTGTTTACTTGAATACGGAGCTTATCCCCGTAAATTTCTTTCAGTCTGGCTATTTTGTCGTAAGATTCTTTTACTTTTTCAAATAGGCCGGCAATGCCCCGGTTCGCCTCGTGATATTGTTTCAAGCCGTCAAGCGAGAAGCTTATTATCAGCCGCCTTGCTCCATAGCCGAGGATTCTTTTGGTTTTGGCGAGGATAATTTCCGGCAGGCTGCCATTGGTCGGTATGGTTATCGACGGATTACTGCTATTGATAAGTATCCGGCAGATTTGATCAATGTCCGGCCGCAAAAAAGGCTCGCCGCCGCCCAAGACGATATTATTCAGCCCTTTAACCGAAGCGAATATTTTTCTTATTTCATCCAGGGCGAGCAATTCGATTTTTTGGTTTAAAGATTTTTGAAAACACATCTTGCAGCGGGCGTTGCAGATATTGGTCACCGAGAAAATCAGGCTTTTTACGGGAAGAATCAGAGCCAGCTCCGCGGTTAATTTTTGGCCGATTTCCACCAAATAATACCTTGATCTTTTCAGGTATTTTTTCGCCCCGATTCTTTTTATGATTATTCGGGGAGAATTAAAGATGAAAAAAATTATTAGTTTCGCCAAAAAGGCGGATTCGCTGAAAAATTTTTTTTGTCCGCGCAGAAAAGACCAGCCAATATTTTTTATTTTTTTACGAAATAGACCGCCAGTTTTGTTAAGAGCATATTTTAAAGGGTAGTTTTTCCAAAGGGTCATCAGGGAGTTGCGGTTATGCAGATAAAATTTTCTTTTTTCTTTTTTCCCCATCGCCATGCTTTCATAATGATGGACTACCAGCCGCGGATCATAAATCACCTCATAACCGGCTAAATGTACGCGCAGGCTCAAATCCAAGTCTTCCGCCGGATAATAATATTTCGCGTCGAAGTTCCCGACTTTTTCAAACACCTCGCGGCGGATAATCGTTCCGGCCGTGCAGGCGGCCAGCACCCGGCGTTCGATTTTGTGCTTTCCCAAGACATCGTTGACATTTTTTTTATGATAGATGCCCCCGAAGAAAGGGCCCTCACCCTGGATTCCGCAATCAAGCAGAATGTCCTCGTCAAAGCCGCTCACGATCATCGAGGCGATTTGGCCGATATTTTCAGAACTCTGTATTTTATTCAGAGCCTTGGCGAGCCATTCCGGGTCGGTAAGAAAAATATCGCTGTCGAAAAAAACAAGATAAGGGGAGTTTCCCCCGGCCGCGCCGATATTTTTTGCCCGAGCCGGGCCGACATTCTTTTTTTGGGCAATGACATTAACCCAGGGGAAATTATTTTTAACAATCTCCACGGTATTGTCAGAGGAATTATCATCGATCACGAAGCAGCTATATTCTTTAAAAGTTTGATTCCGCAACGACAAAAGAAGTTCGGCAATATTTTTTGCGGCGTTGTAAGACGGGATGATAATATCGATTTTGTTCATAGAGGCGGTTGATTTTTTTTTCGTTTAATTTTCAGGCCAAACGCATTGAAAATTTTCAAGATGTATCTTTTTCCCAAACTTTTTGTAAAAATAATGATCCTTTTCCATCTTGGTTTGACGGCGTATTTATTTAAAAATGCCCGAGTTTTTTTTCTCATCTCCTCCTGCTCTTTTTCCGTTTCGGGAAACCGCAGCCGGCCAAGTTGCGGAAATTTTTCCTTATCCCACTTAAGTTCCCAGGTGCGCGGTTTGCCGCTGGCGTGGGTGCCTTCATAAAGGCCGCTATTTTCAACCATATTATAAGAAGGCCAGACAAAGAATTGCTTATTCAATAACATATTGACGCTGCAGAAAACGTCCCAGCACCCGTAAAGCGCGCCGTTGATCAGCCGTTCCACCATTTTTTTCACATCGTTTCCGGCCGGCCGCGTATCAAGCTTTGCCGATCTTATCTTATTGGCGATGCTTTCCCGGTCAAAATCCATTGATTGCCAGGAGCGGCGCCATGTTCCCCAGCCCCAAGAAAGAAATCTGGGGAAGAAAAAAACATCATACGGGTAATTCTTAACAGTTGAGGAGGGAAGGGGGTAGCGCATACCGGTGACGCCGGTTATTTCGGGATTGTCCCGATATTTTTCCAGGCAGGCTTTCATATATTCATAGAAGCCGTCAGCGACACAGATGTCATCTTCAACGCAGATAATCCTATCATATCTTTCCAAAACTTTATTGACTCCGGAAATCACAGACTCGCTTAGCCCGATATTTTTTTCTTGATAAATTTTTTCCGTTTTCACCCAATCGATTTGATCAAGTATCTCCCGGACTTCTCTTACTTTTTTTTCGTCAGCTTCGTTTTTCGGCCCATCGGAGAAAATATATAGCAAATCAATTCTGTTATTTTTCAAACAAGCCAATGTTCTGGGCAGATTTTGCGGACGATTATAAGCGAATAATGCCACGGGGACCATATAAATTTTTTATAATTTTTTATAAAATTTATTCCACTTCCCATTTCAGTTTCGGCCGGACCGCACCGGGAAATTTTAAAGACATTGTTCCGGTTTCGCCTTCGTTGACGTCGAAAACCAGCACTTCGGGGATTTGGAAGAGGGGGGAGTAATCGGCGCGGGCGGCGACGGCAACTTGATACTTCTTAGTGTTTAACAGATTGGCCGGAATTTCACAGGCAGCCTCGATTAATCCGGGAGAATATCTTTTTTGCGGCGAAACGCTATTGAAGGCGATGATATTATCCTCGCTGAAAAAACGGACATGAAAGCTTAGGTCGATGTTTTCCGCGTAATTCATAAATTCCAGCCGGATTTTAAAAGCCGTAGCCGTGCTGATATATGACAAGGGGCTGCCGTTCTCGGAAATAATCTCAGCTTTTAATAATTTTACTTTTTCATTACCCGGGGCATCCTTTTCACCCCATTTTTTTTCCAGAAAGTTGCGGTTCTCGCCCAGATATTTTTCGATCATTTCGTCGGCCGATCCGTCGCCGGCGACTTTGCCTTCTTTCAACCAGACGACTCGGTCGCAAAGTGATTCAATCGCGTCCATGTTATGGCTGACAAAGATGATGGTACGGCCGGATTTTTTCACCACTTCGTCCATTTTGCCCAGGCATTTTTTTTGGAAATCCGCGTCGCCGACGGCCAACACTTCATCGACGATCAGGATGTCGGGGTCAAGATGGGCGGCAATGGAAAAAGCCAGCCGCACGCTCATGCCGGAAGAATAATATTTGATAGCGGTATCAATGAATTTGCCCACGCCGGAAAATTCGATAATGTTCTCCATCTTAGTTTCGATTTCTTTTTTGCCCATGCCCAAAATCGCGCCGTTGAGATAAATATTTTCCCGGCCGGTAAGCTCGGAATTGAAGCCGGTGCCCACTTCCAAAAGCGAGGAAACGCGGCCGCTGATTCTAACTTCGCCTTCGGTCGGGGGAGTGATGCGGGAAAGGATTTTCAAGAGCGTTGATTTGCCCGCGCCGTTGGCGCCGATAATGCCGACCGCCTCGCCCTGATTGATGCTGATATCAACCCCTTTGAGCGCCCAGAACTCGTTTTTCTTCATCGCTTTGATGGCGGCAAGCGGGTGCAGGAAAAAATTAACCAGCCCGTCGCGCAGGGTAATGTAGCGTTCCTTGCGGGCGCCGATCTTGTATTTTTTAGCTAAATTTTTGATTTCGATTATCGGCTGCATAATTATAGAAGATTGACATGTTGACACACCCCGTCAGACCGCGGTAATGACTATGGATACCCACCCCGCCTCGCTCACGCTCGGCACCCCTCCCGCGGAGGGGAATAGCCGCCCCTCTTTGTAGAGGGGATTTAGACTATGTCGGCGAAATATTTTTCAGTCTTTTTAAAATAAATATAACCGACGATAAAAAATACCAAGGCGGCAATCAGCGAAGTCAGAATTAAAGTCCAATTGACCGGCACGGCGCCCAAAAGCGTGGCGCGGGCCGTGCTGATCACCCCGGTCATCGGGTTTAAAGCCAGAATTTTGGAATATTTGCCCAGCAAGCTGGCCGGATAAATTACCGGGGTGACGAACATCAGGGTTTGGATGAAAAAAGGAATAACATATTTGACGTCGCGGTATTTTACATTGACGGAAGCGAAGAATAATCCCAGTCCGAGGATGGCCAGAAAAGTGATAATCACCAAAATCGGCAGAACTAATAATCCTATCAGGTGCGGCGTGTAATGATAATAGATAATCAAGCCGGCCAGCACGACCGAGGCGACCAAGAAATCGATAAAGGCCGTAATAATATTAGAAATCGGGATAATCAGGCGGGGAAAATATATTTTGGTAATGATGTTTTTGTTGCTGACAAGCGAACCGCTGACATCGCCCAGGGAACTGGCGAAAAATTGCCAGAAAAGCAGGCCGGTATAAACGAAAATCGGATAGGGTATGCCGTCGGAAGGAGTTTTCAAAAATTTTCCGAAGAAAACATTGAAAACTACCATGGTGATGATCGGCTGAAAAAGCACCCAGGCCACGCCGATGACCGTCTGTTTGTAGCGGACTTTCAGATCGCGCCAGGTGAGAAAATAAAGCAGACCTTTGTATTCCCAAATTTCCTTCAAATCTTCAATGAAGTTAAAAGTCTTTTTCGGCTTTATTATTAGAGTGTTCATGATAGGCGCAGTATAACGCGAATACTGCGAATTAGACGCTAATACCGCGAACTTTCGTCAAAACAATATTTATTAAGTGTTCGTGGTATTCGCTTAAAATTTGTGGTATTCGTGTTATATATTTACCATTTGCGAATTTTCGTTTTCACTTTTTGTTTTAAGTCCAGATAGGATTTGATCGCTTCTTTTTCCGCCGCGGGTGAAACCAGGCGGATGATTTCCCGCCCCAAAATGCGATATTGCTTGCCGATCTTATTGGCGCGGATCATCCCTTTCTTCAGCAGCCGCTTCATCGTGCTGGGGCTGATCTTTAAAATCTCCCGCGTTTCGGCCGTTGTATAGATTGAATTTTCTTTAAGCTCCTCGTTCATATATTCATTGAAAGCATTAACTGTGGATATTATATCCCGCGGTGTCATTAGGTGTCAATAGGTTTCAATAAAGTTAATAAGAAAGCTTATTTTTCCGCCGTTTTTTCGGCATTAAGCTTGTTGACTTTAAATTTTGGCAAGGATATAATAAAAACAATATTTAGCTTAAATAAGGACAATAATTGAAATTTATTATAGGAAATCCGGCTGATTACAGCTTTTCACGTGATTTAGCTTAATGATAAATATGAATGCTGACAAAACAATTTAAATTTTAATCAGCTTATGAATACCGAGGAAATGATCAAAAAACTCTTTGAATTATTAAAAAAGATAATCAGAGTTTCAATTGCCAGAACAAAAACCAGGATCTATGAAATTATCGGCATAAAATCATTTTTTAAAGTTTATGAAGGGCATGACGCGCTGCTTAATTATCTGCGACCCGGTAAAAGAGGTTTTTTTGTCGAATGCGGCGGCAATAACGGCAAGAATGCCGACCCGACGTATTACTTGGAAAAAATAATGAAGTGGCGGGGGGTTATCGTCGAGCCATTGCCGATTTATCGGCGATGCGCCAGAACAAGAAGAAAATCAAAAGTATATAATTGCGCTCTGGTCGCCGGCGATTTTCCGGATAAAACAATTCCACTGATCGATTGCAATCTGATGTCGGTGATAAAAGGCGTGGTCGGATACGAAGACTGGGCAAGAGCCGGGGAGAAGGCGCAAAAAATAAAAGCCAAAGAGATCGTTGTGCCCGCGAGCACTTTGAATGAAATCTTAGAAGATTATTTTTCCATTCGCGCGCCGCGCCGGATAAATCTGCTGGTTATCGACGTCGAAGGCTACGAAATCAATGTTCTGAAAGGATTTGATCTTGACAAGTATCGGCCGGAAAAGATTTTGATTGAAATTCAAGAGCAGAGCAGAAAACAATTCATCGATGATTATTTGCAGGGCAGTTATAAATTTATCGCCAAGATGGGCCATGCCGATTATTTATACGAATCAAAGATCGCCTAAAATATCAAAATCAATTAATTGATTATGGAGAAAAAAGAAATCGTAAAAAATTGCTATTATCTGGAAGCGGAAAAATATAAGGACGGCTTTGACGGCTGGCTGGGTATTTTAGAGCACAAAAAACAGGTCCCTTTTGCCATAAAAAGAGTTTATTTTATTTATAATCTGGTCAATCACGAGAATGTTGTAAGGGGAAAGCACGCTCACAAGCAATTAGAGCAGGCGATGTTCTGCATTAATGGCTCGTGTGATATTATGGTAGATGACGGGGTTAAGCGGGAGAAGATTAAATTGGATAAAACTCACACCGGCTTGTATCTCGGGCCGAAGCTTTGGCACGAGATGAGAAATTTTGACAATAACTGCATCTTGCTGGTTTTAGCTTCTGATTTTTATGATGCCGGAGATTATATCAGGGATTATCAAAAGTTCATCGAGCATATTAAAAATGATTCTCCGGGCGGCGGCGGTCCGCTGTTTTTGACTGATTTGAAAATGTAGCAACTCTCGGTAACCCACCCCGTCGCCGAGGCGGCGCCACCCCTCCCGAGGAGGGGAATTATCACATGGAGATATTATTTAACAATTTTAAGAGGCAGTATGCCGCGCTGGAAAAAGAAATCGACGCGGCCGTCAAAGAAACGCTTTTAAGCGGTAATTTTATTTTAGGGGAAAAGGTAAAAAAATTCGAAATGGAATTTGCCGAATATTTGGGCGCGAAATATTGCGTGGGCGTGGCTTCCGGAACTGACGCCATCATTTTGTCTTTGCTGGCCTTGGGCGTTGGCGCCGGCGATGAAGTTATTACTACCGATATGACGGCCTATCCGACCGTGGCGGCGATTATGCGCGCCGGAGCCGATCCAGTTTTGGTCGATATCGGCGAAGAAGACGGTTTGATTGATTGCGGAAGAATCGAGGAAAAAATTACGCCCAGAACCAAAGCGATTATTCCGGTTCATCTGTATGGCCAGGCGGCGGATATGGAAGCGATAAAAAAAATAGCCGCCAAACATAATTTAAAAATCATCGAGGATTGCGCTCAGGCGACTGGCGCGACTTTTGGGAAAAATAAAGTCGGGACGATCGGCGACTGCGGCGCTTTTTCTTTTTATCCCACCAAAAATCTGGGCGCTTACGGCGATGGCGGAGCGGTGGTTACCGATGATCGATCAATTTACGAAAAACTTTTATCTTTAAGAAATTACGGCCGGATTAATGGTAACGTTAATGGTCTGGGCGCGGCAAGGGTTTTTTCGTCACTGGAAGGGTATAATCATCAATCCTCCGGACTGAACAGCCGCTTGGATGAATTGCAGGCGGCGATCCTTTCGGCTAAACTGCCGTATTTGGGAAAATGGAACGCGCGCCGCCGGGAGATCGCCCGATATTATCAAAAGAATTTAAAAACTGTCGCCCGGCTTAAGGAAAATGATTATGGACAGGCGGTTTATCACCTTTTTGTGGTAAAATGTTCTCGGCGGGATGAGTTAGCTGAGTATTTGAAGAAGAATAGCGTTGGGACGCTAATCCATTATTCTCTGCCGATGAATAAGCAGGAAGCGCTGAATGGCCGGCAAGCTGGTAAATTTACCGTCTCAGAAAAATTCAGCAAAGAAATTTTAAGCTTGCCGTTGTATCCGGAAATGACAGATGAAGAAGTCGAGCATGTTATCAAGATGATAAATAATTTTTAACCCGCCCCCCCGCGGAGGGGAATTAAAAATATATGGAAAAGAAAAATTTTTTAGTATCAATCATCGTTCCGGTTTATAAGGGCGCGGAAACCATCGGCCGCTTGGCGGACGTTTTAGTTGCCGAGATGAGCCCGCGCTATAATTTGGAAATCGTGCTGGTCAATGACGGTTCGCCGGATAATTCGGAAGCGGTTTGCGCCGAGGTTTATCATAAATATCCGCAAACGGTGAAATTTTACAGTTTGGCCAGGAATTTTTCCGAACATAACGCGGTGATGGCCGGCTTGAATAATTGCCGCGGGGATTTTGCCGTGATTATGGACGATGATTTCCAAAATCCGGTTTCCGAAGCAATAAAATTAATTGATTATGCCGTTGCCAATGATTTTGATGTTGTTTATACTTATTATTCCGAGAAGAAACATAGTTTTTTTCGCAATTTAGGCAGCAGTTTTAACGGCCGGATAGCTAATTTAATGCTGAAAAAGCCGAAAGATTTGTATCTTTCCAGCTTTAAAATCGTCAATCGGTTTTTAATCAACGAAATAATCAAATACGAAGGTTCCGCGCCGTATATTGACGGGCTGATTTTGCGCACCACCAATCATATCGGCAAGATCGAGGTTTTACACGAAAAGCGGGCGACGGGAAGGTCCAGCTACACTTTTAAAAAATTATTTTCCCTCTGGATTAACAGCTTTATCAGTTTTTCCATTATGCCGCTGCGGATCATGACCGGCGCCGGATTTGTTTTCGCTTGCCTAAGCTTTCTTCTGGCCATCGAGATCGTTTCAGAAAAGATATTTAATTTCACCGACCACTTGCCCAGAGGCTATGCGACGCTGGCCGTTTTGATCTTATTTTTTGCCGGCATCCAGCTGATTGCCATCGGCATCTGCGGAGAATACGTGGGGCGGATTTTCCTCTTCCAAAATAAACGGCCGCAATACGTGATCAGAAAGAAACTGGAATAAACGTTTTTTATGGATCAAAAATATTTTAATTCCCGCTATACTTTTGACCGTTCCCGGAAAAAAGTCTGGCAAGCCATTGCCGAATATCTCCAGCCCTATCTGGCGGCTGATTCGATTTTGGAACTGGGCGCCGGTTACGGCGATTTCATCAATCAAATCAAGGCGCCGAATAAATACGCGCTGGATATCAATCCGCAGGCGGCCGGTTATTGCGGCGCGGATGTGAAATTCATCCATTCCGATTTGAGCCAAATAAGTTTGCCGAACGGTTCGATCGGCGCGATATTCGCCAGCAATTTATTGGAGCATCTTAATGACGCCAAATTGGAAATTTTATTTTCCGAAATAAACCGGGTATTAAAGCCGGGCGGGAAGGTAATTTTTATCCAGCCGAATATCAGATATTGCTGCCGGGAATATTGGGATGATTTCACTCATGTCAAGGCTTTCAGCGACATCAGCTTGAAAGATTTTTTAGTCAGCCGCGGTTTTAAAATAATCAGAGTTGAGAAAAGATTTTTGCCGTTCAGTTTCAAATCAATTTTTCCCAAGTCCTATCGGCTGGCTAAATTTTATTTGCAGCTTCTCTGGAAGCCGTTTGCCAAGCAAATGCTAATCATCGCCGAAAAGTAATATGTTCCAAGGCCAAAAAGTGAGTTTGATTCTGCCGACCTACAACGAAAAAGATTCCATTAGAAAAGTCATCAATGATTTTGCCGCCTTGGGCGTGGTTGATGAAATTCTGGTTATTAACAATAACGCGGCGGCCGGCACTTCGGAAGAGGTGCGCCAGACTTCCGCCAAGGAAATTTTCGAACCGATCCAGGGTTATGGCCAGGCTATCCGCCGGGGGTTCGCGGAAGCGACCGGAGATTTAATCGCCGTTTGCGAGCCGGATGACACTTTTTTAGCTAAAGACATTTTTAAATTTTTGGTATTTTCGGAAGAAGTCGACATTGTTTACGGCTCCCGCACTATCAAAAATTATATTTGGGCAGGAGCGAATATGGGCCGTTTTTTAAGATGGGGAAACTGGTTTGTCGCCAAGCTGATTGAAGCTCTCTTTAATACTAATTATTTATCCGATGTCGGCTGCACTTACCGGCTGATCAAGCGTCCGGCTTTGGAAAAAATTCTGCCGCTTTTCCGGGTCAGGTCGAATTTTTTCGGTCCGGAAATGATGATCAGGGGGTACTTGCGGAAACTGGCGTGCGTCCAGATTCCTGTCAATTACAAAGACCGCGTCGGGGAAAGTTCCGTTACCGGCGATTTGAAAAAAGCTTTTATTTTGGGAATGAAGATGATAGTTTTAATAATCGCCATGCGTTTTTGCTGCGAAAAGGCTCTGATAAAATATTTGGACTGAAATAATGTTTAAAAATAAACAAAAGATAATTTTATTAAGCGCTTTTTTTGCCGGGTTGGCGGCGCGTATTTTTTTACTGTTCACCCAGACGACCGCCGATATGGGCTCTTATCTGGACTGGGGAAACCGCGTCTTAAATCAGGGGCTGGCTTTTGGTTTTCAGGGGACATATTTCCCGCTCCAATGGCAGATTTTCGCTTTTTGCTCCCTGATCGGCAAGATCACCCATCTTGATTTTCAGTTAATTTTAAAGACGCTAACCCTCTTGTTCGACGCAGGCAATTTCGTTTTAGTCATTGCCATCCTGAAGAAGCTGAAAGGCAATCCTTTGTACAGCCTTTTATATTGGCTTCATCCTTGGTTTCTGATTGTTTTTTCGCTCGGTTATGTGGATTTTCAATTAACTTTTTTTATCCTGCTCGCCATTTACCTTTTACTTAAAGGACAGAAATTTTCCGATTATTTGTGGGCCGGCCTGCCCCTGGGTCTGGCGCTGCTGATGAAACCGCAGACGCAAATCGTGATCTTGGCCGTCATCGTTTACGCCTTGTTCGATTTTATCAAGAATCGAAAATTAAAAAGATTCGCCTTGCTGATTTTTCCCGCCGCCTTATTTTTGGGTTATGAAATTTATTTTTTTCTTGCCCGCCTGCCGGTTAAGGGTTTCCTTAGGGCTTTGATAATCCTGCCTTATTATTATTTGACCATCCAGAATGTCAAGCCGCAATTAACGGCGCAGATGTTGAATTTTTGGTATCCGGTGGTATATTTTATCCGGGAGCCGGGCGCGCCTTTTTACGCGAGCAGCAATATTTATCTTCTGCCTTTTGTTAAAGCGAAAATTTTAGCGTCTTTGGCTACTGTCTTTTTGGTTTCCTCGTATGCCTGGCTGGTTAATAAAAAAAACGAGCGGCCGGACAGCGGCAGCGCTTATTTGTTGATTTTTGCTTTTGCCACGACGCTGGTGCCGTTCCTGATGACTTCGGCGCATGAGAATCATTTATTTTTGGCCACGGTTTTATTGATTCCGCTCGCGGCGAAATTCGGCGGTAAAATTTTAAATCTTTCCTTTCAGGGGCTGTTAGTCATCCAATTCATCAATATTTATCTGATTTATGCCTATGACCGTATCGGCCTGGCGCTGCAAAAATATTATACTTACGGGTTCAGAACTATCCTGGCGGGGGTTTCGATAATTTTATTTGTTTTAGTTTTAAGAGAATTGGTTAAAATAAACAGAATACAAAATTATGCCGGAGAAGACAATCCAGTTGTTGAACAAGATCAATGAAAAGCTCGGCCGATTTTTTGATCGGGCGGAATTACGGAGTAAAACAACTTTGTTCTTTTTGTTTTTGATTGCTTTGGCGGTCCGGCTGATTTCGACCAATTTCGCTTCGCTGCTGCAGAAAGACGCCTTTGTTTATCTGCTGCAGGCGCTGGATATGGTTCATGGCAATTTTTTGCCATCAGCTTCTCAATCGGTCGGCCTATCGCTTTTTTCCGCGCCGTTCTTTTTGCTTTTCGGCTCGGCTTCCATTTTTCACAATATGGTCGTCGCCCGGGTCGTCTCCTGCCTGTTCGGCGCGGCAGTTATTTTTCCGCTCTATCTGCTGGCCAAGGAGCTCGGAGGAAAAAGAATGCGCCTTCTGGCTCCGCTGATTTTTATTTTTTCCAGCGCGCTGGTTACCGGCGCCACATCGTTCCTGACCGAGCCGCTTTTCACCTTTTTCTTTTTATTCGCCCTGTATTTTTCAGTGCGGTATATAAAGAATGCCGGAAATAAATTCATCTATCTTTCTTTTTTCTTCGCAGGGTTGGCTTATTATGTCCGGCCGAACGGAATTCTCGTTTTAGCGGCTCTGGCTGTCATTTATCTGGCCGCCGGCTGGAAGAATTTGCGGAAGCTGGCCGTGCCGCTGCTGATCGGGTTTATGATTTTCTGGGCGACGGCGGCGCCGTTTTTGATCCAGCGCTACGAAGCTTTCGGCTCGCCTTTCACCTATGGCGAAAATGACAAGTTTTGGGTGGATAATTACGCGCAAGTCTGGTCCAGCAATTTAAAAGCGCCGACGGCCATGGATTATTTCCGCAGCCATAGCCCCAAAGAGATCTTTGATCGCTATATCGTTTATGGCGCCGGACGCCTGGCTTATGATCTTTTCCGGCCCAAGGACCTGCCGTTCCTGCTCTTCTTCATTTTGATCGGGGCCGGCCTCAATGTTTTTAAAAAGGAATATTGGCCTTTATATTTAAGCTTGCTGGTTTTTGGGGGCGGGCTTACTCTGGTCTATTATATTTTTTACGCGGCGCGCTATGTCTGGCCGCTTTTCCCGATCATTATAATTTTTATGGCGGCCGGAGTTTACGAGATTATCAAGGATCATCGATACAAAGAAATCCTGCTGGCTGTTTTTTTGGTTTGCTATATCTTGCTTTCGGCCATTGCCATCGATAAGGCGATGGAGCCGACCCTGACCATGCCGGACTGGGCGGTTTGGGCGGCGGAAAATCTGAAAGGAAAGATCAGCGTGATGGAGGGCGGAGATTTGATCATTATGAATTTGCCGGATGCGACGACCGCCGGAGTCGGTCAGAAAGATCTTTACGCGCCCCAATCCGGCTTAGCCGTGTTTAAGCCGGGATATTTCATCGATTTGCCGCAAGCCATGGCCTACTTTAAGACGACCGGCGTGACGCATATTTTGTATGATGGCCAGCATCTTAGCATGCACTGGTATCTGCGCGAGCTGCCCGATCATCAGAGCTGGTTCAAGGAAATTTATTCCAATGCCAGCTCGTCCGATCCCTGGAAAGTGGAGATTTACCAAATCGAATGGGATAAATATAATAAGTCGGTTAAATAATTTTTATCAAATGCCCAAATTATCTATCATCATTCCGGTTTATAACGAAAAAGACACTTTGCTGAAAATTTTGGAAAAAATCGAACAAGTTCCTCTTTCCTGGGAGAGGGAATTTATTTTGGTTGATGATTTTTCCACTGACGGCACGCGGGAGATGATTAAAAATCTGCCCAGCCGCTATAAAAAAATTTTTCACGAGAAAAATTCCGGCAAGGGAGCGGCCATCCACTCCGGCTTAAGATTGGCGACCGGCGATTACGCGATTATTCAGGATGCCGATCTGGAATACGACCCGAACGATTATTTAAAATTGATCGGCGCGCTGGATGCGGAGCATCCGGTCGTCTATGGCTCGCGCAATCTGGCCGATAACCCCCATTTCAGCATTGCTTTTTATTATGGCGGGAGGCTGGTAACTTTGGCGGCTAATTTGCTTTTTGGCAGCCGGCTGACTGATGTTAATACCTGCTATAAATTAGCGCCCGTGGCGTTGTTGCGATCGCTTAATCTGGAACAGGCCAGGTTTTCTTTCTGCGAAGAGGTGACGGCCAAACTGTTGCGGCGGAGGATAAAAATCAAAGAAGTGCCGATTTCATATTTTCCGCGCAAGATCGAGGAGGGCAAGAAAATCAGATTAAGCGACGGGATTAATGCTATCGTCACCCTGGTCAAATACCGCTTTAAAAAAATCGGCAGGCCCGATAAAATCGCCAATGAATAATTTTAAAATATCCATCGCTAAAGCCGGTTTCATCTTCGTCGGACTGCTGGCTGCCGCCGCGGCCGCTTTAATAAATAAAGAAATCCACCGGCGAAGCCGGTCGTCCGAGGTTTCCTCTTGCGGACGAAGTCAGTTTGGCCTAAGGTATAGCAATAACTAATTTTTTAGTTAAACCTATGCCTCAAGACAATCAAGCCCAATATCATAAAATGGCCCATGCCACCTATGATTGCCGCTACCACATCGTCTGGATTACCAAATACCGATTCAAAGTGCTCGACGCCGAGATAGCCATGGCATTGAAATGGAGCATCAAACACACCTGCGACTGGAAAGATATTGAAATCATCTCCGGCACGGTCGGCGAAGAGCATGTTCATCTGTATCTCCAAATCCCTCCCAAATATTCCATTTCCGACGTCATGCAATGGATCAAAGGAAAAAGCTCCGAAGAATTGCTCAAAAAATTTTCCAAGTTAAGCAAGCGGTATTGGGGCAGACATCTTTGGGCCAGAGGCTATTTTGTTTCCACCATCGGTATTTCCGACGCAGTGATAAAAAAGTACATCGATGACCAGCGGCAAGCGGATGAGCGGGAATTTTTGAACAAATGGGAAGATACGCAGGGCGAAGCCCGTTACCTAACTAATTCCACCGGCGAAGCCGGTGTGTAATTTAATT
>JAQUPS010000019.1 GCA_028716485.1 Patescibacteria group bacterium
ACGAATCCGGGGACGAAATTTCAAGTGGTCGGTAATTCTCGGTTTGGAGCGAGTAGCGGGAAACCCTATACTTATATTTCCGATGGTGGGGTTTCCGTTGACTCCGGCAACTTTGTGATTTGGTCAAACGCGGATAACAGTCGTCAAGTCGGAATCGGACAAGCTATGCCAACCGGCGGAGCAACCGATGATATGTTATTTTCTACGTGGAACGGGTCGTCTTGGTCGGAAAAAATGAGATTAACAAATAGCGGCAACGTCGGCATCGGGACGACGAATCCATCCGCGGGGACGGCTTTGGACGTCGAAAATACCGGCGGCACTCGCGCTATTTACGCGGCAGGTTCGTGGACTTTCGGCACGGGCGTTTCCGGACATGGCTATACCGGTATCGAAGGAGTCGGTTCTTTCGCCGGCGTTTATGGCAATGGCGGAACTTGGGGCGGATATTTCGTCGGCAATGGTTATTTTTCCGGCAATGTCGGCATCGGGACGGCAAGTCCGTCGTATAAATTACAAGTAGAAGGTGGTGCTGGGACTGCTATTTATGGTCGTGGTGACACTTATGGTGTTTGGGGCGCCGGTTCTTATGGTGTTGCGGCGAATGGCACTGTTTATGATTTTTATGCCGGATCCGGCAACCCCAGCTATTTTGTCGGCAGCGTTGGTGTCGGTGTATTGAGTCCATTGGCAAGTCTGGAAGTGGTAGGCAGTTCCAACAAGAGCTCGGCGAAATTCGGTTCATTAGAAACTCAAAGTTTTGGCGTCAACAATGACTGGATCGCTGATAATTTATATTACAACGGCGGCTGGATATATAGAGCCGCTGGATTCGGCGCATTCGCCCGTTTCTTAAACGGAGGCTTTGAAATCCAATCGGCCGGAACCGGCGCCGCCGGAAGCGCCGCGACGGTTGTTCGAGACTTTGCCGTAACGCAGGCGGGAAACGTTGTCGTTGATGGCAAGCTCGGTATCGGCTATGATCCGGTCGGCTATTCCTATAAACTTATGGTTAACGGCCAGCCGGCGGCTAACGGATACACCGCTTTCACGAATTATTCCGACGCCAGATTGAAAAATAATATTTCCTATCTTGCCGACGGCTATTTGGGCAAAATCTTACAGCTTAAACCGTCCACCTTTAACTACAATTCTTTGACAGGATATGATCAAGAAACCCAAAATCGCACCATTACCGGTTTTATCGCTCAAGACGTGCAAAAAGTTTTCCCGGATATGGTAGGCAAGAACCCGATTAATGGCACTGAATATTTAGACACCAATCTTTCCGCTCTGCCTATTTATATCGTCAAGGCTATCCAGGAACAGCAGAAGATAATTGACGACAAGCAGGCGCAGCTTGACGCCCAGCAAAAAGAAATCGACGCCATCAAAACTCAACTCAACGCTTTGCGGAAATAAATTTTTTCCTGAAAAGTTAAATTTTAGCCGCGGCCTCTTTAAAAGCGGCCGCGGTTTCGGTCTATTGATATGGGCAGCTTGATTTATCGGATATAATCGGATATAATAGGATATAGTTAAATATAACCGATTTATGAACCAAAATAGATTCAACAAAAGAATAAAGCTTACTCAAAAAATCCTTGCTAAAATAGGCAAAATTGACGAATTTAAGGGTCTTTGGCAAGGAAGCTTTAAGCTTAGTCCGCAAATATTGGGGCGCCTTAAATCATGGGTTATCATTACTTCCACCGGAGCCAGTACTCGCATTGAAGGCGCGAAGATGACTGATGAGCAAATTGAGCGTTTTTTACGCGGTCTCAAGGCCAAAACGCCTAAAAGCAGAGACGAACAAGAAGTTGCCGGATATGCCGATTTGATCGGGCGGATTTTTGATAACTACAAAACGATTCAGCTTACTGAAAATTGGATTTTACAATTTCACGGCATACTGCTTGAATTCTCGGAAAAAGACGAAACGCACCGAGGAAAATATAAGTCTGCCAATAATACGGTGGTGATGAATAATAAAAAGGGAGAGCAAATAGTTTTATTTGACCCCACGGCTCCTTATTTGGTAAAACCGGAAATGGAAGCCATTATTGCCTGGACGAATGAACAATTGGCAATCGGCGAAGTTCATCCGATTCTCGCGATAGCGAATTTTATCTTTGAATTTTTGGCAATCCACCCGTTTAAAGACGGCAACGGAAGGATGAGCCGGGCGTTAACCAATCTTTTATTGCTTAAGTCCGGCTATTCTTACGCGCCTTACGTCGCCCTTGATGAGATAATCGAAGAAACAAAAGCGGATTATTATCTCGCGCTTCGCGCCGCTCAAAAAAATCATAAGACCGATCGCGAAGACATAACTCCCTGGGTCGAATATCTGCTGAGCGCCCTTGTTGAACAAACCGAAAAGGCTCGCGGGTTAATGGAATCCGATCAGCCGGAAAAACTTCTCTCGGAAAAACAGGCGCGAATATATCATTTTTTTGAGGGCGGTAAAGATATCGGAGTCGCGGAAATTTACAAATTACTTAAGGGTAAATCGCCAAAGGTTACTATCAAACAATCTTTGTCGCGGTTAGTGTCCGTAAAATTGCTGGATCGGATCGGTCAGGGGCGCGGTACAAGGTATAGGAAACGAAATGGTGAAACCAGCGGATAATAATTAGCGCGGCTTGACGCCCGGCAAAAAGAAATCGACGCTATCAAAGCCCAGCTCGACGGTTCGCGGAAATAAATTTTAAAATTCCCCTCTATAAAGAGGGGTGGCAGGCCGCCTCGGCCTGACGGGGTGTGTTAAAACGCAATATCTTGCGTTAAATTTGGTCAGGTGTATAATATAGTTGTTATGAAAAAGAAAAATAAAAAAGAACTGACTCTGGAAAACCTTGCCGCCATTATTAAGAATGGATTTGCCGCGGTAGATAAAAAATTTTCGGCCGCGGACATCAAATTTTCGGCCATGGATGAAAAATTCGAAAGCCTTGCCGCCGCCGTCAAAGAAGGCTTTGACGCGGTTGACAAGCGTTTTGACGCGGTTGACAAGCGTTTTGACGCGGTTGACAAGCGTTTTGACGGGCAAGACGAAAGATTTGATTCCCTTGAAAATCGTCTGGAAAAAACCGAAGATGGTCTGAACAATCTTTGGAATCAAACGGCCAAGTTGACTACCCAAGTCAATAATTTAAAAATCGGGCAGGAAGAGCTAAAGGATATCGTTTCCGGCGTTTATCACGTGGAAATAAGAGATTTAAAAAGCAGAGTTGAGGCATTGGAGAAGAAATCCGGCATTTCCTGAATTTGTTTTTGGAAATATTTTGCAATATAAAACGGCTCGTCCTCAATAAGACGCGCCGCTTTTAATTTTAAAGAAGGGGATGAGAGGATTTAAGCTAATTTGCATAGATTAATTTATAAAATTTAGCTTATTTTAAATAAATTACATACTAATATTGCATAGATTTAAAAAGAGTGCTATAATGAATTAATGATAAATAATGAGCAGAAAATTGGTATAAAAGAAACCGCTTTGATTCTCGGCGTTTCCCTTGATACTTTAAGAAGGTGGGATAAAAACGGCAAGCTTGTTTCCGAAAGAAAAGGATCTTCGGAATATCGTTATTACTCCAAAGAAAAAATTGAAGATTTTTTAAGGAAGCAAGATGTTTTTCTTTTGGCGAAAAAATGGGTTTTAAAAAAGAAAGGGGTGGAACCGCCGGAAATTTTTTATTGCCGGAACAGTTATGTTTTTCAGGGCCGGCTTTCCAGACTGGAATCGGAGTTGGCCAAAATCCCGGGCTGGGAATTGAATTTTTCCATTTTATCCGCGATAGCCGGAGAAATCGGCAACAATTCTTTTGATCATAATCTCGGCAACTGGCCGGACGAGCCCGGGATATTCTTCGACTATGCTATGGAAAAACGGGAAATTGTTTTAGCCGACCGGGGCCGCGGAGTTTGGGAAACATTAAAAGCGGTGCGGCCGGATTTGGCCGATGACGCGGCGGCCTTGAAAATGGCTTTCACGGAAATAATTTCCGGACGCGCTCCGGAAAGCCGCGGCAATGGCTTGAAATTCGTGAGAAGGGCGGTTGAGGCGAATCACCTTGATTTATTTTTTCAGTCCGGCTCCGCCATTTTGGAAATGAAAAAACCGAAGCCCGATATTAAGATTAGAAAATCAGCTAAAAATTTTCACGGCTGTTTGGCTTTGATTAAATTTTAATTTATGATTATCCAGTTGAAAAAATTCGGGACAACTTTGGTTTCCCGGCAGATGGGCAAAGAAGCTTTCTTGGCTTTTTCTCCCAGTCTGAACGCGGCCAAGGAAAAAGAAGCGGTGCGCGTTGACTTTGAAGGAGTGAACACTTTTTCCCCTTCCTGGGGGGATGAATTTTTAACGCCGCTGCATGAAAAATTCGGGGACAATTTGATTTTGCTGCCAACGGAAAATCCGTCGGTAAAAATGACGGTGGAAATGCTGGAAGAAATTAATAATATAAAATTCAGAAACAAATAAATCTGCTCGAGCAAAGCTCAAAATGCTTCGCGGAAATAAATTTTAAAAAATTTCATAAACTCATAGCGGCTCGCCCTCAATAAGACGAGCCGCTTTTGTTTCCGCTATTTGCCCCCCCCTGTTATCCTGATGAGCCGCCCGCGGGGCGGCGAGGAAGGATCTATTATCAGATGCGTTTTTTTACAGTTAATCAGACATTAGAAAGAATATTTTGGATTTACGGCAGCGCATTAAATTTTTTTCAAAAGTTGACGCGGTTTTGCCAAATAGATCCTTCGTCGTCAGCCGAGGCGGCTTCCTCCTCAGGATGACAAAAAAATTAGCAGTATTGGAATGAAAAAAATGTTGCTTTTTTGTAAAATTTGCGCTATTATGTAAGCATGGTTAAGCAATAAATTCTTCAAGAATGCCGCCAAAATTCATCAAACCTTTTCTCTGGTCTGCTGATTTTAACAAGATTGATTTGCAGCGGGACAGCGACAGAATAATATTAAATCTTTTAAACAACGGCACAAAAAAAGCGACCGATTGGCTTTTTAATTATTACCCGGAAAAAAAAATAAAAAAAGCCGTTATCAATCACGGCGCTAAAGGGGAATTAAGCGCCAAATCTTTAAATTATTGGGCATTGGTTTTAAAAATCAATCCGCGCCAATTGGCAAAGAATCGCGCATAAAAATGTTTTACGATATTTTGGACAAAAAAAGAATGGTAATTTTGCCGCTTTTGAAAAATTTTAAGGCGGATTTTTATTTAGCCGGCGGTACCGGTTTGGCTTTGCAATTAGGCCATCGCGACAGCGTTGATTTTGATTTTTTTTCGCCGAAAAATTTCTCAACGGAAAAAATATTCGCCAAAATCAAGACAGTTTTCGCCGGACATAAAATTCTAAAAGTTCAAGAGGAAAAAAATACTCTTACCATTTTTGTCGATGAAAATATTAAAATCAGTTTTTTTTCCTATAATTATAAGCTGGTTGATAAATTATTGGAAGAAGAAAATTTTAGGATAGCCTCAATCGCCGATATTGGCTGTATGAAATTAGCGGCGATTGTCAGCCGCGCGACAAATAAGGATTATATTGATTTGTATTTTATTTTGAAAAAGATTTCTTTGCCGGAACTTCTCAAGAAAATGGCGAGAAAAATGCCGGAGATGGATAGTAATCTGGTTTTAAAAAGCCTGGTTTATTTTAAAGATTTGATCCGCGAGCCGATAAAATTCAAGCATCACAGAAATATCGGCTTAGGCGCGATAAAAAGTTTTTTAAAAGCGGAACTTAGAAAAATATAAAAAATAAAATTATGATTAATTTCTTTAAAAAGTCCGGGCGAGTGTTAATCGTTTTCCTGGTTTTTGTTTTCGCCTTTTCTTTGACTTGCCCGGCTTGGGCGGCGAACCGGGGAGTGATCAGCAATGCGGCGCTGGACACGCTTAACGGCAAGGAAAATCTTTATTACGGCGCAAGTCCGTATTCAAGCATTGATTCAACCGCCAATTTGCTGAAGCTGGAAACTTATTCGGGCGCGGGGCCGGTTTATAACTACGCCACGAAATTCCGGGTTGATAAAGACGGCAATGTCATCGCCGCCGGCAACGTCGGCATCGGGACGGTGAGTCCGGGAGGTAAATTACAAGTTTCTAATTCGGCTTCTCAATATCTTATTTACGGCGGCACCGGCAACCTGTCTGCTTACGGTGCTGAAAGCAATGGCGCAGGCGTAGAAACTCGGCTCGGCTCAGCGTATAATCGCGCCGGCGTTTGGGTCGGCGGCAGCGACATGAGCCTTCTTTCTTCCGGCAACATCTCTCTGGGCGCGGGCGGAAATACCACCCAAGTTTACGTTAATACTTCCGGCAACGTCGGCATCGGGACGACTAATCCGGGAGCGAAATTAGATGTGCGAGGAAACAATATCATTGCTGTTTACGGCAACAGCAGCACTTACGGTATTTTTGGCAATGGCGCTTACACCGCCGTTTACGGCGAGGGAGGCACTTATGGCGTGCAGGCCACCGGCGTTTGGGGCGGTCTTTTCTACGGCACCAGCGTGGGGGTTGAGGGAAACGGCGCCACTTATGGCGTTTTGGCTAATGGCACCGTTTATGATTTTTACGCCGCCGGGTCGGGCATCGATTACGGCACGGCATCTTCCATCAGGTGGAAGAAAAATATCGTGCCGATAGGCAACGCTCTGGAAAAAGTTATGAATATGCGTGGCGTCTATTTTAACTGGGACGCGGCGCACGGGGGCGGGCATGATATGGGCATGATTGCCGAGGAGGTCGGCAAACAGGTTCCGGAAATAGTTTCGTATGAAGCCAACGGAGTGGACGCCACCGGCATGGATTATGGCAAATTGACTCCGATCCTGGTGAACGCCATTAAAGAACAGCAGGCGCAAATCGAAGAATTAAAGCAAGAAGTGAAAGCTTTGCGGAAATAAATCCTGGAAAAATTAGAAGTTTTTTCGCGGTTCGCCGAAATCCGGCGCGCCGCTTTTGTTTTTGGCAAGAAAGCCGGGTTTTGTGGTATAATTATAATATTACAACCGCCTAACACGGCTAATTTCTTTATGGATAAAAAAACAAAAAAAGCCGGCCGGGTTCCGCTGGAAATAATCACTCTGGTTTTTTTATTCGCGGCTTTTCTTTTTTTCCGCGGCAGCGCGCCAGCCGCCAAGGGCGCGGCCAATCCCAATGTCGCCGGTTATGCCTGGAGCTCGAATTTCGGCTGGATCAGCATGAATTGCTATAATAACAATAGCTGCAGCGATAATTTCGGCCAGGATTATGGCGTCAATATCAATACGGCCAGCGACGGCAATAAATTGAATTTGGCCGGCTATGCCTGGAGTTCCGATGCCGGCTGGATCAGCTTTGCCCGCGACGCGAACGACCCGCCGGATAATTATAAATTTAACGCGAAATGCAAACAGCCTACCAGCTGCGACGCGCCCAGAAATTGCACCGCCTGCTACAACCCCGATAACGGGAATATTTACGGCTGGGCCAGGGTGGTTAATTTGGGCGACGACGGCTGGATTAATTTGGGAACCAGCACCGCTTCTTTTCCGTATCAAGTTTCGATTGACCGGACCAGCGCTTCCGGAACATTTTCCGGCTTTGCCTGGAACGGCAGCACCGACCCGGCCAAAGGGCTCGGATGGATAAGTTTCAATTGCAATAATCCCGGCTTGAGCGGCTGCGCCGTTTCCAATTATTTTGTTTATTTGAAAGGCCATCATCTGCCCCAACCTACCAATTTGTCCGCGCCGAATTGGTCTTATGCCAACGCCTGCCCGGCTCCGGGAGCGCAATCCGGGGTCGCGCTTAACGCGATATTAGGGTGGAATCTTTCCAATCAATCCGCCTTCGAGGTTATCGTCAATACCGCGAATTCCACTTCGACCCCGCCGCCGCTGGTGGATAAAAAAATATCCGCCCCGATCACCCAATTCGTTGCCAGCAACACTTATAGCGTTTTGTTGAATTATGATACGCCATATTATTGGTGGCTGAAAGTCTGGGATGATTTCGGATTTGTTTCGCATTGGGTGCAATTTGACACGGCCGCGGACCACATCTTAACTGATAATATTACGCGCAACAGCCAAAAGGGAGGCGTGGTAACCCAGCACTTTACCACTTATTTGCACGAATTCCCCGAAGCCAAATTCTCCTGGGTTCCCTTGCTGCCGCTGGCCTATTATCCGGTGACTTCCACTATGGCTTCTTATTATTATAACTCCGCCTCTCCCTCTATCCGCCTTGCCTGCGATAAGACTCATTGTTCTTCGACCTGGACCGGCACCAACGCCCTTTCTAACAGCGCCACCACCTCTACCACCACGGTGATGACTTTCAAATACGGCGCCGGAGCCAGAATAAATCTGCAAGTCGAGGATAATGATAATTATTCCTGCGTTTCGTCCTCGCCCCCGTTCTTCGTTGACCTCTTGCCGGTCTGGAAAGAAAAGAAAGCGCAATAGGGTATCAGTATCTCGTATTTCGTATATGGCTGAAAAAATAAAATCATTCGCGGATTTGGATGCCTGGAAAGAATCCCATCGACTAGTTATTATAATATACAGAATAACCGAAAATTTTCCCCGGGAAGAAATTTTTGGCTTAACCAATCAGATGAGAAGGGCGGCTATTTCAATTTCCTCGAATATTGCGGAAGGATTCAGCCGGGAAACAAATAAGGATAAATGCCGTTTTTACGTTATCGCCAAGGGTTCCGCAATTGAATTGCAAAATCAATTGCTGGCCGCTCGCGATATCGGATATTTAGATATAAGAAATTTTGATTCGGCCGCCGCGAAATCAATCAAGGTTCACATGCTGATTAACGGCCTAATAAGAAAAGTAAAATGAAAGTTAAAAAAATACGAAATACGAGATACGAAATACGAGATACGAATCCCGGCTTTACCCTGTTGGAAGTCGTCGTCAGTCTTTTTATCATTACGATGATGATTACGCTTTTTTTGGCCAATTATAACGCCGGCACCCGCAGCAGCGACCTTTCTTTGGGCGGGCAGAAAGTGGCCAGCGATATCCGCGCGGCGCAAAACAAGGCGCTGGGTTCGACCGCCTATAACGGCGGTTTTCCCGCGGGAGGCTGGGGAGCGCATTTTGATACGGCTAACAATAACAGGTATATTATTTTTGCCGATGCCAACGCTCCGGCCAATATGAAATATGATTCTTCTCCTGATGAGGCGAATCCGGCTTATGGCGGCCAAACCATTTCCTTGCCGGCCAATATTGTTATCAGCTCCATTTCGACCAATGACCCATCAAATCCCAGTCCGAGTTCGCTCGACATCACTTTTCTTCCGCCCGACCCGATTACCAGAATATATGACGGAGTAGGCACGTCCACCGTGGCGACGATTACGTTCAAACAGACGACTACCAATAAAACGGTTGGCGTTTCAGTAAACGCGCTCGGGCTGATTCAAGCAAAATAGAGATTCGTATTTCGTATTTGGTATTTCGTATATGTTTGAAAAGATAAAATCATTTGCGGATTTGGATGCTTGGAAGGAAGCTCATCGACTGGTGGTTATTATATATAGAATAACCAAGGATTTTCCCCGCGAGGAAATCTTCGGCCTGATAAATTAGATGAGAAGAGCGGCTATTTCGATTTCTTCGAATATCGCGGAAGGATTCGGCCGAGAAACAAATAAGGATAAATGCCGTTTTTACATCATCGCCAAAGGCTCGATAATTGAATTGCAAAATCAATTGCTGGCTGCTCGAGATATTGGATATTTGAATATAAAAAATTTTGATTTAGCCGCCGCTAAATCAATCCGAGTTCACATGTTGGCTAACGGTCTGATAAGAAAAGTAAAATGAAAATACGAAATACGAAATACGAAATACGAAATACGAATCCGGGATTTACCATCCTCGAAATCACCGTGGTTATTTTTATCATCGTCATGGGATTGATGGGGATTTTGTCTTTGAGCAACCAAAATATCCAGGTAAAGACGATTAATCGAAGCACGGTGATCGCCTCGCAATTGGCGCAGGAAGGTTTGGAATTAGTCAGGAACAAAAGGGACGTCAATTGGCTGCAGGGCGGGGATTGGGAAACCAGTTCAAGCACAGGCTCGCATTTGGATATTCTGCAGCAAGCCAAAGGATATAGCTATACGGTTGATGCCGCCACCGGCTTGATCGGCGCGGCGCCCGGCGGCATCAATGATTCGGCGGCTAAATTATATTTGAATAGCGCCGGATTCTACACGCATGCCGTTACTGCCACTTCGACCGGCTTTTCCCGCCTGATAACCGTGGGCAATGAAACCGCGGCTTCGACTTCGGTAACTTGCTTGGTGCAATGGCACAACGGCACGAATACCAATAATTTTACCGCCCAAACGGTTTTGTATAATTGGAAATAATAATCAGTATCTCGTATTTCGTATTTGGTATTTCGTATATGGCTGAAAAAATAAAATCATTCGCGGATTTGGATGCCTGGAAAGAATCCCATCGACTAGTTATTATAATATACAGAATAACCAAAAATTTTCCCCGGGAAGAAATTTTTGGCTTAACCAATCAGATGAGAAGGGCGGCTATTTCAATTTCCTCGAATATTGCGGAAGGATTCAGCCGGGAAACAAATAAGGATAAATGCCGTTTTTACGTTATCGCCAAGGGTTCCGCAATTGAATTGCAAAATCAATTGCTGGCCGCTCGCGATATCGGATATTTAGATATAAGAAATTTTGATTCGGCCGCCGCGAAATCAATCAAGGTTCACATGCTGATTAACGGCCTAATAAGAAAAGTAAAATGAAAGTTAAAAAAATACGAAATACGAGATACGAAATACGAGATACGATAATTTCCAACCATTCCGGCGTTACTTTACTGGAACTGTCCGTTTCCGTAGCCTTGTTTTCTTTGACTATAATTTTGGCCGCCGGAATTTTTGAGACAGTCATTAACAGCCAGCGGATAGCCGTTGTTTCGGAAAATTTGCAGGAAAACGTTCGTTATGATTTTGAAAGGATGGGCAAGGAAATAAGAACGGCGCAAAGAGATGCCGGGCATACTTGCATTCCCTCCGGCAATATTTACTGGACTAATGTTTCGGGCACGCAGTTGCAATTTTTGAATTATCACCGCCAATGTGTTTGTTACTATCTTGCCGGTTCACAACTTATGGTCGCTAGCGGAGGATGTAATATTGGAGCTCCAGTTAATCCTTTGCCTCTCACGCCACAAGAATTAAATATCAGTAAGACAGTCTTCAAAATAACCGACAGTGCCACTAAGGTTCAGGCGGCGGTAAGCGTCCGGATGCATTTTTCCGTCAGCGTCAAAGGTTCTACGGCCGAACAAATCGACATGGAAACCAGCCTGTCATCGAGGTCTTACCAATAGGATTAGTATGTTGTATTAAGTATTGAGTATTTAGTAGGTGATTTAAGGATTAGACAATTAGATCCGCCGTAATATCTTATGGCTGATTTTATCCTTTATAATTTATTAGGCATTAATAAAAGGTTTAATGTACGAATTAAATATGGATACTAAAAATATACCAAATACCAAATACCAAATACCAAATACTTTCCGGGCAGGTACCGCCCTGCTGATGACTATTTTGATTTTGAACAGCGTAATTTTAATATCTTTGGCGGCCGCCAAATTGATTGTCAGCGGCGTGAAGGAAAGCGGGACCCAATCAAGGTCGACTAAGGCTTATTTTGCCGCCGAAGCCGGCGCGGAAAAAGTTTTATACGAATATCGCAAGACCTTTACTTGTGCCAGTCCGTTTGACAGCTGCCATTACGCGGGTAGTTTGCCCGCCGGCAGTTCTTATCAGGTCGATTGGATAAGCGGCGGCGACAGCAACCCAGGCAGCACCATAATTTTCGTTTCCGTCGGAACTTTTTCCGGCCTGAAAAGAAGCGTGGAGTTGGATTTTTATTATTAGCGTAATTTTTTTGTTCCGCAACCCAATCGCGAATATCTAATCTCAAATTTCAAATTTCCGCCCCCTTGTTTTATTTTGTTAAGAGTAATATAATTAATTTAATTAATTAACTATCTTATAAACACTAACTAAATCTATGAAATTCACAAAATCAGCGATTACGATGATTGTTTTGATCGTCTGGGCGATTTTCTCGCTTGGTTACATCGGTTGGAACACCTGGAACAATTTCAAGCTCAACCAAATGAGATTGGCGGCCAACCAGGGCTATCAACAGGCCATTATCGATGTGGCGACCGAAGTCAACAAATGCGCCAATACCGGCGTGCCTTTGAATGTTGGCACGGACAGCGCCGGCAAAACCACCACCGTGACTATCGTCGGCACTTCCTGCCTCCAAAAAGCTCAAAGCGATGCCACTCCGGCGACCACTCCGGCTGCTGCCACCACTCCGAAAAAATAAGCCAAATCCCGTAAACTCTTTAAAAAGCCGCTGGAAATTCCGGCGGTTTTTTGGTATATTAGTAGCATGTAGAATGTAGCATGTAGTATGGAAGATAATAGAATCAGATCATTCACAGATTTGAACGCCTGGAAAGAGGGGCATAGTTTAGTTTTGTTCATCTATGAAATAACAGAAAATTTTCCTGATAAAGAACGGTTTGGGCTGACAAGTCAAATCAGGAGGGCGGCAGTTTCCATAACTTCAAATATATCAGAAGGCTTTAATAGAGAAAGCATGAAAGAGAAAATTCAGTTTTATTCAATTGCGCGCGGTTCGCTGGCCGAAGTACAAAATCAATCATTGATCGCTAAAGACATAGGATTTTTAGATGAAGAAAATTTTAATAAAGCGGCGTGTAAAACAATCATCACCAGCAAACTGTTAAGTGGCTTAATAAAAAGTTTAAAAAAGTTGGTTTAAGACCATACTACATACTACATGCTCCATACTACCAAAGCTGCCATCAGGCAGCGTATCGACAGGCTCCGTGCCCAAATCAACCACTACCGCTACGAATACCACGTCCTCGACAAATCGGAAATTTCCGACGCGGCTTTGGATTCGCTGAAGAATGAATTGTTCAGGCTGGAATTGGAAAATCCCGAATTAATCACGCCGGATTCGCCAACGCAAAGGGTGGGCGGAAAACCGCTGGCTAAATTCATTAAATTCCGCCATGAAATCGGGATGTATTCGCTTTATGACGCGTTCAACGAACAGGATATGCGGGATTGGCAGGAGCGCAACATGAATATTTTAGATAAGTCCCCTCTATTAAGAGGGGTGCCCGAAGGGCGGGGTGTGTTTTCTTTGGAATATTTTATCGAATTGAAAGTGGACGGCCTGGCGATGAGCTTGAAATATGACCGCGGGATGTTCGCGGTTGGGGCGACCCGCGGCGATGGTGAAATCGGCGAAGATGTTACGCAAAATATCAGAACGATAGAAAGCGTGCCGCTGTCTTTGCGCGTTCCGGAATCGAAAGAATTGGAAAAAATCGGCTTAAGCTCGGCGCAGGCGAAAAAATTAATCGTTGCGGCGCAAAGCGGAATAATTTATGTGCGCGGCGAAGTGGTGATGACCAAAAAAATTTTTGCCAAACTGAATAAAAAATACGCGCGCGAAGGCAAACCGCCGCTGGCCAATCCGCGCAACGGCGCGGCCGGCTCCATCCGCCAGCTTGACCCGAAGATTACCGCCGAGCGGGAATTGGATTTTTATTCTTATGAAATTCTGGGCGATATCGATTTATCCAAGCAAAGCCAGAAGCGGGAAGTCTTGAAATTATTGGGCTTCAAAGTGATCGCGGAAAATCGCATCTGTGAAGACTTGGAAGAAGTTTTTGCTTTCTATAAAGATATCGGCATCAAGCGCGAAAAATTGCCGTTTGAAATCGACGGCACGGTCGTGAAAGTGAATGATTTATCGCTGTGGGATATTTTGGGCATGGTCGGCAAAGGTCCGCGCTATATGATGGCTTACAAATTTCCGGCTATGCAAGTGACGACTCGCGTAAAAAATGTCGCCTGGCAAGTCGGGCGCACCGGCACGCTCACGCCGGTGGCCGAATTGGAAGCGGCCGAGGTCGGCGGCGTTACTGTCACGCATGCCACTTTGCATAATATGGATGAAATAAACCGGCTCGGCTTGAAAATAGGGGACACGGTAATTATCGAACGCGCCGGCGATGTCATTCCTAAAGTCGTGCAGGTTTTGCCGAAATTAAGGATCGGCAGCGAGAAAAAAATAACTGTCCCCAAAATCTGCCCGATGTGCGGCGGCCGCGTGGAAAGAGTCGAGGGTGAAGTCGCTTATCGCTGCGTAAATCTTAGTTGTTATGCCGTAACTTTGCGCGGCCTGACGCATTTCGTTTCCAAAAGCGCGGCCGATATCGAAGGCTTGGGCAGAAAAATCGTCGAGCAATTAGAACAGGAAGGATTAGTGTCTGATATCGCCGATTTTTATTCTTTGACCGAGGGTGATTTAAAACCGCTGGAACGTTTTGCCGAAAAAAAAGCGCAAAATATCATTGAATCAATCAATGCCCGCCGCGTTATAGATTTGTCGAGATTTATTTATGGTTTAGGGATAAGGCATATCGGCGAAGAAACGGCGATCACGCTCGCAAAAAAATTGCTCGCTCAATTAAAAATTAAAAATTCAAAATTAAAAATTAAGGAAGTTATTAATTATTTTGGCGACCTGTCGCTTGAAGATATTAAAGAAATGAAGGATGTCGGGCCGATCGTTGCCGAAAGCATTTTTGAATGGTGGCATGAGAAGAAAAATCAGGCAATTTTGGAAAAATTAGAGAAAAATGGTGTTTCGCTTAAAACCGAAGAACGCTTAGCTGAAAGCGGAAAATTAGCAGGTATTACCTTTGTTTTGACTGGAACAATGGCCAAATTGACAAGAGATGAGGCGAAAGATAAGATAAGAGAACTGGGCGGGGACATTTCCGAATCAGTCAGCAAAAAAACCGATTTTGTCGTGGCCGGCCTTGAGCCGGGCAGCAAGCTGGATAAAGCGCGGAAATCAGGAGTGAAGATTTTAGATGAAGAGGGATTTTTGAAGATGATAAATGGGTAGTAGGCAGTATGTAGTATGCAGTATGGGTTAACACCCCATGCCATGCTACATATACCATACTACATACTACTATGTTATCCAAAGAAGAAGTAAAAAAAGTCGCGGCCCTCGCTCGCTTAGACTTGTCCGAGGAGGAGATCGACGTTCTGACGCCGCAGCTGGCTAATATTTTAGGTTTTATCGATCAATTGAAAGAAGTCGATACGACTAACACCGAACCGACCGCGCAAGTTACCGGCCTGTCCGATGTTTTTCGCGCCGATGAATTGGAAAACTGGGACAAGTCCGAAGTCGCCGCCGCCCTCTCGCAATCGCCCGCCGGCCTGGAAGGTAATCAGATCAAAGTGAAAAAAGTCTTGGAGCAAGATTAGGCAAATCTAAATTTTAAAATAAAAAAGTTTAAATTTGAGATTTTTGGGCTTATTTTAAAATTTAAAATTTAGATTTACTTCATGGGTATTGATATGAAACTAAATGAGTTAACCATAAAACAAGCGATTGAAAAATTAGATGCGGGTGAAATCACCGCCGTGGATTTGGCGCGCGCTTGTCTGGATAGAATTAAAGAAGTTGATGATAAAATCAAAGCTTGTCTTACTGTCTGCGAAAAAGAAGCCATAGAGGAAGCGAAAAAAGCCGATGAACGCCGTGCTAAAGGCGAGAAGGGCGGCTTGCTCGGCATTCCCTATATTGCCAAAGATATTATTATGACCAAGGGCGTGCGCACCACGGCCGCTTCCAAGATTTTGGAAAACTATATCGCGCCTTATGACGCGACGATCATCAAAAAATTAAGAGAGGCCGGCGCCGTGTTGTTGGGCAAAGCCAATCTGGACGAATTCGCCCATGGCGGTTCCACGGAAAACAGCGCTTTCGGCCCGACGCATAATCCCTGGGATCAGGAATTAGTTCCCGGCGGTTCGTCCGGCGGTTCGGGCGCGGCGGTAGCGGCCGAGATGTGCATTTTTTCTCTGGGCACCGACACCGGCGGCTCGGTTCGCTGTCCGGCGTCTTTCTGCGGCGTGGTCGGTTTAAAGCCGACTTACGGCCGTTCTTCCCGCTTCGGTTTAATTTCAATGACTTCCTCAACCGATGTTCCGGGCGCAATCACCAAAACCGCCGAAGACGCGGCCTTGGTTTTACAAGCGATTGCCGGTCATGATAAATACGACGCTTCAACTCCGGAAGAAGCAGTCCCCGATTATGGCGAAGAATTAAAAAATTCCCCTCTATTAAGAGGGGTGGCCGAAGGCCGGGGTGTGTTAGCCGGTTTAAAAATCGGTTTGCCAATTGAATATTACGGCGAAGGTCTTTCGCCCGCGGTTCGCGCCGCTTTAGAGGAAGCGAAGAAAAAATTCATCGAGCTGGGCACGGAGCTTAAAGATATTTCTTTGCCGCATTCCAAATACGCCGTGCCGGTTTATTATATCATCACGCCGTCGGAAATTTCTTCCAACTTGGCGCGCTTCGATGGAATTAAATATGGCTTTTCCGAACCTGAAGCCCAAAATTTATTAGAGGTTTATAGCAAATCGCGCGGCAAGGGTTTTGGCCGCGAAGCCAAGCGCCGGATCATGCTGGGCACTTACGCTTTGTCCGCTGGCTACCGCGACGCCTATTATCTGCAAGCGCAAAAAGTCCGCACCAAAATCAAAGACGAAATGGATGCCGCCTTGCGTGAAGTCGATGTAATTTTAACCCCAACCCAGCCGACCGTTGCTTACAAAATCGGTTCATTCACTTCCGACCCGTTGCAGATGTATCTGGAAGATATTTTTGTCATTCCCGCCTCCTTAGCCGGCCTGCCGGCTATGTCGCTCCCGTGCGGTTTTGACGCCGGCCTGCCCATCGGCCTGCAATTAATCGGCGCGCGATTTGACGAAAGCAAATTATTTCAGGTAGGATGCCAATATCAAAAAGCCACCGATTGGCATTTGAAAAAACCGAGCTTGTAGGAACACAATATTTTGCGTTCCATGACAGGGTTTAGATTTTACCATCAATATTTATGAGCGAAATAATAATCATTTCCCAAAAAATAAGCCGAGAAAAATTAAAAGAAATAGCCGAACAGCGATTCGGAGATTTGGTTAAGGCCGTAGTGGATATAAAAAAGGGGATTATGGCTTTGGGCGGAGAATTGCATGCCGATGAAGAAGCGGTTTTGTTGGAAAAAGGTTCGGCGCAGGAGGATCTATGGGGAATAAATATTTTTCCTGATAAGGCTAAGGAGGAATGGTTGGAATTTGATTCAATGATAAACATCCGTCCGCGCGCTAACAATCGTTCGCGCGATGTCGAGGATCAATCAATAAGAGAAAAAATAATCAAAATAGTTTCCGCGCTAACTGAATAAAATTATGAAAAATTTTGGATTTTCAGCGGAAAATTGGAGCAAGCTGTCATTAGCCGAGCAAATGGGAAATATCGGCAGCGAGGCTGAACGAGCTATGCGCGAGCGGGAAAAGAAAGACGAGCTTGCCGAGCAAAAAGCTTTTGACCGGACATTGGCGCTGATCGACCTTACCTTGGCCGACGAACGTTTCCGCCATCGCTTGAAAGAGATAGCCCGAACCAGAGAAGTGCTCTGTGATTTTTTTCAGGGAGGAATTAATTTTTCAGTTTCCGCCGAAGAATTGCGCCGTTATTTTTTTCAATTCGCGCTTGCGGCGCGCGCCGGCAGATAATTTTTTGTCAGAGAATATTTAATCTGTCTGATATCTGAAATCCGATATCCGACATCCGATCCGGAGAGTTCGCATAGTGGTCTAGTGCACACGCTTGCGCTTGTTTACATTTAATATTCTACACGCTATAATAGCGTTATATGAATACTAAAGAATTGACAATTTTGGGCGCATCACTTTATGCTTGCGAAGGCACAAAAGCGAGGAGAGATTATCGGGGAAAAAATCGTTATATATGTTCAATCGAATTGACTAATTCCGACCTCTTTATTATTAGTAGTTTTAGTTTATTTTTAAAAAAAATTATTAAGGCAAATTGGAGCCGCCTTAGAGGGCAGCTTTTTCTTTATCCAGATTTGAATGAAAAAGAATTAAAATTAGTTTGGTCCAAGGCCTCGGCAATTCCCCTGGCGCAATTTCAAAAATCTATATATTTAAAAAAGAAGATCGGCAAGTTTAAATCTAATCCGCTGGGAACATTCAAAATTAGATATACATGCAAAGAAGATTTTTTAAGACTACAAAAGATTATTAATACTATATGGAAAAACGCAGGGGTAGCTTAGTAGAATTAAATTGATACAAATCCGTTGGAGAGTTCGCCTAGCGGTTTATGGCGCCAGCTTGGAAAGCTGGTTTGGTCGCAAGACCATCGAGGGTTCAAATCCCTCACTCTCCGC
>JAQUPS010000020.1 GCA_028716485.1 Patescibacteria group bacterium
GCGAAATATTTTTTTAACTCATCGGTTTTTATCCTTTCCTGCTTCATCGTGTCGCGGTCGCGGACAGTAACGGTATCGTCTTTTTCAACTGTGTCGAAATCTATAGTGACGCAATAGGGCGTGCCGATTTCATCCTGGCGGCGGTAACGCTTGCCCACATTGCCGTTGTCATCGAACTCGCAGGCGAAATCTTTTTTTAATTCGTCGAAGATTTTTTTGGCCTTCTCGACTAAGACAGGTTTATTTTTTAGGAGCGGGAAGATGGCGACTTTCACTGGCGCGATTTTCGGCGGGAATTTCAGGACGATTCTCGTTTCTTCGGCTTCGCCCGCCGAAGTCCCGCCCGGCGGGACGGAGGAGGGTAGTCTTTCCTCGGCATAAGCCGCTAAAAGGGTGGCCAATAAGGCGCGGTCAAGGCCGAAACTCGGCTCAATCACGTGCGGAATGAATTTGCGGCCGGTGGCGGAATCGGTCCAATTCAAATCCTGGCCGGATAATTTGGCGTGCGCCGACAAATCAAAATCGCCGCGGTGAGCCAATCCGCAAAGTTCGCTTTGGCCGAACGGAAAATCATATTCAAGGTCAACGGTCTTTTTGGAATAATGAGAAAGTTTTTCTTGGGGATGCTCAAAGCGGCGCAGGTTTTCTTTTTTCAAGCCGAGCAGATCAAAAAATTCTTCCTGCCAACTAAGCCATTTATCGAATATTTCTTCCCATTTCATTTCCGGATCAAAGAAATATTCGATTTCCATCTGTTCGAATTCGCGGACGCGGAAGATGAAATTGCGGGCGACGATTTCATTGCGGAAAGCTTTGCCGACTTGAGCGATGCCGAACGGAATTTTGACGCGGGTGGAATCGCAGACGTTCTTAAAATCAACGAAGATCGCGCCGGCGGTTTCCGGCCGCAGATAAACCGGGCCGTCAAAGCCGTTCATCTCGGTTTTAAACATCATTGAAATTAATCTTGCTTCGGTCCAGTTGGATTTTCCGCATTCCGGACATTTTTGGCCGGCCAAAGCTTCGGTCATGGCCGGTAAATTTCCTTCTAAATCTTTACCCGTTAATTCTTTGACCAGATGATCGGCGCGAAAACGCTTCTGGCATTCTTTGCAATCAACCATTGCATCGTTAAAGCCGGTGGTATGGCCGGAAGCTTCCCAAAGTTTCGGGTGCAGCAGTATCGGTCCGTCAAGGCCGACGATGTCTTCGCGCTCCTCGACAAATTTTTTCCACCAAATATCCTTGATATTCTTTTTTAGTTGCGCGCCGTATGGCCCGTAGCTGTAAGCCGCGGAAAATCCGCCGTAAATTTCGCACGCCGGCCAGATAAAGCCGCGCCGCTTGCAGAGAGATACAATTTTTTCCATCTTGTCGTTTTGTTCCGCCATATAATTTAAAATTTTAAAATCAAAATTTTAAAATTGTAATTTTTGATTTATTTTAAAATTTAAAATTGAGATTTTTATTTCTACATTTCCTCCACCACCTCAATCCCCAATAACTCCAAACCGTTTTTAATCACTTGCGCGACGGCGCCAAGCAAAGCCAGGCGCGCATTTTTTATTTCTTCCTCGGGCGCTTGCAAGACTGGCACGGCATGGTAGTAGTCATTAAGCATTTGCGCGACTTCATAAATATATTTGGCAATATCGGACGGGTCATAATTTTTTCCCGCCGCCTCGACAATTTCCGGGTACACCGCCAATTTTTTGACCAGCCCGATTTCTCTTTCTTCTGATAACTTTCCAAAATCAACACTTTTAACTTTTAACTTTTCATTTTTAACTTTCCGCATGATGCTCTGAATTCTGGCGTAAGCGTATTGGATATAGGCCGAAGTGTAGCCTTCCAGCGATAGAGCTTTTTCGATATCAAAAGTGATGATGCTTTTGGCGCCGACCTTGAGCATCTCGAATTTTGTCGCGCCCAAACCTATTTTCAAAGCGTTATCTTTTATTTTTTCTTCCGGCCAATCTTCATGGCGTTTTTTGGTTTCCGCTTCGCACTTGGCCAAAATTTCTTCTTTCAATTCTTTGTAGGTGATGACATTGCCCGAGCGCGAAGACATCATGCCGGAAGGAAGTTTGACGAAATCATAAGGCAAATGGATTAATTTTTCCTTGAATCCTTCCAATTCCAAGATTTTGAATAATTGCTGGAAATAAAGCTCTTGGCGGATATCGACGATATAAATCGAGCGCGCCGGTTTGTATTTCCGATGTTTTTCTTCGGCCAAAGCCAAATCACCGACGCAATAGGAAGCTGTGCCATTGGAACGGATGACCACTAAGACCGCCAGGCAGTATTGCTCCAAATCGGCGATGATCGCGCCTTGGCTGGCTTTGAGAATTCCTTTTTTGATGAGTTCTTTGACGATTTTTTTGCCGCGCTCGACAAAATCGCTTTCATATAAGATGTCTTTGAATTCAATTTTCAAATCCTGATAAATCGCAGCGAATTGGGCAATGCTCCAAAGCCGGGTTTTCCGCCAGAGCTCGAATTCTTCGCCGGCGCGTTCCTCAATTTTTTGTTTCCAGCCGCCGATCATTTGCGCCGCCACCGGATCGTCTTTCTCTTTCAGCGAAGCGTCAACATACATTTTCCCCAAAAGAAAGCCGCGCTCGGCTTCGGGAAAATCCTCGATATCTTTTCCTTCTAATTTTTCTTTGATAAATGCTTCGTAATCCCAGAGAGTTTTAGCGGTGTGGATGCCGAAATCGTTGACATAAGAAATCGGCACTGCTTCAAAACCGTTGGCGTTTAAGATTTTGGTGACCGCGTCGCCGTAGCAGATATTGCGCAGATGGCCGATATGATATTCTTTATGAGTATTGACGTTGGAAAATTCTAAAATTATTTTTTCTTTTTTTCCTGATTTATTATTGCCATATCCTTCTTCTTCTTTGTCTATTCCGGCAATGACGTTTTGCGCCAGATTTTTTTTATTGAGAAAAAAATTCAAATACGGTCCGGCCGCTTTGGCGCTGACAATCGTCTCATCGAATTTTATCCCGTTTAGAATCATCTCGCTTACTTCGTTCGGAGTTTTGCCGGTTTTTTTAGCCAAAGCAAAAAGCGCAATGCCCAGATCGCCGAATTCCGGTTTAGGCGGAATGATTAAATCTTCCGCGGCCGCGAAATTCTCGCCCAAAACAGCGTTAATTTCGGCAATGATTTCTTGTTTGATTTTTTCCCAGGCGTACATCGAGGTATAAAATTCTTTAATGATAGCTTTATTTTATGGTAAAAATTGCGTTTTGGCAAGGACAATCCAATGCTAAATGATGAATGCTAAATTTATTTGGATTAAATTACTTAATACTGATATAATTAAAGGATAATTTAGCATTTAGCATTAATCATTAAGCATTTTTATGCAAGATACTCTCATTACTTTTGTCCGGCACGGGAAAAATCATATTGGTTTGGATTCGACTCCCTGGCACGCCGGGCCGAGCCTGAATCCGGATGGCCGCAAGCAGGCCGACAAGACCGGCCGCTATTTGAAGCACTTTGCTTTTGATTTAGTTTTGGCGTCCGATATGAACCGCGCCGCTGAAACCGCCAAGCTGATCTGCCGCTACCAGAAAAAAATCACGCCGGAGAAAATTATTTTCGCCCGCCAGCTGGCCGAGCACGATGAAATCGTCTATGGCTATACCAGTAAAACTAAAATCAGCCCGGATGGCGAATGGGACAAAGCCAAGGCCACCGTCAAATTTTTCAAGGCGATTTTGAAAAAATATCAGGGCAAAAGGATTCTGATCGTCGCGCACGGCAATGTCATCCGCGCCTGCCTGGGCGCGGCGCTCGGCTATCCTTTGCATTATTCGCCGGAAATAAATTCTTTCAATTGCTCGCTCACCACCATCGCGATGCGCGCTTCGCGCCTGAAAGCGATTTTCCATATCAACCACACCGACCAGCTCGGCGAATTTTCTTTCCTGCGCCGCCTGGAATCGGTCAAATTCATTTCCGATTATTCCAAGCTGGTCGCCGACGCCGCGGTTTTTTAAATATTTTTATCGCCCGACCCTGCCCGGCTTGGCGATAAGATTGTCAATTATTATAAATTAATCATATCCTATGTTTAAAAAAAAATTCCTCATTTTGACTTTGTTGGCCGTGGTTTTTATTCTTTTGCTTGGCATCGGAGGCACTTCCTATTTGCTTTGGCAGAAAAGCAGAATCTCGGTGGTTCAGACTGATAATCAGTCGGCTTCCGAACAACTGTTTACGAACAGAGAGGTCAATCCGATAGCTCCGGATAACGCTATAGACACCACCCCGGATGCCTCCGCGCCGGAAACAGCGACGGCTACGCCGCAACTTTTAACCGCCGCCGAGAAGCAGATCGTTTTTGATAATGTCTATTCCGCGGCCGGATTGAATGTCGCGGTACCCCCGGGAAAAACGAGGATAAAGATCGATTGGACAAAAGAAACGGGCGCCAAGGCTGCCGATATTTTTTCTTCCCAATTTAAGAATATATCAAATCTAAGCGTCGGTAATTTTCAGAAATTGCTTGATTACCGTATTGATGAATATGAAGAGTATGGCTGGTCGGTAGCTGTCGCGGGCATAGTTTCTTCTTCCAGCCAAAAATACGCGGGTGATTATGTTTACAATCTTGCCTGGTCGTGCTTCTCGATGGGCTGCAATTACTATTTTTCCGGTTACGCGGTCGCCGATCCAGGAACGGCCATGCTTTATCTTCTCTCCCGTTATTCTCTGCCACAGAGCGATTTGGAAAAAGGGCTGGGATTTAAAGTTTTTACCGAAGATAACACTGCTTTTATTTCTGAGCTGGAAAATCCCGGCGCGATTGCCATTCCCGGCTCGAATTATTTTTTGCGCAAATCAAGTTCGGACTATGCCAATCATCAGAGCCCTTTAACGGATATGCTGCGTCCGTTTTCTGAAAACGGCCAAAACACCTATCTCTTCGACGCGCCTAACGGAAAAAAGGTTTACTTGGGTTATGCCGGCTGTTTCGAAATTTTTAACGAGAATGGAGGAAACAGCGCGTATTATTTTGATAATCCGGTGGTCGATATGAAGAGCGCCGCGCGAAGCGGCAGCGTGATCGATGTCACTTTTAGCGATGGCAAAAAGAATACCCGGGATTATCTGGCTGCGGATATCGGCGGTTGCGGATCGTTAGGCTGCGGCAGTTTTGTCGAAGCAAGTTCTTCGGAATTGCGAGTTATCGGAAAATTTCGGAACGGCGATCCGGCCTACGAATATGCCGCCAGCTCCTCCGACGCCTTGCCAGAGCCGCTAAGCGGTCAATATGGCAACTCTTATGTTTACGGTGGGGACAGGCCGAGTGTCGGGGATTTTTTAGCCGGTCATCCGATCATCTTATGGAAAACGCCCATTAAAGATTATTATTGGTCTTTTAAGGATGCCAGCTATGTTCCGGCCGTGGAATGCGCCAAGCCGGTAATTTATCTCTATCCGCCTAAAACGACCGATGTCAGTGTCCAGGTTTCCCCTAACGGCGGCTTCTCTTCCACTTCGCCGGCTTATGGCAACGGCTGGCGGGTGCTGTCCGATCCGCAGAGCAATCTGTTTAATTATGCCGATGGAAAAAATTATCCCTATTTATTCTGGGAGGGCAAGGCTTTGTACTATCAGAGGCCGGCTCAGGGTTTTGTCGTGGCCAGATCAGAGCTTGATGGTTTTCTAAGCGGCATACTGGCCAAACTCGGCCTTTTGTCCAAGGAGATCACGGATTTCAAGGATTTTTGGGAGCCTAAAATGAAGGCCAAGCCTTATTATTTCGTCACATTTTTGCCGCAGGCGGAATTCGACAAATTAGCGCCGCTCGCCATCAGCCCGCATCCGGATACCGTCATTAGGGTCTTTATGGATTATCAGGGTTTGGATCAGCCGATTTCCGTCGTCGCGCCTCGGATAATCACTCCGCAGAGAAAAGGCTTTACGGTCGTGGAGTGGGGAGGCGCTAAAGGGAGGGAATAAGATGAACGGCGCCATTAGAAAAATATCATTCATCGCGGCAGTCCTGCTTGTCTTCCAAGCCGGACTGCTTTTTTCGCTTTTTAATACCGGCAGACAGAATCCATCGCTGGTTTTACGGACTTTCTATGAGAGCGCTGATTTTTATGACCAGGCTTTTGCTTCCGGAGCCGGGGAAGTTCCCGCGGCATCCGGACGGGTTTATGCCGGGATTATCCCGCATCATCTGGTCGTGGCCGATAAGATTGCGGCTTTTTTCCTGGGATTGAAAAATGAGAAAGTCCGGAAAGTGATTCTCTTAAGCCCTGACCATTTCGGCCTGACGGGCAGTCGGATTATCATATCCGGCGTTTCCTGGAAAACTCCCTATGGAATTTTGCCGGCCGACAATCATCTGGCCGCGCGCTTGTCGGCCGACACCGGTTTTTTGTATTTGAACGACGCGCGGATTCAGCGCGAGCACGGCATCAATTACGAAACACCCTTCATAAAAAAAATTTTTCCCGGTGCGGAGATTGTTGCGATAATAGTGAAGCCGAATGCCAGGCAGTCCGATCTGGATAAACTGGCCAAGGCGATCGCTCAAAATACCGATTCGGAAAAAGATCTGGTTCTGGCAAGCATTGATTTTTCCCACGACGCTCCGGCCGCCGTCGCTGACGTGCGCGATAAGATCAGTCAGGGGGTGATTAACGATCTGGACTATGATGATTATCAAAAAATATCCGCTGATTGTCCGGCGGCTCTTTATGTCTTGATGAAATACGCGGTTTCGGCCAAAGCCTGGCGGCCTCGGTTGATCTGGAATACGAATTCGGGTAAGATCATCGGCCGGCCGGACGAGCCGTCAGTGAGCCATAATTTTTATTATTTTTTTCACTAAAAGATCGCCATCAGCCGGCCATCAGCGCAGTCATTTAGTGGAAAATTTTTTAAATCTGCAAGGTGACCATCTGCAAGGTTGACAGACGGCGATATTTTTGTTAAAGTAGGCAAAATGTTCTTTATCATTTGATTATCATAAATTTAACCTTAAACGAAGGAGTCCGGAATGAAAGAATACTACAACTCGGAAGTAGCGCGGCTGATGCGACAGGCCAACAATAGTCTGAAAGATAAGCAGCCAGAGGAAGCTTTGAAGTTCCTGGAAGAAGCCGAGGAAATAAATCGGGGGAAAAAATATCGTATTCTTGGTTTGAAAAGCCAATGTCTATTCGAAATGCAGATGTTCAAGGAGGCCGAAGCGGCCGCTCGGGAATCGATTGGCGCGGATGGCGGCGCGATCGGCTTCAGCCTGTTATCACAGGCGCTGTTGAAACAAGGTAAGGCCGATGAGGCGGAAATCGCGGCGATGGAAGCGATAAAATTGTCCAAAGCATCACCTAAGCCGGAATCGATCAATATTGCCCGTACCCAATTCTACCATGTCCATTTAGCCAAGATAAGATTGGCCAAAGGGGATCATCATGGTGCGGAAAAAGCCGCCGGCCAGTCAATCGAATCCGGAGGCGGCATCAACAGTTTTGGCATCCTGGCGCAGACCTTGGCGGCGCAAGGAAAATTTGCCGAGGCCAAGGAAGCCGCCGGCAGATCTCTCACTTTGGGCGGAGGAGATGTGAGCTATGGCATATTGGCCAAAATCCTGCTGGAAAGCGGAGACTTGGATGGCGCGGCGGAAGCGTTCGCGTCAGCCGCCCGGATAAGCGCCAAACCATATTACTTCATCCAGCTTTCACAGATCTTTATTGCCCAGGGCAAATATGACGAAGCGGAACGTTCGGTTCGCCGGGCGGTTGACATCCGCGGCGAGGCGGTCGATTTAGGCCAGTTAGCGCAGATTCTTTTGGCCAAAGGCGAACTCGACGAGGCGCATCGGGCGGCCGAGCAGTCGGTCGCATTAGGGGGCGGAGCCATCGCTCTTGTGCTGCTGACGCAAGTCTTTATGGCCAAAGGGAAGCTTGCCCAGGCCGAGAGCGCCAGCCGGAGACTGATCAACTTGGATGATGGTCCGGCAGGGCTTGTGTTGCTGGGGGAGGTGCTCCGGAAGCGCCGCAGATATGAAGACGCTTTGGCCGAATTGAACAAGGTCAAAGAGGCGGAAAGAGATTATCGTTTTTATCTGCCTTGCGCTTTCTGCCTGATGCATCTGAATTCATTTTCCCAAGCTATGATTCATTTCCGCCGGGCGGAGGAGTCGCTGGCCGAAAGCGATCACGGCCATTTCGATTCGAAGATAAGGCTGAATGCCGGTTACATCTTTTTATATAAAGCGGAGATCAACGCCGGTTTATCCGTTGAAGCGGAATTTCGGGAAACTGCTAAGAACGCCGCCGGCTGGCTGAAGGCGAAAAAAGCGGAAGGGAATATCGGCTTGTCCCAGACTCACGATCTGACCCGGGCCGTCCAAGAGGCGGAGGAATTGGGATTAGTTTGAACCAGCGAATCTTCCGGCGCCGTGGTTTTTCCCCGATGAGGTACGCCGACCGGCAAAGCCACCCGATCCCGAAGCAATGTCTTCGGGATTTTTTTCTTGACAATAAATTAAATAAGTAGCAAAATTTAACTATCGTTTTTTCGTACCTTAACAATAGGAGGCTGGTATGAAGCACATTACAGTTTTAAGCCTATTATCATTGGCTTTTTTCAATCATTTCGGCGTTCAGGCGGCAGCAGTTCCTTATGATACGACCCAATTCGCCTGGTGGTCTGTTTCGACAAATGACAGCGGCGAAACCGCGGTGGCTTTTGTCCGCAAAGCGGACACTGCCGGCCAAACCGCTTACCCCGTGCTTTATCAAAAATTCGAGGCAGGAACTTCATCGGCCGTAGACACGATTTTGTTAAAATGGAACAGGGACAACTACTTCTCTGACGTTGGTTACGCCAATATCGAGATCGTATTGGATAATGACGGCTGGGCTCATTTCATCTGCAATGGCGACAGCGGCCGATGCGACTATTTTAGCAACCGGGCGGATTTAAAATGGAGATTGAAGTATGTCTTGAGCAATAAGAATTCCAAGGCCAATTCTGTTTATAGTTTCGGTCGCCGCAATCGCCTTGCTGTTTCCGGCGACAGGATTGATTTGGTCACTTCGGCCGATTATCGCGCTGGCGGCGGCTGGCCGTTTTCGTCAATGTTTCGGATCTTCGGCAAAATTTCCGACGATTCCCTGAAAAATGAACGTATCACGGCTGACACGGGCATCTACGCGGAAGAGATTTATGACTTTAAAATTTCCAATCGTTTCGACCGCCTAAGCATTGCCTATGCCCTTGGCCAGTACGGCGGCTGGAATGCTGATCGCCTGATAGTTAGCAAAACTTACCCGGTTATAGATACGAACGGGTATTATTATCGGGAGATGAGGAGCGCCTGGGCCGCTTTTGTGACGCCAATCAAGATTGTCAGTGAGGACGCCTCGCATATCAATATCTCGGTTAGCGGCTATATTTTCCCGCTGTTTATTGGCAATTCAGGAATATTTCCAACAGCCGTTTTAATTAAACACGCGAATGTCGCCAGAAAAAGCGTTGAGTTAAAGATCAAAAATATTTTTGATCTTCGCGGCCGAATTTTGTCCGCTCAGCCCGGCACGCGCCTTCCCGCCGGAATTTATTTTTCTCAGGCGGCCAATGAAGCCTCGCGGACGACCAAGCGCCTGCAAATCGGCCGATAAAAAATTTGCGGCAGAAGGCCTGATTTATTTTCAGGATATCATATTTTCAGAAGAGGAGGTTTTTATGGAACAAAGTCAGGAAGAAAAGGATCTCATTGAAAAGGAAAAGGCGGGAACACTGATCCCCAATGAAGCAAATCGGCTTTCGTTTCTTAGGAGCTTGCGCGATTATGAAGAAAACAGGAATCGCCACGGCTTGGGGTCGCAAATGCCCGGAGCAGAACCGGGGACTATTGTCAGCTATGACTTCGGACTTTTCAGAGCTGACTAACGTTCATTTTTAAAGAGGAGACCATGACGGTCGCCTCTTTTTTAATCGTCTGGCGCGCCGGCCTTGAATTATTTTCTAAAATATTGTATTTTAGTATAATAAAAACTGTTCTTTTTTAACATAGTTCTTTCTCAACCCAACCAAGGAGTAAAAATGAAAATTCTGCTGGTTTACCCGAAATGCCCGGATACTTTCTGGGGCTTTAAATGGGCGCTGCGTTTTGTTTCCAAAAAATCGGCTTTCCCGCCGCTCGGCCTCTTGACCGTCGCGGCCATGCTGCCCAAAGCGTGGAGCAAAAAACTGGTCGATGCCAATGTCCGGCGCCTGCGCGATAAAGATATCGCCTGGGCGGATATGATTTTCCTCAGCGCGATGATCATCCAGAAAGACGGCGCGCGGGAAATCATCCAGCGCTGTAAAAATTTGGGCAAGATTGTCGTTGCCGGCGGGCCGCTGTTCAGCGCCGGCTATGAAAATTTTCCTAACGTCGACTATTTTGTCTTAAACGAAGCGGAAATAACTTTCCCCCTTTTTCTCAAGGATTTAGCAGAAGGCAAGCTGCAGAAAATTTATTCGTCCGCGGAAAAACCGGATTTGTCCCTGACGCCGATTCCCGATTGGTCGCTCATCAAATTGCGCCATTACTCGGCGATGCTGGTGCAATATTCGCGCGGCTGTCCGCATAGCTGTGAATTTTGCGACATTGCCATTATGTACGGTAAAAAATTGCGGGTGAAAACCACGCCGCGGATTATCGCCGAGCTGGAGGCTTTGCTGGCCGCCGGCTGGCGCGGAAGCATTTTTTTCGTGGACGATAATTTTATCGGTAATCGCTTTCGCGTCAAGGAAATGCTACCGGTTTTAATCGCCTGGCAGGAGGCTCGCAATTATCCTTTCAATTTTTTCACCGAAGCCAGCGTTGATTTGGCCGACGATGAAGAATTATTAGCGATGATGAGCCGAGCCAATTTCAACAAAGTTTTTTTGGGCATTGAAACGACCAACGTGGCCAGCCTGATGGAATGCAATAAAAAGCAGAATATCAACCGCGACTTGGCCGAATCCGTCAAAAAAATTCAGCACGCCGGCCTGGAGGTAATGGCCGGATTCATCGTCGGGTTTGACAATGACACGCCCAAAGTTTTTGATTCGCTGCTGTCTTTCATTCAGGAGACGGGCGTGGTGACCGCTATGGTCGGTATGCTCAATGTTTTGCCCAAAACAAAACTTTGGGACAGGCTGCAGGCGGAAAACCGGCTCGCGGGCGATGCCAAAGGAGACCCGGTCTCCCGCAGTGTCAACTTTATTCCCGTCATGGGCAAGCAAGCGTTGGTCGACGGCTATCTGAAACTGCTGGGAGAAATTTATTCGTCGAAAAATTATTATCAGCGCATCGGCGAATTTCTCCGCAGCTACAAGCCGACTTGCAAAGGCAGGGTATCCTTTTCGGAATTTAAAGCCTTTCTCCGCAGCCTGTGGCGCATCGGAATTTTTTCCCGCTCCAACTGGCGGTATAGCAAGCTGCTGGTCAAAACTTTTTTCACTAAGCGCGGCGCGTTCTCGGCCGTCGTCGTGCTGGCGATTCAAGGAGTTCATTTTCAGCATCTGGCCAAAAAATTAAAATTGGCATAAAAAATTATCTTATCAAACGGGGCTCAGGAACAGCCCCGTTTTTATTTTTTTGTCATCCCGAGGAGTTGCCCGAAGAGCGGCGACGAAGGATCTGCCGTCCCCGTTGATTGATGTATTATCGCGAGTTAGCGCGAATATTTTGAACCCAATTTTAATTTGCCTTGCCGTTTGAAAAAGATTAAAATTGATTATATTAAGCCTTGCCATAATAAATTAACAAGGAGGAATATGACAAAAATAAAAGATTTGCCCAGGCACGAGCGACCCAGGGAAAAATTAATCGCCAAAGGACCGCAAAATTTGAAAGACAAAGAACTGCTGGCCATTTTGCTCGGCATCGGCCGTGCCGGGAAAAATGTTTTGGAAGTGGCGCAGGAGATTTTAGAAAAAAATCCGATGAAAAAATTGCTGGCGCTGGATTATCCAAAAATATCGGCGATCAAAGGCATCGGTCCGGGCAAAGCCTGTTCACTTCTCGCCGCTTTTGAATTAACCAAGCGCGCGCTGGAAGTGGAAGATAATAATCTGCCCGCCATCAATTCCGCCAAAGATGCCGTCGCCCAATTGCAAGAATTGCGCACTGCCAAAAAAGAGCGCTTTGTCGTCTTATATCTAAATGCTCGCAATCAGTTGATCCATAAAGAAACGATTTCCATCGGCACGCTCAACGCCAGTCTGGTTCACCCGCGCGAAGTTTTCGAGCCGGCCGTTAGAAATCCGGCCAGCCAAATTATCATTGCCCACAATCACCCTTCCGGTGATTTGTCGCCCAGCGAGGAAGATATTAAAATCACCGGGCGCTTAAAAGCGGCAGGAGAGTTGTTAGGCATCGAGGTTTTAGATCATCTGATTGTTGTGGAAAACAACTTTTTTTCGCTTAAAGAGGCGGGCGTTTTTTGATAGGCAGTCTTGATTTTCGGCTGTAAAAAGGGTAAAATTATGGTCATATCGAGGATAACAATAAATTATTGACGCTATTTCCAAATGTACGCTATAATGTACATCAGGAGGCGGTGAATATATGGATATAAAAAAAGTACTGCCTTTAACCGAAGCCAGAAAAAATATTTTTAAGATTGTCGCCGATGTTGAAAAAGAAGGCGCCTGCTACGGTTTGACCGAGCGCGGCAGAATTAAAGCCGTGCTGATGCCGGCTGATGAATTCGAGTCTTGGCGCGAAACTTTGGCCGTGATGAAAGAATTTCCCGATTTGGACAAAAGCATCGCCGAGGCTAAAAAGGATTGGCTAAATAAAAATTATATCAGCTTGGATCATATTTTGGCGCGGGAGGGCTATGTGTTGGCCGATAAGCCAAAAACGAAATATGCACCAAATACTTCTCAGTCGAAAGGTGGAAAAATTTCTGGGCGCGCTAAACGCCGAAGATAGGGCGAAGGCGATCGCCGGTATTTTGGAATTAGGCAAAAATCCGATTACCGGGGAAGGATTGAGCGGCCGCTTTGACGGCTTCCGCTCTTTTTTTATTCCTCCGTTCAAGATAATTTTTAAGCTGCAAAAAACCGGCGGCTTTGTCGTTTATATCATCGATATTGTCCGGGTTGAGAGTGTCTGCTAAAAATTATCCTATTATTTATTTACGCAAGGTCTTATTTGATTTTAAGAAATTTTTTTCATATAATATAATAACAATTATGCCAGGCAAAAATTCAACAAAGAGGGGTGAGAATTTTCCGCGTTTTTTAATTCCGGCTTTTATCGTCGCCGGATTTTTTATTTGGGGGAGCGCCGCCAAAGCCGCAGAGCTTCTCGACCAAAACAAATTGCTTCTGTATGGGCCGGTAAACGCCAATCATACCGTAGAACAATCTTTTGTTCCCCAACAAAATAATATTTCGCGTTTTACTATCCCCTTGTTTATTACTGGTCCGGGTAATTTCGACGTGACATTCTTTTTGTGTGCCGATTATTTCTGCAATAATGTTTTGGCGCAACAGCATGTTGTTGCGGCCAGTCTTCACAGTTTAGTTTTTCAGCCAGAAGCGCCGATTAGCTTGACGCCAGAAAATACTTATTGGTTGAAAATTTACTCTTCTGTGCCTTTTTCGATGTATGGGGGCAAAAAGTATGACGGAACAGGAAATGTCTCGTTGTCCAGCCTGCTCTTCGCCGACGATATTTATCTTTGGTGGAGCTATGGGCACGCCGATATTTTGATTTTCGGTGAATATTATAATGATTCTTATGTGCTGCCACCAGTTCATAATCCGGTAATCATTGTGCCGGGAATAATGGGCAGTTATTTGAAGGAAAAAGCTTTTCCGATTGATAAAGAAGTTTGGTTGAATTGGTTGGGATATGCTAATCCTCTGGATCCAAAAGACGAAGGTTTAAAAGAATTGGAAATGGACAGCACAGGTAAAGCCGTTAAAAATTTGTATGTTGACGGCGCAATAGAAAATGTTTTAACTGAAGATTTTTATAAAGGATTGATTCAGGAATTAGAAGAAAATGGATATAAAGAAGGAACGGATTTGTTTGTTTTCCCGTATGATTGGCGGTATGACGTTAGCTGTTTAGCCGGAGCTATTGAATGTTCAGACCAGGGCATTAATACTTTGGATAAAATGATTGCAATAGCGACAAGCTCTGCCGGCTCGGAAAAAGTTGATATTGTAGCGCATAGTATGGGTGGCTTAATTTCCAAGGCTTATATCGAAAAATTTGGTGCTAGCTCTATTGATAAATTAATAACTATCGCTACGCCAAACTTGGGATCGCCTCGGGCAGCTAAAATATTGCTATATGGGGATAATATGGATATTGGTAAATTTGGGCTTTATGTATTAAATGAGTCCACGATGAAAGAAATCTCTCAAAATATTCCGTCCGTCTATCAGCTTTTACCAAGCCAAGAATATTTTAACTTATCTTATGGTTATATTTCCGATATTTTTGATGTGGACAATAATGGCGTTAAGGGCAACCTGAATTACACAGACACTAACAATTTTTTAGTAAATACCGGAAGAAATGGATATTTATTAGACAATGCCGTTGCTCTCCACAACAAAATTGATAACCTGCAAGTAAATGATTCATTCAGTATTTCCGGCTGCAAAACACCGACAATTGATAAAATATATATCTTAAACAAGGAAAAAAGCGGCGGTTATGAATATGCGTTAAGATATACCAGCGGCGACGGAACGGTACCGCTGGTAAGTGCCGATAATTTTGGAGCACAAAAATATTATGCCTATCCGGCGGATCATGGAAAAATTTCCAGTTCCAATGGAGTCAGACAACTCGTCGGCGCAATTCTAGATAACAAGCAGACTAACTTTAATTTTTCACAATACAGGAACGTCAGCTCAACACCAGAAAATTGTAATTTGTCAGGTACTCAAATAAGTTATCATAGCCCCATCACTCTTTCGGCTTACGACCAATTCGGCAATCATGTTGGCGTAACCGATAATGGGGATACGGAAATAAATATTACGGGGGCTCAATATGATGAGATAGACGGTAATAAGTTTATTTTCCTGCCAACTGGTGCAACCTATACAATTACCGGCCAGGCGACCGCTAGTGGCAGTTTTAACGCCAGAGTTGAAACGGTACAAGATGGTCAATATACGAAAGAATCGTATTTTAATGAAGTGCCATTAGCCGGAACCTCTACGAAAGTTGAAATGGCGATATCTGATAATCAGAAATCATATACCATTAAAGTCGATCAAAACGGAGACGGGACAAATGTTGAAGAAAAAACTCCGGATTCGGTTTTGACCGAAGCGGAAATGAATGACGTCATAAAACCAACAACAGCCATAAGTCCGTCCGGAACTATCGGTAACAATGGCTATTACGTTTCTAATGTGAAGATCAGCCTAACTGCGACTGATGATAATTCCGGAGTCCTAAAAACTGAATACAGCCTGGATGGAGGCAATACTTGGATTAACTACCTTAATGAATTTACGGTTTCCCAAGACGGAGCTACTATGATTTTGTATTCTTCAACCGATAAGGCTGGAAATCGGGAAGAAAATAAAGTTGCGACCATTAAAATAGATCAAGCCAAGCCGACTCTTTCCACGCTTTTACCGCAAGAAGGCCAAGAAATGTTGCACAGCGATAAATTGAATATTACCTATTTTGCCGCTGATAATTTTTCCGGCATCGACACTAATTCAGCCAAGGTTTATTTGGATGGCCAGATTATCAGTTTTAATCCCATTGATTTATTTCGGCAAAATCTCGGCTCACATCAAGTTAAAATAACAATTCAAGATTTGGCTGGCAATCAAGCCGAGCAAACCGTTAACTTTTTCGAAATCACCAGTGTCGATGGTACATTAACCGATGTTAACCGCTCCTATGATGAGAAAATGATTATCAAAATTAATGTCAAAAAAGATTTGGTTAATGACTTAACTGATATCAAAAATTTCCAGGAGAAATACGGCCAAAAAATTGACGCGGAAAAAACGATGCGTGATAAGGCAATGGCCCAGTGCTTGAAACGTAAAAATCAAACTTGGTGCAGCAACAAAATTGGCACGATATTCGATAGGTTTGAATATCGGCTCAGTAAGATAAATCAGGCGGTTATTAAAATTAAATACAATCTAATTTTGGCAAAATTAGATGTATATTTTCGGACAAAATGGATTAATCAAGCGGGATATACTATAATTAAGGAAGATCTAAAATATTTAATTAGTAAACTATGAAGTGTATGAAAAAAGAGAACATTAAACATTTTTTATTTATTTTTTGGTTACTGTTTTTTGTTCCCGTAATTCTGGATATATGGTTTTGGCACATACACATGGACATTAGTTGGTTTGTCTTGTACGTGTTTTTTATTATGCCGTCTTTGCTATTAATAATGATATTATTGGAAATATTTTTGTTTAATAAGGAAACTTCTTGGAAAAAAATATTGTTAAAGTATTTAATTTTATTTCTTTTAAGTTATGGCACTTTGATCACCTGGTTTTATTTTAACATTAAAATCGACCCGTTTTTGCTATAAAATTAAAGCTATCTTGGCCGAATAAACAAGCTAAAAATACCAAAAATCAAGCCGAAACCAGGCTTGATTTTTGATTGGAAAAATGGTAGTATTAATTCTTAAAGTCACTTATAATTTTATGAAAAAGTATTTAAATTTTTCAGGCTTCATTTTAGTGGGAATTATTTTGGGAGTTGTTTCTATCGCAGCTTCAGAATTTTTTAGCTTTTCCCACCTTAATTTAATTCCTTTTGGCGGAAAATCTTGGGCTTTGTGGACATACCCAACCGCTTCTTTTTTAGGTTTTTTTGTTTCATCTTTTTTGTTTAAAATTAAAAATAAGCTGATAACTTTGTTGTTGATCGCAATTGTTATGTTTACATTATTCTTTCTTATATTTAACGGTAATTTGTTTGTAAATTTCACCCCCCTTGAAAAATAAATGGAAAAGGAAAACTTTAAACATTTTTTATTTATTTTTTGGTTACTGTTTTTTGTTCCCGTAATTCTGGATATATGGTTTTGGCACATACACATGGACATTAGTTGGTTTGTCTTGTACGTGTTTTTTATTATGCCGTTTTTGCTATTAATAATGATATTATTGGAAATATTTTTGTTTAATAAGGAAACTTCTTGGAAAAAAATATTGTTAAAGTATTTAATAAATAAAATATAAAATTTTATGAAGTTTACTGTATTTAAAAAAAATAGTTTTTATTCAGTCGCCTGGTTATTGATTTTTGTTGGGTTGCCCTTGGGGCTACTGTGCTTCACTCGGTTTATAGGTGATTTTGGCTGGTACTTGTTTTATTTCTTTTTATTTTTGCCTTTAATTTTTATTTTTTCTTTATTTGGATTTGTGATCAATGAAAGAAAGAAAAATAATTCCTATAAGACAAGTTTAATAAATAAAGAAATCCACCGGCGAAGCCGGTCGTCCGAGGTTTCCTCTTGCGGACGAAGTCAGTTTGGCCTAAGGTATAGCAATAACTAATTTTTTAGTTAAACCTATGCCTCAAGACAAT
>JAQUPS010000021.1 GCA_028716485.1 Patescibacteria group bacterium
GCTCCGCGAAAGCGGATAACAGGGTAAAATTTATTTTTAAAATATGTCAAAAAAAATTCAAGCGCGCTTATTAACAATGCGGGTTTTCTATTTTGCGGCGATATTTTTTATCGTTGCCGGCGTTTTACTGATAAAAAATGTTTATGCCGCACCCGCGCCAAATAAGTTGACCGTCGCTCCGGCCGCGCTGTAGGTCTTATAATCCGCCAGTGTGACTCCGAAAGCCCCGAAGATCCTTTCCAGCTCATATTTAGTGAAGGTGTATGATGTCCGATCCAGACAGCGGATTCTGGCGGTTGTTTCGAACCAAATGGCATCGGTCATCACGGCGGTTGAACTGGCGATGCCAGACGTTTTTTTATTGCCGATACTTGCCGTTTGGCAATTTTTTTTCTTTAAAGCCTCATACTCTTGTTTCGTTTTTTCCGAAAATATATCCACGTTAAAATTTTCAAATTTACCGGTGTCTAATTTGCCCATCGTCAGCTGCAGATAAAACGCCGAGTACTCTTCATAAGTTACGCCATACGGCTTAACAATTTCGTTTATTTGCGTTTCGCTGAATTTTTTGTCATTCACTTGCTTTGTTTCAATCAAGCAAGACATCTCCTCGGTTATTTTCAGCCAGATTTCGGGATTCATTTTCCCCACCGGCATTTTTAGCAATCTGTCCATATTCTGCCTTTGTTCTTCCGTTAATTCTCCAAAAGAAGGAAGACCGCCCGCCAATCCGCCGGAATAAGCCGCGCCGTTGGCTGAATAATATTTCTGCAAATTCTCATAATATTTATTATAATCATTGTTGACATCGCCAAGGGCGGGCGCAGTTTCGGCCTGAGCGGCATTTCGTACAACCGCCGGGAAAAAAAGGACCGGGGCTGCCAGAATAAAAAGGACAATTAAAATTTTAGCAAGCCGATGTTTCATACTTTTTTATTTACATTTAATTAATAGGTCACGTCCAAGAATGCTTTATTGAGATTGCCTACGGAAAAAGTCAGGATTAAAAAATAGCCCGGTTGATACATTGTCAATTGATTAGCCCCCTCGTCCTGTGTTTTGTAGCCCAAACTTTCCAGGTGTTTTTTTACCGCCGTTACGTCATCCTTAGTAATCACGCGATCAAATATGTAGCTTAGCATTATCCCGGACAGATTGTCCGTCAGCTTGACTTGATTGCTGTAAAGCTGATTCAGAATCGGCAGCAGCTCGTTGTGGATAGTCCGGCTCTTGTCATTGATCAATTCGGCGGGAACCGCTCTTTCAAAATTTATTTGCGGCCAAGTTCGGGGCGCGGTTGAAGAGCTGGTTGAATTTTGCAACGGGGCATCATAGGCGGAAATTGCCGGTAACAGCGGGCAAAGAGTGGTTTTAGAGCTCTTGAATGGAGCGTAAGTCGCGGTTTTGGCTTTTTTATAAAGCGAAAACTCCGGTTTTCTATTGGTTAAACCAATGGAATAAGCATCTGTCTGCGCGCTCAAATTATTGGAAACAGCGTAAGGCGTTGTCACTTCCGTGATAATTTTGCCGTTATAATCGATAATCCAGCTATTATTGTCTTTAACATTGCCGCTGGCATCCATTTTCAGCAAAAAACCGTCTTTATAATAGGTTATGCTGCTAAGTATAATTGATTTAACCACCGTTGTTTCATATTCGCCGGCGACAATAGCCCCATTATCCGACGTCGGTTTCACCGTATAGTTAACGATTCCGCGCTGCGGATTAATTATTTTTGCCCAGCTGGTATTTAATTCCTGGTCAGTTTCCATTACGAAAATACCCGGCCGAAAAGCGTCCTGAGTGATTTTATAGAGCGCCTGAACTTTTTCCCAATCTTGTTTTGTTTGCTTGCTGTCTTCAATATTATCTATTTGATTGGCTTGGCATTTTTCTTCACTTATTTGATATTTTTCGCAATATAAATCGCGTTGAGTGTTGGCATTTTTAATTTTTGCCAGATAATCATCATCAGCCCAGGTAATCGGGCCGGCAATTATTATTTTATTATCGGCTGTCGCCGAAACGGAAAAATTTATCATCGGCGAAGTAAATTCATTGAAACTTAAAGACATTTTTTTAACCCATTGCAGATTGCCCGAAGAATCAAATTTATATCCGATTAAATAATCCTTTGACCCTGATTTTAAATCCTGGCTGTTGGTTATCAGGGATAAGCCCGCGGACAAATTTCCTAAGACCAGATAGCCGTTATCCTCGGTCCGAATCAGGCCGCGGACAATGCTGGCTCCCTGGCGCACTTTTTTCCAGCCCATTTCAAAGCCGCCACCCGCCTTAGGAATGGCCGTTGCCATATCCAAAGCCGTGCCTTCCAGGCTTTTTGCCCATTGAAAATTAAAATCTTTATCAAATTTGGCCAAGCCAGGATAAGTATCAAAATTGTAAGGCAAGCTTTTTTCCGGATTCGGCTCGGCTATATTTCCGGCTATCGCGTAGCCGCCGTCCGGCGTCGGAATAAAATAAGAATCATTTTTGCGGGAAATGAAATTCTTTATATTTTTTGACCATCTAAGATTGCCGTTCAAGTCGAATTTTAAAACTTTAAGCGAAGCGAACGGCAGATCATTGTAAACATCGCTGTCTTCGCCTCTTTTATCGGGCGCGAGATCGAGCATGTTCGCATAAAATAAAAAACCGCTGTCAGCGGTTTCCAGCAAGGAATTACGGGCGTCTTCCACGGACGCGGTGAAAGATTTGCTCCAAACTGTATTGCCGTTTTTATCCAATCTGGTGAGTAATATTTTATTCAGCTCAACATTATCGGCGTTCCATTCCGTTGCCGTAATAAAACCCCAGACTTTGGCCGCCATAAGATACCCGCCGTTTTTCAGTTCAATGATTGATTGGACATCCTCATCGCCCCGCGGGTTGCCGACGCCGGCCGCGTTGGCGGTTTTTAGGAATTTCAGCCATTGAATATTGCCCTGCTTATCAAGTTTGGCCACGAAACCGTCCGGCGGGATAAACATGATATTGGGATCGGTCGTGCCGGAAACGATATAACCGCCGTCCTTGGTCGGCCAAGCGCCGTTAATTTTGGTGAAAGTTAAAAGCCGGTATGATTTGGAAAAAGTGGTGTTGGCCAGAGGCAGAACCCCCGCCGCAGTGCCGCAACCTAATTCCGCGCCAGCGGCTGGAAATTGATCACGCAGGAAATAAGCCAAACAAAAACTGCCGGCCAATAAAACAATCAGGCCGAAAACGATCGCTTTGCCCCTCAAAGATGAGCGATTTTTTGCCATACTAATTCGGAAATAATATTGTGATAAATTTTTTTCGTTTACTTTTTTTCCGGGAAAAAATACACGAACCAAACCACCCAAACAAGCCAAACCGCGTTAAGCCAATTTTGGGTTAATAATCCCTCGATGCCAAAAAAGGCCAAAAATCCTAGAAATCCCAAGTACCAATTTTTACGCATATAAATTTTATAAATCAGGAACTCTGATTTTATTATACCATTTTTGGAAAAATTATTCAAAATGACGCATTTTCTTGGTAGAGCTATTTAATGGTGATATAATATAAAAATAGCCCGCAATTTCAAAATTAATTAATAAAATTAACAGCCATTATAAAAAATCCCCCTCTTAAGGGGGATTTTTTTATCTTGAAGAAAGATTATCTTCTAAAATCTCTTCTCGGACCGCGATCTCTCATGCGGGCTTTGTTGCATTCGTAGCAATAAAGCCGGCCGAAAGTGCCGTCTTCCTTCTTGGTAGGTTCGAACGGCAATTTGTCTATCGGGGCGCCGCATTCCGCGCAGGTAATCCCAATCGCGGAAATGTCTACCATCGGTCTGGGACCCATGGGACGACGATCATCTTGATAAGCCATTTAAGTAAGTCACCTTCCTTTCTAGTCATGGGCAAGTTTTGAACTTGACCCTTAATTTCCCCTCCGCTTCAGGCAGAGGGATTAGATTGGTGACTTCTTAATAGCTTATCTATCCAAAACTCAACTGAATAAACAAAACTTTGATAAACTCGATAACTAATTTGAAATAATCACCTGATTTAATATTAGCATCGAATATGGGGAAAAGCAAGGGATAAGAGAGCATAGAACAAAAGAACATAGATCATGGCGGGACGAAAAATTCGCTCCGTGTTCCGCGCTCTCTGTTCTTGCCGCCAAATATCCAAAATAATATTTTTATTGTATAATATAGATATGACAAAAAAATGTAAATCACCGGTAAAAAAATCGGGCATCAGCGGCTACCTTGATGTTTTTGATTTTTCTAAAATGGAAGCCGGCAGCGTTTTAAAGCGGCTGAAGACGGGTGAGAAAGGATTGAGCGAAAGCGAAGCCAGATGCCGGCTGAACGAATTTGGCGAAAATGTCTTGGTCAAAGAAAAAAAACTGGGCATCTTGCTGGAATTTTTGTCCAAATTCAAGAGTCCGTTGATCATCCTGCTCTTTGTCGCCGCGGGAATCTCTGCTTACTTCGGCCAGGTCGTCAATGCTTCCATTATAACCTTGATGATTGTTTCCAGCGCGATTTTGGATTTTTTCGAGGAACACAACGCCGGCCAAGCGGTAAAGAAGCTTTTAGAAGCAATCAAGACAACTGCCTCCGTTATCAGAGCCGGCAAACGGCAAGAAATCAATATCGCCCAGCTTTGCGCCGGTGATATTATCTTGCTTAATTCCGGCGATTTGGTGCCGGCCGATTCGCGGGTAATCAGCGCCAAGGATTTTTTCGTCAATCAATCCGCTCTTACCGGCGAATCCATCCCGTGCGAAAAAATCGAGCGGCCGGTTGAAGCCGATCATAAAACTTTTGCCGAACTGGAAAATATTATTTTTGCCGGAACCAATGTCATCAGCGGTTCGGCCGTCGCCGTAATCATTAATACTGCCGGCCATACGGAGTTCGGCAAGATCGCCGGCACCCTGGCCGGCTCGCAAATAAAATCGGAATTTGAAGACGGTATCGTTCATTTCGGCTATTTCATCATGAAGATAATCTTGTTCCTCGTGATGTTTATTTTTCTTTTTAACGCGATCTTCCGCCAGCAGATTTTGGAATCATTCCTTTTTTCGGTGGCGATCGCCGTCGGCATCACCCCCGAACTCTTGCCGATGATCATGTCGATTACGATGTCGAGAGGCGCCGTGAAGATGGCGAAAAAGGGAGCGATCGTAAAAAAACTTTCCGCCATTCCCAATTTCGGAAGCATGGACATCCTTTGTACCGACAAAACCGGCACTTTGACCGAAGGCCAAATCGCTTTGGTGAAATATGTCGATTCGGCAGGCAATAATTCGGAAAAGGTTTTGGAATACGCTTATCTGAACAGTTTTCACCAGACAGGAATTGAAAATCCGCTGGACAAGGCGGTTCTTGAGTATAAAAAATTGGACATCGGCCATTATTATAAGATCGACGAAATACCTTATGATTTCCTCAGGAAAAGAATGAGCGTCGTGGTGCAGGACGGCGGCGACCGGCTGCTGATTTCCAAGGGAGCGCCGGAAGAAATTTTTAATTGCTGTTCGGGGTATTCCTATAACGGCGAATCCCATCCTTTCGGCGCCGAAGAAAGAAACAAGGCCAGCCTATATTATGAAGAGCTGAGCCGCGAAGGTTATCGCGTTTTGGCTTTGGCGATCAAGAAAGTCGATAAAGAAAAAAAACTGTTCGGCAAGGAAGATGAACGGGATTTGGAATTCCGCGGTTTCATCGCTTTTCTTGATCCGCCCAAGAATGGCGTGAGGAAAATTTTGGCAGGATTGGAAAAGATCGGCATCACCATCAAGATCATCACCGGCGACAACGAGCTGGTAACCAAAAAAATCTGTGAAGAGATAAATTTGCCTTATCAGGGCGTGCTACTCGGCGAGGAAGCGAAAAATTTATCAGTGGCGGCGCTGCGGCGCAAAGTCGAGAACACGACGATTTTCGCCCGCTTTTCGCCGGAAGACAAGAACCGGGTGATTTTAGCTTTGCGAGCCAACGGCCATGTGGTCGGGTATATGGGCGACGGCATCAATGACGCGCCTTCCTTGCGCGCGGCTGACGTGGGAATCTCGGTCAATAACGCCGTGGATGTCGCCAAAGAATCGGCCGATATAGTCTTGGTGCGCAAAAGCTTGCGGATTTTAAGCGAAGGCGTAATCGAGGGTCGGAAAGTTTTCGGCAATACGATGAAATATATCTTGATGGGCTTGTCTTCCAATTTCGGCAACATGTTTTCCGCCGCCGGCGCCGTTATTTTTCTGCCGTTCTTGCCTATGCTGCCGGTGCAGATCTTGCTGAATAATTTTATTTATGATGTTTCGCAATTAACCATCCCGACCGATAACGTCGATGAAGAATGGGTGATCAAAGCCAAGCGCTGGAATATTAAATTCATCAAGAAGTTCATGCTGTTCATCGGGCCGATCAGTTCCATTTTTGATTTTTCCACTTTTTTTCTTTTTTATTATGTCTTCAAAGTTTCAGCCGGCGTTTTTCAGACCGCCTGGTTCCTGGAATCTTTGATGACGCAAGTTTTAGTCATCCATTTTATCCGCACCAAAAAAGTTCCATTTCTGCAAAGCTCTCCCAGTCTGCCCTTATTGTTAAGCACTTTTTCCGCGGTGGCCATCGGCTGGGTAATCCCTTTCACGCCGGTCGGTAAATATTTCGGATTTGTCCCTTTGCCGCCCTATATGCTTTTGGCGATTGTCGGCATCGTTATCGTTTATCTCGGCCTGGTGGAAATCGGCAAAAGGATTTTTTATCGGCACAATGAACTCTGATCAATTAAAAATGAAAAGTTACCTTGCCTACCGGCAGGCAGGAAAGTTAAAAATTAGAAATTTATTTATTCTTCTTGTGATAATAAAAAACTTAGTTTCGCGGGGAAACTAAGTTTTGTTTTTTGTCTGAGGAAATAAATCAGAAGGTGTGAAAGATTTTTTCAAACGGCTGGCCGTTAAAAAAATATTTGCCATCCTGGCACCAGACTACTTTTTTGTATTCTCCGGGATTTTTCGCCCGGCAGAACCAGCTATCGCTAATACTGCCGCCGCCGTTTGTTTTTTGCCCCACAGCCACCGAATAAGGGCGTAAAGTTAAATTGCCCCCGTGGTATATCGTGGCCTGAACTATTTTTCCCTCGCCGATTGTGAAAGCCTGATTGAAGTCATTTTCTTGGTCGTCGGGAATGGTTATGATGCAGTATTCGCAGGCGTTGATTCTCCCGAAGAAGATGATTTTTTCGTCTTCGGGCAATCCCTCGGTTTGCGGGGGCAGAGAAACAACGTTGACGATTTTTACTATAATATCTTCGATTGCCGTTACCATTTTTTCTCCTTTGGCAAGGGTGTTTAGGAAATGGTTAAGGAAAGGACATCTTGGCTGGTATTATGCAAGTAAAATAAAAAAAAGTCAATAGCCGTTTTCCCCTTGCTTTTTCAGCCATTTTGCGGTAATCTGATTATTTCACGGGGTATTCAATACCTTCTTATTTTTAATAAAGAAAAAATAGCTTATAACATTTTTAGCGCGAAGACGGGCAGAAGCAAAATATTTGCTGCTGGAAATTTTTTTTAGAATATCCTGTTATGTGTTACGTGTTATGTGTTATGAGAAAATATGTCCGACAACATTTTTCAAAGATTTTTAAAACCATCAACCAAGGGTAAGCTTTGGCAGGTTTTCGCGATTATTTTACTGGTACTTACCTTAACTGCTGGTTTAATCGCTTTTGGCAACTATTATAATGAAGGCGCGGATTGGCTGGCCAAAAAAACTAATGATTTTGTCCAATTGCCCAAGACTAAATTTATTCCCTTTCGCCTGGGTTTGGATTTGCAAGGCGGAACTCAACTGATTTATAAAGCCGATACCAGCCAAGTGCCGGCCGGCGATGAAGCTTCGGCGGCACAGGGTGTTCGCGATGTTATCGAGCGGAGAGTGAACGCTTACGGCGTTTCTGAACCTTTAGTGCAGGTGCAGAAATCGGCCGGTGAAGATTATCGCATCGTGGTGGAATTGGCCGGCGTGAAGAATATCGATGAAGCAATCAAAATGATCGGCGAGACCCCGATTTTGGAATTCAAAGAGCAGGGCACTCCGGAAACCACCGCGGCCGAAGCGCAAAAAATAAAAGATGCCAACGCGGCGGCGCTGAATAAAGTCCAGGAAGCTTTGGGAAAAATCAAAGCCAACGGCGATTTTGCCAAAATTGCCGCGCAATATAACGAAAGCGCCAGCTCCACCGCGTCAGGCGATTGGATTGATTCGCAGAACTCTCCGGAATTGGCCGCCAAATTGGCTAATTTGAAAATCAACGGCGTGACCGATGTGGTGGAAACGGACAAAGGATATACGATTGCCAAATTATTAGATAAGCGCGTCGCGGTTAATCAGATTACTGGAGCGCAGAAAAAAGAAATTAAGGCCGCTCATTTATTGATTTGTTATCAGGGCTCGGAAGGCTGTACGGCTTCCACAACCAAGGAAAATGCTCTGGCTAAGATCAAGGCGCTGGCTAAAATCGCCACGCCGCAAAATTTCACCCAGCTGGTGAAGCAGAATTCCACCGAACCGGGCGCGGCTCAATCCGGCGGCGAACTCGGCTGGTTTGGCGCCGGCGCGATGGTTCAGCCTTTTGAAGACGCGGTTTTTCCGCAGAAAGTCGGCAGTATTTCTTTTATCGTCGAAACGAAATTCGGCTATCATTTGATTTATAAAGAAGACGAGCGCGTAGTCGAGGAATATAAAGTGCAGACGATTTTTATTCCTAAGGCCGCGGCCAGTCCAGCCAATGGCGAAGTGAATTGGATTTCCACTAAGCTGACGGGAAAATATTTGAAGCGCGCCAGCGTGCAATTCAATCAGACCGGCCAGCCGGAAGTTTCTTTATCGTTTGATACTGAAGGCGGGAAGCTGTTTGAAGATATGACCGGGCGCAATATCGGCAAGCCGATCGCTATTTTCTTGGACGGCGAAGTTATCAGCGCGCCGACCGTGGATTCTAAAATCAGCGGCGGCAGCGCCGTGATCACCGGAAATTTTACGGTGGCGAAAGCCAACGAATTGTCCCAGCGCTTGAATGCCGGCGCTTTGCCCGTGCCGATAACTCTGGTCAGCCAGCAGACGGTGGGCGCGACCTTGGGCAAGGTTTCGGTGGCTAACAGTTTGCAAGCCGGTTTGTGGGGAGTTTTGCTGGTGGCGCTGTTCATGATTTTTTATTATCGTTTGCCCGGTTTGGTTTCGGTGCTGGCTCTGGCGATTTATTCCGTTCTCTTGCTGGCCATCTTCAAAGTCTGGGGAGTGATGCTCTTGGTTTTGCTGGCCTTCATCGCCATATTTTTCCAGTTAACCGGCGGGGCTTTGTTTACGGCTTTGGCCGTGTTCGTTCTGTTGATTATCGGCTGTTTCACCTTGCCCAGCCTGGCGCAGCTGCCGGTAACTTTGACCTTGCCCGGATTAGCCGGTTTCATCTTATCAATCGGCATGGCCGTGGATGCCAATATCCTGATTTTTGAAAGATTCAAGGAAGAATTGCGTTCGGGCAAACCGGTGGCGAAAGCCATTGAGCTTGGTTTTAATCGCGCCTGGCTCTCTATTCGCGATGGCCACATTGCCACGATTCTCACTTGTTTCGTACTGATGTTTTTTTCCACCAGCATTGTCAAAGGTTTTGCCATCACCTTGCTCTTCGGCGTGGTGATGTCGCTTTTCTCGGCTATTACCGTGACTAAAAATATCTTGGCTCTTTTGCCGGAGAAATGGTTCGCGAGTTCGCTGGCGACGGGAGTGAAGATTGCCAAGACAGAAGAAGATATTACAAAATAATTTTTTAATTTTAAAATCACAAATCTCAATTTTAAAATAAATCAAAAATTACAATTTTAAATTTTTGATTTTAAGCTTATTTTAAAATTCCTGCCTGCCGGCAGGCAGGTAAAATTTAGATTTGAGATTTCCCTATATGAAGATTATCCAAAAAAGAAATATCTGGTTCGCCATCGCCATAATTTTGGCGGTCGCCTCGATTGCCTCATTGTTCATCTGGCAGCTTAAATTCGGCATTGATTTTACCGGCGGCAGTTTGCAGGAATTAAGTTTCAGCGGCAATCGGCCGTCCGTGACCGAGGTGCAGGATAAATTATCCGGCCTGAATTTGGGCGGATTGATCGTCCAACCGGTGGGAGACCAGAGCATGATTTTGCGCTTTCAGAGCACAGAAAACAATATTCATACCAAAGTTTTGCAAAAATTAGGCACTTCTTCGGTGGAAGAATTGCAATTCAATTCGGTCGGCCCGTCGATCGGCTCAGAGCTGAAAAGAAAAACTTTTTACGCGATCATCGTTTCCATCATCATTATTTTAATGTATATCGGTTTTGCTTTCCGCAAGGTTTCCCGGCCGGTAGAATCCTGGAAATACGGCTTATGTTCGGTGATGGCGCTGGCGTTTAACGTTTTAGTGGTTCTGGGAACTTTCTCGGTCTTGGGAAAATTCGCCGCTATGGAAATCAACGCGCCGTTCATCGCCGCCTTATTGACTATTTTGGGCTACACTATCAACGACACAATCGTCGTTTTTGACCGTGTCAGAGAAAACTTGCCCAAGAGCGATGAAGATTTTGAAGGCACGATCAACACCAGCATCAACCAGACTTTAGTCCGTTCTATTAACACTTCCAGCACGGTTATCTTAGTTTTGATCGCCATTTTCCTTTTCGGCGGCGCTTCGATTAAGGATTTTACTCTGGCTATGGCTATCGGCGTTTTCGTCGGCACCTGGAGCTCAATCTTCCTGGCTTCGCCCTTATTGCTCCTCTTTGAAAAAAAGTCTTAAATTATCCGATAAAAAGAGGCTTGAAAAAGCCTCTTTTTTGTTTTGACAAGGCTTAATTTTTGCGGTAAAATCTAATCTAAGACCGCGAAATAGCATTTAAATAGCTGTATAAGTTTTTTGCACAGCATAATTACCGCCTGCAATTATTTTTAATTTTTCATTTTTAATTATCTAAATATGTTGCAATCCAAACTTTTCACCAAAACGATCAAAGAGGCGCCGAAGGACGAAATGAGCTTTAACGCCCAAGCTTTAATCAGGGCGGGCTTTATCGACAAGCTGGCGGCGGGAATTTATTCTTTTTTGCCGCTCGGTTTAAGAGTGCTGGACAAAATCAGCCGGGTGATTCGCGAGGAGATGGACGCTATCGGCGGTGAAGAAATATTAATGCCGGTTTTGATTCCCAAAGAGAATTGGGCGAAGACCGGCCGCTGGGAAACTTTGGACGTACTTTTCAAGTTAAAGGGTGAGGACGAGAAGGAATACGCCTTGGGCGCCACTCACGAAGAAGTGATTACGCCCTTGTGCCGGAAATTCCTGTTTTCTTATCGCGATTTGCCGATCATGCCTTATCAGATTCAGATCAAATTCCGCAATGAGCTGCGCGCCAAGGCGGGGATTATGCGCGGCCGGGAATTCTTGATGAAAGATATGTATTCTTTCCATGCCGATCAGGCTGATCTGGACAGATTTTATGAGGTTGCCAAACAGGCCTATTTTAAAATTTTCGAGCGCCTCGGCTTGGGCGGAATTACCTATCTGACCTATGCCTCGGGCAGCTCTTTTTCCAAATATTCCCATGAATTCCAGACAATTTGCGCTGCCGGTGAAGATACGATTTTCATTTGCGATAATTGCCGCATGGCCGTCAATAAGGAAATCATCAAGGATCAGGAGCAGTGCCCGATTTGCGGCAACAAGAAATTCCGCGAGGAAAAGGCGGTGGAAGTCGGCAATATTTTTAAATTGGCCAATAAATATTCCCAGCCGTTCGGGTTGGAATACGTTAATGATAAAGGCGAAAAGAAAGAGGTGGCTATGGGCTGTTACGGCATCGGCCCTTCCCGGGTGATGGGCACAGTGGTGGAAATCTGCCATGATGAGCGAGGTATTGTCTGGCCGAAGGAAATCGCGCCGTTCAAAGTCCACTTGCTTTTATTGAGCAATAAGAGCAGCTGGGAAAATAATAAGAAGGAAGCTGACAAGCTTTATCAAAAAATGCGGGAGCAGGGCATCGAGGTTCTTTATGACGAGCGGGAAGAAAAGGGCGCGGGAGAGAAATTCAGCGAAGCTGATTTGATCGGCTGCCCGATCAGGATCGTGGTGAGCGATAAGACGCTGGCCGAAGGTTCGGCGGAAGTCAAAAAGAGGAATAGCGCTGATTCGAAGTTGGTGAAAATAGATAATTTAGTGAAGGAATTGACTCAAAGTTAATTAGGCGCTTAGCATATTAGGTACTTAAAATATTTTAAAATAAATCAAACCGGACAAAAGAGAACTAAGTACCCAATCGACTAATTAACTAATCAACTAATGTTAAATAAATTCTTGGGAAAATTCAGCAAAGACTTGGCCATTGATCTGGGAACCAAAAATACTTTGGTTTACACGACCGACAAGGGGATCGTCATCAATGAGCCGAGCGTCGTCGCCGTCAATGTCCGCACTGATGAAATTTTGGCCGTGGGCGAAGAGGCTCGGAAAATGGTCGGTAAAACTCCTTCGCATATCAAGGCGATCAAGCCGATGAACGAGGGGGTGATTTCGGATTTTGAAGTGACGGAAAAAATGCTGAAATATTTTGTTGATAAGGTGCACAGCGAAAGCTTTACTTTGATTCCCCGGCCGCGGATGATCATCGGCATCCCCATCGATATCACCGAAGTGGAAAAAAAGGCGGTGGAAGACGCGGCTAAATCCTCCGGCGCCCGCGAAGTTTTTTTGATCGAGGAAGCGATGGCGGCGGCGATCGGCGCCCGTTTGCCCGTCACCGAGGCGGTGGCGAATATGGTGGTGGATATCGGCGGCGGCACTTCGGAAATCGCCGTGATTTCCTTGGGCGGCGTGGTCACTTACAAATCCTTGAATGTGGCCGGCAATAGTTTTGACAACGACATTATCGATTACGTCCGCGAAGAATTCAATATTTTAATCGGCGAACAGGTGGCGGAAAGCGTGAAGATAAAAATCGGTTCGGCCGTGCCGATGAAAGAAGATATGGAAATGGAAGTCCGCGGCCGCGATCTGATCAACGGCTTGCCCAGAGCCGTGATGGTCGATGACGGTCAAATCCGGGAGGCAATCGCCAAGTCAGTCAATAAAATAATTGAGAATATCAAATTGACCCTGGAAGTAACTCCGCCCGAACTGGTGGCTGATATTTACGAGAACGGCATCTTTTTATCGGGAGGCGGGGCGCTGTTGCGCGGCCTGGACAGGCAGATAGCGCAGGCGACTAAGATTCCGGTGCGCATTTCCGATGATCCGCTGACCTGTGTCGTCCGCGGGATGGGCATTTTGCTTTCCGACAGCGATTTATTGGCCAAGGTACTTTCGCCCGGGAGCGAAGAACTCTAAATTACAGGTAGCATGTAACATGTAGCAGACAGTATCGGGCAGTAAGATAAGTTAGATAAATTGTTACCTGTTATATGCTACATATTTTTCGACATTCTTAATGTTATGAAGAAGTTTAATCTTAGGTTGATAGTTTTTTTTCTGGCAACCGTGGGGTTGCTTATTTTTTTTCATACGGTCGGCTGGCTGGCGCCGGTGGAGAGAATGTTTTATTTTGTTTTAAATCCGGCGGGCGCTCGGCTGCAATCCTGGTCATCCCAAATAGCTCAAAAATATTCCAATAGCGTCCAGCAGGGAGATTTAGCCGCGAAAGCGGGGGATTTGGAGCAGAAGGTTGAGCGGCTGACGGTGGAAAACGCCGCTTTGAAGAAGTTGCAGGACGAGAATTCGGTTTTGCGCCAGCATTTGAAATTTTTGGAAAGCGGGACGCCCAAAAAATATGTCTTGGCCAATGTGGTCTCGCGGGAAATTTTAAACGGCCCGGAAGAAAGTTTGGGCGATTTGGTGATTGACAAGGGCCGGGGCGATGGTGTTATGAATGGGCTGGCGGTGCTGGACGAGGCCGGCGCCGTGGCCGGAAAAATCACCGGCGTGGAAGAAAAAATTTCCCGTGTTACGCTGGTTACCAATTCCGGCTGCAAAATGGCGGCAACTTTGCAAAATGTTAACCGCACAATCGGCGTCACTTCCGGCAATCTCGGCCTGACCATTAATATGGATTATATCCCGCAGGTGGAAAATGTCAGCGTCGGCGATTTGGCCGTTACCAGCGGGCTGGAAACTAATATTCCCCGCGGCTTATTGATCGGCCAGGTGGCCAAAGTCGATCGCGGCAGCAATGATATTTGGCAAAGCGTCAACATTCAGCCGGCCGCGAACCTCGACAATTTAACCATTGTTTCGGTGATAATTAAGTAGCAAGTATCATGTAACAGGTAACACGCCTCACTTGGCCTGCTACCTGTTACATGATACCTGATCTATGTATTTTCGCCTCATCATAAAATTCATCTTTGTCGCCGCGCTGGCCATACTCCAGATATCTTTCGTTTCCGGTTTGCCGGTTTTGCTGCGGGAATTGAATGCGGTGCTGATTTTTTTGGTTTTTTCCCTGGAATGGAGCGGCGGCTACAAAACAGTCTGGTGGTTTCTGCTGATCGGCCTGCTTTTCGACCTGTACTTCCCAATTCGCTTCGGATTTTTCATTATTTTTTGGCCGATAGTATTTTTGTTCGCTTTTTTCCTGGCCACCAATTTTTTTACCAACCGGTCGCTTTATTCTTTTTTGGGACTGACTTTTTTCGCCGTAATTTTTTACTACTT
>JAQUPS010000022.1 GCA_028716485.1 Patescibacteria group bacterium
GTTTTTCGCCTTTTATTTTCTTGTCCGCATGATACCAAAAAACAGCCAAAAAGTCAACTAAAATGGAAAATTTTGCTTAATATTAAAAAAATAATACTGGCTAAAACAAGGAAGATCTATAAAAAAATTTCGATAATCCTGAAAACCAGACAAATTTATAAAAATCCGTAATCAGTGGACTGCGCAGACTCTTAAATATACGGGCGAGGGATCTATTTGATATGACCGCCGGAGTTCAGCGGCCGTTCTTTCTGTCTCATCATTAGAATATCCGGATTCCCGGAAAATTTTTTCCGATAAATCCAGCCAAAGAGGATTTTTTGTTTTAATCAGATCGATTTTCTTCTGTTTCCGCCAGCCTTTCAGTTCTTTTTCCCTGGCGATTGCCAGATTGGCATAGCCGTATGCCTCGAAATAGACCAGATATTTTAAGCCATACCTATTCGTAAAGGAAGAGCCGAAGCCGAATTTATGCTCGATGAGCCTGCGGATGATGTTATCGGTGAAGCCGATGTATGTTGTTGTTTTGCGATAGTTAGTTAAAATGTAAACGAAAAAAATGTATTCCCTCCCCATATTATAAAAATTTACGATTATGAATAATTAGCCGATTGGTTAATAGATCCCTCGCCCGGGGCTCGGGATGACAAAAAATTAGCAATAAAATTTATTGATAGCTGAATTATACCGCTTTCGGGCAAAACAGGACAAGAGCTTTTGGACAAAAAAACCGGCGTTAGCACATGAGCTAAACGCCGGCGGTTAAAGTTGAAATTTAAAAAAAATTACTTAAAGGACGCGGTAATGGAAAATTTCCCCGGGGAATTTAAAATTATTGTCCCCACTGCTACCGCCGCATTCGCCAGATACTTTGCCAAAACGATATTCAAAGAAGCATCGGTTGAGGCTTTAATGATTGCCGACCCGCTTCCCTTGTAGAACGTACCGTCGGTATCAAAAACGCAAACCGTTATAGTATAATTTTCGGTGGGCAAATCAAGACCAAGCATCCCATTATAAGTAATTGTATCAAAGGTGCCAGGAGAAAAATGGATTGTTTTGGTAATTGGCACAAGCGGCTGCCAATACTCCCCCACATAAGAAACACTGAGCGAACAAGCGCTATTTTGAGCCGGAGAACCTTTTAGAGGAACGCTCAGACTGAACTTCTCAACTTTAGCGGGAAGATTCATCAACAGTGGAAAAGTGTCGGCATTGGGAACGGTGAAATTTAGAAAGCCTCCATTTAATATGTAGCCGGGCAAAGAATCATTTCGCACGTCTGCATCCAATTCATAAGCATTCCCCTTAACTAAATTTCCAAGTAAAACTGTTGCCGTATCTCGGCCAATCAATTTAATCGTGTCCTTAAATCCTGACGAACATTGCAATATTATGTAATCGAATGTACCCGAAGCAAGCGTTTTCCGTAATACTCCGGGTTTGGCCAGAATTATACTGACTTTACCGACGGCCGTTCCTGACCGATTGGACATGACCGGGTTGCTCGTACGGGAGCAACCGACCGACAATAGGGCGATAACAAGAAAAATGATAAGATTTTTCATGATTTACCTCTTGGGAAAATGTTTTAAGACAGATCCTTTGCCAGGGGCTAAGGATGACAAAATCAGTTGTTGGAAAAAATTGGCGTAACCGTAAGCGTGCCCAGACTGTCAAGATTAATTTTGACATTGGCGGTGGCGCCGGTTGGCGGGAGTTTGACATTCAGATTGCTCTGACTGCCGCTCACGCTTAGCGACACCGGATCATAACCGGTCTTCTGGAAAGAGATTGAGTAATTGGCCGCTGTCATTTTAGCCAGCGGTTTATTGCTTTTTTCCAATTCCAGGGCCGATGAACCGAAACCGATATTTACAATTTTGTAAATATAAATTTGATTGTCGGCGCGGACGCGGAGAATGCGTATTCCCGAGCCACCCCTCCCGAGGAGAGAAACTGTTTTGCCGGAAAGATTTAACAAATCTATCCGGGCATATTCGGGAAATCCGGAAAGACCAGCGCGGTTAAGAATAATTTCATCCGGCTTTTTTACCTGGGTGGTAAAAATCGCCAGCGAAAAAATTCCATTGATGTCCGTAAAGGTCGAACATGGCGGGTAAGCAATCTTCACTTTCACGCCGCTGAGCGCGGCACTGGTTACGGAATCAACCACCGTACCGTTAAAGGTATCGGCGGAAGCCAATAATGGCAGTAGCAGAAAAAAATTAATTGTAATGAACGTCAGAGCTTTTTTCATAGCTCCTCCTTTTTTATTTACCGTTAAATGAACAAATGGCTTTTCAGCCTTTTATTTTCTGATTATCAGTATACCAAATTATAGCCAAAAAGTCAACCAAAACAGCAAATTTGGGTTAATTTTAGGGAAAAAATAGGAACGCAAGATGTTGCGTTTCCATGGAGAGGTGGGCTTAAGTTAGACCATTCCCCCTTTTTCAATCAAATAATAAACTTTTCTAAGCAATATGAAATGCCTGACGACAATACGGCGATAAAGCTCTTCGGCGAATTTATCATTATAAGTATGGATTATTTCATTGCGGTCATCGGCCATTTCCAAGAATTTTTCCACTTCCGAATCGGACACAAGCTTGTTTTTTCCTAATTGCCTGAAACATTCTTTGGGAGAAGAAGCCTCAACGCCAAAATTATCAAGCAAAAATAACTTTGCCGTTTTCCAGGCCAGCTCAAAACAATATTCAAATCTTTTTATGGACGCATCCCTCACGAACTTATTTTTCCTTGTTTTAATCGCTTCTTCCAGCGTCAAAAGAGCCTTGTTAAAATCTTTCAACCTTAATTTTAACGTTTTATCCATAAAATTTTATCGCTAAAAACATTTTTCTTGAATTCCTTCGATGTCTTATTAAAATCGATTATATCCATAAAATACGGGATTGTCGAATTAACAAAGTTTTCTTTTAATGCGGCAATATCGCGGGAGTTGATTTTTCCGGAAACCCCCAAATCAACATCGCCAAAATTTTTTCCGCGCAAAGAAGACCCGAAAATAAAAAATTTAGCTCGCTTATTGCTATGCGCGACAGGCTTGATTTCCCGTTTAATCTTGTCTAAATATTTCTTCTTTATCATTAGCGATAAAATTTATTTGATAACTAAATTATACCACTTTCGGGCAAAATAGGGCAAGGAAACTGACAATAATGCAGTCTATTTAATAGGTTTGAACCGTATAATTACTAAATATTTCTTCTTCACCTTTTACTTTTTCACTTTTTTTGCTATTTCCAAAATCAGCCTCTTGGCGTCATTTTTTTCATTAAAAATGAAACTTTTTTTTATTTTTTTTATAATTTTTTCGTGTTCAGTGTAACTCATAGCTGGCACTCCGAAAATTTTCAGCCACCGTGAAGAATTCTGTACGACGACATTGAATATTTCCGAAATATTCCAAACAAAATCATAATATTTTTCCTGACGGTATTTTTTAAAAAGCGAATAAAAATATTCATAAAAAATGAAGTGAAGCATTTCGTGAGCAATAATAGCGCTAACACCCTTGCGCGAACGAAACTTATATGGTATTTGAAAAGTTTTATCTTCCAAAAATCTCGGAAACATACTCCAAATTGTAAAATAAGCTATATATTTTCCTTTCGGCCAATGAAAATTTTCAAAGAGTTCATCAACTAAGGCAAAAAAAATTGGCTCAATTTTTTTCCAATTGGCCGCAAATATTTTCAAATTTTTATTCATTAGTCCTGAATTTGTTTCGTATTTGTTTTTTACAAAGCTCGACAAGGCGGCCTTATCTCGTATTTTATTAATTAAAAAAAATCTTTTCAATTGCGGATAATGTTTAAAAATCGCCCAAGACAAATTTCGACCATTATCATAAACCGCATCAGCCGCGAAAGCATGCAAAGTCTTTATATCTTTCTGATAATCTATTTCAAACTTTACTTTAGGATACATAAAAATGGGAGCGTTGATTAACACTCCCATTCTATCACTTTCTATCACTTAAAACCAGGGCTAAACAGCAAATTTGGGTTAATTTTAGGGAAAAAATAGGAACGCAGGATGTTGCGTTCCAACGGCGGGAACAAAACTTTTATTTCTTCAATAATTGCAAAATCAATTCAATCATCCGCTCCTTATTTTTCGGATTGCTTTCGGCCACCAGTAATGTTAAGGCTGTCAGGGCGGGCGGCGAAATTTTCGTCCGATTCAAAATTCCCGCTTTCTGCAAAAACCAGATGAAAGAATAGGCGCCGCTCCGCTTATTGCCGTCCACAAAGGGATGATTCTTTACCATAAAATAAAGCAGGTGGGCGGCTTTTTCTTCGATTGAAGGATAAACCGGCCGGCCGCTAAAACTCTGCATTATATTGCCGACAATTCCGCCAACGCTGTCTTTCTGCCTTTCCGCGCCGAACAAATCCCCTGCTTCGCCTTTTCTGGCAAGCTCAATTTTAAAATCAATCAAGGCGGCGTTAAGTTTTTCCCCGGTTAGCGCGACCGCTTTTTTAGTCGCGCCGATTTTAATCATTTCATCTTTATCATAAGCTTCCAAGGAAAGCCAGGTGTCGGCAAAAGCGGAAATCAATTCAACCGCGCTTTCCGCATCGACTCGCGCGTCCGGTGGCAATAATTTCTTGATATTCCCCAGCGCTTTTTGGAATTCGGCGTAATTGGATTTTATCCGCCCGGAATTTATCGTGTATCCTTTAACGATATGCTGGCGCAAAATTTTGGTCGCCCACTGGCGGAAAATAATCGCCTTGGCCGAATTGGTTCGATAACCAACCGCTAAAATAACATCAAGATTATAAGCTTGAACTTGATAATTTTTTCCATCCGGGGCAGTATGTGCAATTTTTGCACATACTGAATTAATATCCAATTCTTTATCTCTGAAAATATTACGGATATGCTTGGTGATAACCGAGCGTTCGGAATTAAAAATTTCGGCAATTTGGGATTGGCTGGCCCAAAGAGTTTCCTTTGCCATATCCTTTTTTAATTCTATCGCCCCATTTTTGGTTTGATAGACGGCCATCTGCTTGCCGGTTTTGATATTTTTTTTCATATTGCCAGTTTAGATTTTTTATCCTTATTTATAAATTTTACAACTTCCCGCCCTTTTTGTCATTCCGGGCGATAAAAAAACGGGAACAAAACGCCGCAGTCCGAGGCGAGACTGCGGCGAAACCAACGCAAAATATCGCATTCCTGCGGGATTTTTAAAATTTATCGGGAGGTTAGCTTAGGCTTATTTTTATCAATTCTTTTTTTATCACCTCGTCCGGAACCTCAAATCCTTTCAGATATTCAACTTTTTCCGAATAATCCAAATCCTTGAAATAAGCCAATTGGGCGCGGAAGATTTTTTCATTAAAATTACGGCCGAATATTTTTTCCGCTTGGTTAATTATTTTTTTCAGGCCGACTTTATTTTTCATTATAAAATATAAATCGACGTAATCTTTCCATTTTGACCGCCGACCCAGGGCGTAAGCTTTGAGGGCGGCCAAAACAGCCAGCGAGCGGCGATGCCCCAGGCGCAAAGCGATGGCCGTTCCTCCGGCCAAGCCGAAATCGGCGGAAAAATTCTTCAGCAGCGGCAGAATACCCAGCTGCTCTCGGCTCAAAATTTCCTTATGCATATTTTTTAAAATATAGAGTAAAATAATTTTTTATTTCCGGACGGTAATTACTGCGCGCTTTCAGGGACTGTTGCTTGAAAATCGCGGCCGTTTTTGCCGGACCGATGATTTTTATGATGTTTTTAACGTCTTTGAAATCGCCGAAATTCAAAACCTGCTCCAGCGCGACCGCGGGAGAAACTTTTTCCGGATTTTTGATATACCAAAACAAAAATGGCCGGGCTTTGATGAAATTTTTGAGGCTCATATCGCTTAATTAACGCTATTTATTAATTTAATTATAGCATTTTTAAGGGCAAAACGCAACAAAAAAAGAACGCAAAATTTTGCGTTCCCGCGGCGGGAACAAAACGCCACAGCCCGAGGCGAGACTGCGGCGAAACCAAAAAGTAGGAACGCGGGATGTCGCGTTCCTACGATTTAGAATTTGAGATGGAAATTTATTTAACTGGCGTTACAGGAGCAGCCGGCGCGGCGGGAATGCCGGGAGCGGCCGGGGCGGCTGGCATTTCGCGGGCGATTATCTGACTGGCGGTGAATTTGGCTTGTTCGGAAATATCGGTAAAATTTCCGGCCGGCGGCATTGGCGCGGCTGGTTGATTAGCAGCCTGCTTGATTTCCGCGCCGTAAACGGTTATCTGCATTCCGGCTTGCAAATCGCTTAATTTGGCGTTGTCAACTTTGGCGAAATTATCCATTAACGCGCGGGCATCGTTTAATTTTTGCATAGCCGCGTTGTAATCATCATAAATTTTCTGGCAATCGGCGGTATTAGAGGATGTTCCGCCCGGACCGCATTTGTTTAATTGTTTCTGAAAGGAAGCAATCTGGCTTTGCGCGTCGGCGGTTTCCGTCTGGCCGGCTTTTTGGTCGGCGGTAATTTGGTCGGCTGTTTTCTGGCGATACAAAGTTATCGTTGTTTTATCATCCGCGACCGCGATTCTGGTTTTTAAAGATTCGTCATCAAGCGGGTTGACCAACGGCGCGGTAAAAGTAACTTCATTGCCGCTGACTTTAGTGATTTGCCCGCTCAAAGAACCGGTCATCTGGCGGCCGAAAAATCCGGAATCGGCTAACTTTTTCTTGGCGGCGTTATAGCCGTCGGCAAAACTGCCGGTCATCGGGCTGATCAGCGCGGAAATACTGCCGCCGCTATAGGACTTCGCCACCACCAGGGTGCCGAGCAGCAATCCGGCGATAAAAGCCACAAGGACGATAATCGAAGCGACCACGGGAACATTACCGCCGCATCTCATCACGCTTTTTTCCAATTTTCTTTTGGACATAAATTTTTTATATTATGAATTAATAAAGCATAACGCTTTTTTATTCGCGGTATTCGCGTTATATTTATTTGACGATCATTTTGCCTTGCATGCCGTTGGCGCGCTGGGAAGGGATGTCGGAAGCAAAAATGTATTCGCCCGTTTTGGAAGGCGCGTTGAAAGTCATCGCCCGGGTGGACTTGGGCAACAGGCTGAAACCGAGCGCGGCCAAAGCCGGGTCGTCGAAAATAATTATCTCGCTCCAGGGAGTATTGTTGGTAACGGCCAAAGCAACGGCCTGGCCGGGATGAACCGTAAAAGAATTCGGCGCGATGCTGTTGTCCTGATTAATCGCTAATTTTATCGAGCCTTGGGGCAATTTGGCCGGGTCAACGGCAACGGATTGGGTGGGAGAGGAAGCCGAACCCTGGGTTGCTGAATTTTGCGCCGCGCCGCCGTTATTGGCTACCACTTCGCCATTGGTAACAGAGATCGGCCTGGCTCCCGGAGCCACGCTCACTGCCTGGTCGGCCACGGTTTTGCCGTCAATGACATGATCGACTGTCACGACTTGCGCGGGAGAACCGGAGTTGGCGTTACCCGCGCTATTTTTAATTTCATTGATCAAGCTTTCCGTGGCCTTTTTCCCCGCCTCGACGCTGGCGGCCGGAGCTTCGCCCGTGGTAGTAGCGGGCGGATTTTCAATAATCACTTTCTTGTAATAATTATTCCAGAGCAAAAGTCCGGCGATAAAAATCAGCAGAATGCCGATGATGATTGACGTAATGAGGATAATTTTTTTAGTGAACATAGGCGGAAATTTTTAATTTTTAATAATTTTTGAATTTTTAAAGAAGCCCTAAATTCTAATTTTTAACCGAATTTCGCGAAATTGTAGCAAGAATTAGGGTCAGTTCATGAGCCTCCTGCCAAATTATCCGGCATTGATTTTTCTTTTCCGGATTAGCGGCGGCAATCATTCTTATCCAATGCTTAGTTTCATTCGCTTCTTTCTGGCTTATTTTTATTTTATTTCTAAAATCTTTGGTGGAAGCTCCTTCGTTAGCTTCCATATAATTCGCGCCGATGCTTGTCGCCGATTTTATTATTTGATTTATCAGCGGCCGGTTTATATCATCGTTCCTTAATTCTTTGCAAAGCCCAATAACCGTTTCTCCAAATTTTCCGGATCTTTCTTCTAAATCATAATTCATAGCCCCTCCTTTTATAATTTTTAATTTTGTAATTTTTGAATTTTTAAGGCTTAATTTTTAAAAATTATAAAATTTAAAAATTAAAAATTACTTAAGATTGACCAGCGCCATAACAAATCCCTTTCCGGAATCATCTTCCAGCGCCTTGCCGATGATGGTGCCGATTTGGGGAGCGGAAGCGAGCATAGCTTCGCCGGAAATGGCCGAGGTGGTGAGCAAGTCGCCTTGGTGTATTTTTCCGTTGCTGGAATTGGCGCGGACTTTGATGACGCCGACCAAGGCGACGGGCGCTTTGTATTTGCCTTCGATTTGGCCGACGACCATGCCCGGCTTTTCGGAAATTACGCCGATAACCGTGCTGTCATATTTTTTATTACAGGCGCGGGAGGATTTATAGCCCTCGCCCGCCGAAGCCTCGGCGTAGGAGGGCTTATTGTCCATTACCAAAACCGTGCCGGCCGGATAATTTTTGTCAGTATAGAATTCTTCGGCCACATCGCCCGAACCGGCCGTAATCTGGCCGGAGATATAAGCATCGCCGTTAACATAAAGTTTGTAAGCGCCGGGGTTATTCGTCCCGATGCCGACGCCTCCTACTCCGGCAGGAGCGCCGTCATTTAAAATAAGCGGCAGCCAAGTCGAGGTGTTGCGATTATAAGATATCATGGAGTTGTATCCGGAAAAGGGATTTATTTCCATGCCTTCGGCTCCGCCATTACTGACAACGAATTTCCTCGTCGGGCTTTGCGTCCCGATACCGACGCCACCGCCCACTTGGATAACCATTTGCGTGGTAAAAGTGCCAGTGCCGGGCGTTGTGTTAAATTGAATTCCGGCATTGCCCGCGTTAACGCGCACCTGCTCATTCCATCCTGAACCCAACTCAAGATTCGAACCGATGCCGCCAAAAGCAGCCACATTAGATCCGCTTATATAACTCATGTAAGCGGCCAAATTGCCGGAAACAGAGCCGACGCGAATTTGCTGATCACCGGCTACTGTAAGTCTTGCCCCCGGACTCGCTGTCCCGATGCCGACGTTGCCGCTAGGCGAAATATACATCCAATTATTACCATTATAATCAAATTGCAGGCCATAGGCTGTCGCTCCGCTATTTGGATAAGTGTATAATGTCCATTGACCTGCTCCGGTACCGGACGTTGAATTATACGCTCCGCCTAAAATCAACGAGGCATAGCCCGTAGCGCTGTTTCGATTAAGCCTCAAGTTTTCATTATAGTTTCCGCTGGCTGTTGTTTGAAAAATTCCGGTGCCAATATCTGTTATTGTGGAATTAAGAGCGCTAAGCGGCGCGTTCGTCCCGATGCCGACGTTGCCGCTGCCGCCAGTTATAGAAAAATTTCCAGTAGAACTATTGGATAATGTTACCGGATGAACAGTGCCACCCGAATCCCGTCCCTGAAGAATAATCGAAGGAGAACCATTATTAGCAATGGCATCTACGAAAACCGTTGGGCTATTTGCATTGACATACAAATCATAGCCATAAGATTGAGTTTGTCCTCCGGAACCCACAGCTTCTTGACCCGCTACCACCAACTTGGAACCGGGAGCTCCCGTTCCGATGCCGACGTTGCCGCCTCTTTGCAAAAATATACCTGTTCCGTTAGCAACAGGATCATCGCCGGCAATAGTCCAAAAACCGGTAGCTATCCCGGCGTTATTAATAAATCCTAACACTGAACCACTGTTGGCTCCCTCAGCGCTTTGTTTGCTGATAGCTATGTAAGGATATCCAGTGGCAGAATCATCGTAAAAATTGGCGACTCTTGTATAGGCTGCTTGTGAACGGTAAACTTCCAGTTTCGTCCCCGGATTCGTTGTCCCGATGCCGACGTTGCCGGTGTTGATATTGGAAATATTATTGCTTCCCCGGTCAGCCCAAAAATTAGCACTGGCCAAAGCATAGCGCCCTTCGGCCCAGGCTTTATTGACCGCATCAGAGTTGTTGAACGGATTTTCCACGCCGGTAACATAACCGCCGGACGCGTCAATCGCTGTCGCGGTTGAATTGCTAACCGTCAGCTTATTCGCCGGGTTAGTCGTCCCGATGCCGACGTTGCCGGCAGTGTCTATCCGCATTCTTTCGGTGAATGTTTGATTACCTATCGTAGTTGCCGGCGCGTTATCAAAAACAATCGCTCCAGATTGGTTTCTGATTCGTGTTCCATAATAATTTGCTCCCCCGCCAGACCAACAATATTGCGTTATCCGCGGCGCGAAACTCCCATCATCATCAGTCATTGTCCTGCCAGGCGCACCTGCCGTGGTTCCCGCTACATCTAACTTCGTCAAGGGGTTGGCCGTCCCGATGCCGATGTTGCCGCCGGCGTTATAAATATTCTGGCTGGCCACCCAATTGGTGCCGTTGGAATACAGGGTGTTGCCGGCCGCGCCGGCCGCGGGCAGACCGCTCGCCAAGGCCCAGGAAGTCTTGCAGTCGCCGGCGATGCAAAGTCCGCCGGAAGCGTTTATCTGTCCGACCACATCAAGCTTATACCCCGGACCGCCCGTTCCGATGCCGACAAAGCCATGCGTCGCGTCAGAGGCCGGATTGATAAACAGCGCGGTTCCGTTGCCAGTATTACTCTGTAATACCGCGCTAAGAAGATTGATTGTCGCCGTATTATTCACTCCCGCGGCGTTAAGACTTAATGTGGTATTGCCCGGAAGTCCGCCATTCTGGGTAATCCTTACTGTCGGGCTATTGCTACTATACACTTCCAAATTCGCCCCCGGACTTACCGTCCCGATGCCGACATTGCCATTACTGTCCATAGTAATTCTATCCGCGCCCGCGGTAATATCCCGGATATTGAACAATCCCGAACCGGCAGTCGATTGCAATTCATATGACCTCCCGCCGCTATTAGTCAATCTTAATAAGGAATTAATTCCCGAAACTATTTCTAATCTGGCGCCAGGGCTGACTGTGTTAATTCCGACATTGCCGCTGCCATCAATGGTAAACCTGTCCCCCGCGCCATTAATATCCCGGATGTTGAACAGATTGGAACCGGCGGTCGATTGCAGCTCGTATGACTTGCCGCTGGTATTGGTTAATCTTAATAAAGAGTTGACGCCCGAGGATATTTCCAGCTTGGCGTTGGGCGATACCGTCCCGATGCCGACGTTGCCGGCCTGGAAAATATGCTGGGTAATATTATTGTCGCCATAAACCATCTGATTGCTGGCCGTGGTATAGGTATTGGCTCCGATGGCCGCGCTGTTCACGGCGTCCACTTTTTGCGAAGCGTTATAACCTGACAAATATCCGATAAAAGTATTATTATATCCGGTTGTCAGATTATATCCGGAAGCTTCGCCGACCGCGGTATTTTGATAGCCAGTGCTATCATTTTGCAAAGACTGGGCGCCGACCGCCACGTTATAATCTCCGGACGTATTGTTTATAAGAGCCGAACCTCCCAGCGCCAAATTATATTTGCCGGTTTGATTATAGTGCATCGCGAACGCGCCGATCGCCATATTATCGTGTCCGGAAGTATTATAATACAAGCTATACGCGCCAATTCCGGTATTTTGATAACCGCTTGAATTTAAATCTAATGCTTGAGTTCCGATTCCCACGTTATAATAAGAATTGTTATTTTCCAATGTTTGGTTGCCGATTGCCACATTGGAATATCCTGTGGTATTCCCATAAAGAGCGGCATATCCCAAGGCAAAATTATCGGTTCCGGAAGTGTTGGAATAGAGAGCGGAAACTCCCAAAGCGGTGTTTCGATAGCCTGTCGTATTGTAAGCCATACTGCTCGCGCCGATTGCTACATTATAAAAACCATTGGAATTGGAATTAAGAGCGTCTTTGCCAATGCCGATATTATAGCTGCTTTGAGAAGCGACGGTCGCTCCCGAGCCCATCGTAAAATTACCGGCGTTCTCTCCTAAAAATAAGTTACCTCCCGCCGTGGTTACCGTTCCATTGTCTCCGTAATTGAAATCGTGGAGGAAACGATTGCCATTTTTATAAATTATCCCGTATTGATTGGCGTGAGTCGTATT
>JAQUPS010000023.1 GCA_028716485.1 Patescibacteria group bacterium
ACCAGTTTAACCGCTTTAGCCCGCAGTCTGGGCATCCGGGGATTGGTTGTGTAAGCCATACGAAGAAACGTTAATTTGATATCTGTTTATTATATCAAAACGTTTCCAAGCTATTGGGCTATTACGAGCCGGTTGACGCCCCCATCATTTTTAAATTATTTAAAAATGATGGGGGCGTTTTTAAATTTGCGCCGGTGCTATATAATAGCACTATGCTTACCGCGAAAAAAATAATCGGAAACTTCGGCGAACAGCTGGCCTGCGATTTTCTGACGCGGCGCGGTTATCTTATTATCGGCCGCAATAAAAAAATCGGCCGGCGGGAAATAGATATCATTGCCGCGCTCAACGGCAACATTGTCTTCGTGGAGGTAAAAACTCTGGCCGCGGCCGGAATGGCGCCGGCCGAAGACGCGCTAACCCGGCGCCAAATAGAAACTTTAAAAAAAGCGATCCGGCTTTATTGCTGGAGCAATCGAATAAAAATGGACAATGCCCGGCTGGATTTTGTTTCCGTTAAAATCAATCGCTGCGCGAAAACCGCCAAGTTAAAACATTATCCGGATATATTTTGATTTATTATCAGTTGGTTGCGACCGTTGAGGTCTGTCGCCGAATGCTCAAAGAGCGCCCGGCGACAAACCCCCTTGGATTGACGAAAAAACAGGATTGGCCTAAAATATAACGATATTAAATAATTATCATAACGATGCGAAGAAAAAATTGTTTAACCCTCATCATAATTACCATGGTTTGTTCGTCGCCATTTTTTCTTGGCAAAACAGCTTTGGCCAACTTTGATTTACCGCTTCAGATCCCCGCACCCACAATTTTATCAACGGCGCAAATTGAAGAAGCGACCAGCAGCCAAATATTAATTAATGGACTATCTTCTCCCGGCTATAATGTCATTATTTATATCAACGGAAAATATGATGGGAAGGCTAATATTAGCCAAATAGATGATAATTATGCCGGCTTTTCCTATTTATCTTCCCAGTTTAATTCTAACCAAACTTTCGAGGTAATGGCCTTAACCCAAAATCGGGATAGCTCCCAAATTTCAGCTCCTGCATCGGCTATAGTTGTTTCGATTATTGAAAAATCTTTGCTAAAATCAGCTCAAATAAATGAAATAATTAAACCTGTTACAACGACCATAATTGAACCGCCGACATTACTCACTCCGCGGCAAACAGCTTGCGTCCCCAACCCTTACGTTTCCGGGTTCTCAGCGAACAAAACCTTAGTACGTGTTTACATTGACGACAAACTGTTTACCGCAATTCCGATCAATAGCAACTCCTCCAGTACTTCATTTTTTAGCTATGCGCCTATGGCCGGCATTGAAAGGGGTCAGCACTTCGTTTATGCCATTGCCGAAGATAATAATGGCAATAAAAGCGTTAGGTCAAATTCCTTGACTTTTTGCGTTAATAATCCGCAAATAATTACCGCGACCAACACGTCCGCCGATAACAACAATTCAAGCCTAACAAATACGGAAAAAATTTCCCCCACTTCTTCATTAAGCCAGGTTTCGCAAAAAACAGATAATAAAAAGCTTGCTAATAATAAACATAAAAATCTATTAAATATCCTTGTTTTTATTGCCTTTGTCATTGGTTTGTTTGTTTGGATGATCTTTATTAATCGGGAATTAAGCGACGACCAGCTTAAAGATAATGAAGCTGACAGACCACCCTTAAACTAACAAAAACAACCTCATAAACATAAGGTTGTTTTATTACCGCTTCGGCGGGCGAAACTCACCTTCGTCCAGGGGACTTCAGTGAGTAAGAGTGGACCCAAGGGGACTCGAACCCCTGACCTCTTGCATGCCATGCAAGCGCTCTAGCCAACTGAGCTATGGGCCCTTAATCGGATGTCTGATTTCAGATGTCGGATGTCGGAAATCAGAAAATTTTGGCTTATTTTAGCAATATTTATATTTGGCTAACATTTAAGTTTTTTGCTAATATAAAATAAATTTAACTTAATGCATTATATTCAACTGTCTGATATCCGAAATCTGAAATCCGATATCAGATAAGTCCACAATAACGTGGACAGAAAGTAATGTGGGTTAGTTTTTTATAGCTAATATTAAATAAATACTATAAATATTTGCTAATATTAAATAAAATGTTTTATTTTTAAAAACTAATTTATAATACTTAATTTCCTCTGTGCCCCCACCATGAATTGAACATGGATTTAGGACTTAGGAGATCCTCGTTCTATCCGTTGAACTATGGGGACAGACCAGATATCAGCTGTCAGATATCGGATATCGGATTGTTTTAAAAAATCAGACATCAGAATCCGATGTCTGCGCGTTATTTTTATTATATCGGTCTTTGACAGCTTGTCAATAGTAAAGTAAAATAGAGATTAATAAAAGTAATATTAGAATATAATTTGTCTTAAAATCGCGGGAAATAATATATTTTTGCCAAATTTCCGGGCCGCGAACCGTCATTTAGCTCTGAAAATTTTTATTAATTACATAAAATTTATGTTCAACAACAAAGACACCAGGGAAAATTATCGGGAGGAAGTCAAGGACGCGGAAACGATTATCGGCCCATCAGTGATGGTCAAGGGAAATTTTAACAGTTCGGGCAATATCATCATCGACGGCGTTTTAAAAGGCGGGGTTAAGACCGCCGGCAATATTTATATCGGCGACCACGCGAACATCACCGCCGACCTGGAAGCCAAGTCCGCCCGCATCGGCGGCGAAGTGAAGGGCAATTTAAAGATCGAGGGGCACTTGCAGATAGCGGCCACGGCCAAAATTTTCGGCGATATCGAGTGCTCCTTGCTGACGGTGGAATCCGGCGCGATAATCAACGGCAAAATAGTGATGAGTAAAGATTTGGCAATCGAAAAAAAGGAGGATAAAGCAGAACCTCTTGCTGACGAAAAATAATTCCAATCCTAATCGGTTCGAGCTTTATGTACGCTTATATTTACGATGATTTTATCAATCAGGGCAAGTTCGGCAAGCTGCTTTATCAAATCGAAAAGCGGCTGACGGATTTGAATTTGAACGGAAAAATAATCCGCTTAGGCGTTTCGAAAAATATCAAATCGGCCGTGGATGACGAGATCCGGCAGGGGACAAGAACAATTGTCGCAGTCGGCAACGACAAAACGGTTAGCCAGGTGATCAACCACGTTCTCAATAATCGCAGCGACGATCGGCATCAGGTGACTTTGGGCATCATCCCCATTAATCTCAAAGAAAATAAAATCGCGACGGCGATAGGCATCAAGTCGATCGAAGCGGCCTGCGAAATATTGCTGGCCCGCCGGCTGGAAATTTTTCAATTGGCCCAGATCAACCAGGACTTCTTTTTGTTTAAGGCTGCGCTGAATGCCACGGACACGATTCTGGAAATAGACCATAATTTTATCATTCAAAATCTTAAGCCGGCCTTGGTGGAAATCACCAATTGCCCTTTTTTGTCAGCGCCGGAAACGCCTGATCGAAAACTGAAATTGCGTATTTACAACAAGGAGGGAGAAAGCATGTTTTCTTTTAAAGATTTGCTGGTGGTGAATAAAAATGCGGCTATTATCACCGACGATTCGCTGGCCGTCCAGCCGCCGGCCAAAATCAGGCCTAGCTTGGAAAAAATCAGGATTATCGTGGGTAAGGAAAGATCTTCGTGGCAGGCCGGCTTGACTTAATTAATTTTTTCCATAATAATAGCCATTTCTTCAAACAAAGATCTGGCTATTTTTTATCAACGAAAATGATTATTATGTTTTTTTATTGGGCTTGACTATTGCCGGAGTTATTGATATTCTTTCCACAGAAAGCGAAAGTAATTTCGTTTTTTGTTTTTTAGATGATATAATAAAGTAGTTTTCAATCATTGCATTGGAGCGGTAGTTCAGTTGGTTAGAACGCTTCCCTGTCACGGAAGAGGTCGCGGGTTCGAGTCCCGTCCGCTCCGCCTAATAAAAAAATCGCCTTTGGGGCGATTTTTTTATTAGACGAAGCGGCGCCGAGCCAACTGCTTGGCTCGGCGAGGGACTCGAAAGGCGGAGCGATGTTTCGCCCCTGGCGAAATCGCGAGCCGGGGTCGCAAGCGCTTAGCGAGCGCAGGCTCGTTAGAGCCAAGCGAGCATAGCAACTTGTGACCGAGTCCCGTCCGCTCCGCTCAAAATAAAATCCCGACTTTTTGTCGGGATTTTATTTTGAGCCGTCTGATTGCCCAATCAACTATTATCCACCTCTTATCAACATCTTATGAACATTTACGGGCTTCTTTAATTTTCTATCCTCTGATATACTGATAACTTATTGCGAACCGCAACGTTGTTGCAAATTTTTTTTACTTATTCTAATATAGAACGACATTAATACTCTCTACTTTGCTTCTATGAATAACGAGCAAATCTGGCAAGCGGCCTTGGGCGAAATCGAATTGAATTTGTCCAAAGCGAACTTCACCACCTGGTTTAAAAATACTTTTGTCTCTTCGTTTGAAGATGGAAAAGCGATCCTCTGCGTTCCCAACGCTTTTACCAAATCCTGGCTGGAAACGAAATATCACAAGGAGATCGCCGGCGCGCTCGAACATGTAGTCAACCAAAAGATCAAGGAGATTCTCTACAAAGTCGAGCTTAAAAAAAGCTCTCCGGGTGCCGCGCTGCTGGAAAAAATTCATCTCAAAAAGAAAAGAGAAGCCGGCGGCGGGGAGATCGTTTCTTCCGCCAACCGCTTCGGGCTTCATCCAAAATATACTTTTGAAACTTTCGTCGTCGGCCGCGGCAACGAGCTGGCGCACGCCGCCTGCCAGGCGGTAGCCAATAATCCGGGTCGCGTTTATAATCCGTTATTTATTTATGGCGGCGTCGGTTTGGGTAAAACTCATTTATTGCAAGCCATCGGCAATGAGATTGCCAAAAGAACCAGCAAGGTTCTCTATACTACCAGTGAAAATTTTACCAACGACTATGTCAATTCGGTTCGCTCGGGCAAGGCCAAGGAATTTAAGGATCGCTATCGCAATGTTGATCTGCTGCTAATCGACGACGTGCAATTTATGGGCGGCAAAGACGGCACTCAGCAGGAATTTTTCCATACTTTCAACGAACTGCAGCAATCCGACAAACAAATAATTTTAACTTCCGACAAGCCGCCGAAATTAATCCCCGCGCTCGAAGCCAGGCTGGCATCGCGCTTTGAATCGGGGATGGTGGCCGATATCGGCCAGCCGGACATGGAAACAAAGGTGGCTATTTTGGAAAGAAAGGCAAGAGAAAAAAATTATCTGCTCGATGCGGAAATTCTTCACTATATCGCGGCTAATATTAAAAATAATATCCGCGAACTGGAAGGCGCGCTGAACAAGGTGGTGGCCTATCACGAATTTAACAATACCGCCCCGACTCTTAAAACCGTCAAGGGCATTCTTAATGACCTGATCGTTTCCACTCAGGCCCGGTCGATTTCGCCCCGCGATATTATGGACGCGGTCTCCCGATTTTATAGCATCGAGCACAAAGACTTGATCGGCAAGGGCCGCAAGAAAGAATTGGTCTGGCCGCGGCAGATTTCCATTTATCTGATGCGCAAGGAAATCAATTATTCTTACCCGACCATCGGCGCGGAACTGGGCGGCCGCGATCATACCACCGCCATGCACGCTTATAATAAAATTTTGGACGAGGTCGAAACCAAGGAAAACGAAAAGGTGATTCAGGAGATTGAATCTATCCGCCAAATCCTTTATAGTTCGCCGCTGTGAAGAAACTGTTAACAATCCGCCTTGCCGCTGTTGATAACCGTATGGCAGTTTCTTAACGGATTCGGGATAAGTTTTGTCGGCTCGAACTTATTAACAATCTACTAGAAACTCTTAACACCCCACCCCCAGCTTCGCCCATCAAAAAAACCCGAAAAACAATTTAATATTAAGCAATTATTTTTTTCTTCCCCATTTATCCACTCGCTTATTACTATTATTAATAAATATATTTATATTTTAAAATAAAAATTATCTACACTCGCTCTGAAATAATTCCCACGAGGCGCGTGATTATTTCACTCACTCGCTTAATAATAAAAAATATGAACCTCTCCATCCTAAAAGAAAATTTTAAACAAGGCCTGTTTGTTGTCAGCCACCTGGCCGGTAAAAATGCCAACCTGCCGATCTTAAATAATATTTTAGTAGAGGTGAAAAAGGAAGGGGTGCGGCTGGTAACGACCAACCTAGAAATCGGCATTACTCATTTTATCCGCGGCAAGGTGGAAAAAGAAGGAAATTTTACGGTGGACGCGAAAATATTCGCCGATTATATCAACCTGCTGCCGAATAAAAAAATCGATTTAATCAAGGAGGACGGCGTTTTAAAGGTTGAGTGCGAGAATTTTAAAACCAAGATAAAAACTGAAGCCAGCGAGGACTTCCCGCTGATTCCCCAAATTGAGAAAAAGAATAAAAAAACCGTCCGAGCCGGGGATTTTAAAAATGCGCTGGCCAAGGTGGTGTTTGCCTCGGCCAATAGCGAGACGCGGTTGGAATTATCCGGAGTTTTATTTACAATCAGCAAAAATAAACTGGTCTTGGCGGCGACCGATAGTTATCGGCTGGCGGAAAAGGAGCTGGAAATTACCGAAGAGGCGGGAGAAATAAAAGATAAAATTGTCGAGGAGCAAAAAGTCATCGTGCCCTCGCGCACCATCCAGGAAATATTAAGAATTATGGCTGGCTTGGAGCAGGCCGAGGGAGCGGAAAAGGAGTTGGATTTTTATATTAACGACAATCAAATATTATTTGTGATCGGCAATACGGAATTAATTTCGCGGCTGATTGAAGGGCAATATCCCGATTATCGGCAAATTATTCCCGCGGCCGGAAAAACGACGGCGACACTGAACCGTTCTGAGCTGATCAGAGCCATCAAGGCTTCGGCGCTTTTTTCCAAGAGCGGCATCAATGATATCAATCTGGATTTCCCCGAAGGAAAAAATCAGGTAATCGTTTCCTCGGCCTCGGGCGCTTCGGGTGAAAATATTGTCAAGATTGAAGCGGAAACCAAGGGGATCGATAATGGAATAATCATCAATTACCAATATTTATTGGACGGCTTGAATAATATCGATGAAGAGACGATCAGACTGGAAGTAATCGATGGCAACACGCCGTGCCTGATTAAGCCGTCGAGCGAAAAAGGATATTTATATATCATTATGCCGATTAAACAATAAATAATTCTGTTTTATCTGAAAGTAAATAAAAAAATGGGTGTTGCCCCATTTTTTTATTTTTATATTTTTATGGCCATGACTTATGGCGACGGAATGGCGGGAGTCGCGCGGGTGATGGTCACGGTTGCTTCATTAGTCTTTACCAGATCGCCTTCCCAGCTATAGGCCTTGCCGAAAATCGTATAAATTCCCGACTGAACCGGTCCGGACCAGCGGAAAGATACTTCGTTGCTAATGATTGAACTGATCGCGCCTAACAATAAGTCTCCGCCGCCATTTTGCCGGGCATAAACTTCAACGCGGCCGACTTGCCCCGCATTGGATAATTGAAAATTGAGATTGGCCGGCAATTCGCCTTCGCCCAGGGCCAGGCCATTGGTCGGCCAGACCAGCGCGGCGGTAAAAGAGGTGTTGATATTTTCCTGGCCGCCGACCAGATTGAATTCTACCGAGTCGGAAGAACAGTTGCTAACATCATCGCAAGCCGTCACTTTAAGATTGTGATAGCCGTTGGCCAAGAATGAAAGGGATTGATTGTTTAAATTAAAGAAGTGTCCGTCTTTTTCAGCAAAGAGATTGTCGTTGATATAGTATCTTACCGAGCTGACACCGCGCGGCGCCTCGGCCTGAACATCAGCGGTCAAGGAATTGCCGGTGATAATAGAGTTGTTGGCCGGACTGATTATTCTAACTGTTGGCTTGTTTTCCAAGGTATGCACATTGTCGAACAAAGTCGGCGGAGTGCCGGTGGATAAGGCGAGCGTGGAACTGGCAGCTTGTTTGGCGGCCCAGGCCTGCACGTCCTTTTCCCATTCGGCGAATTGCGGATCTTGATTCGGGTCGGTCGGAACCGGACCGGTCGGATCGTCTTTGTTGACGTAAAAAAGAGTATCATGATATTGCTGATAAGTTTTTTCAATGATCATTTCCGGCGGCGTCAGATCGGTTGCCAGCAAGCCGGTCGCTTTATCGATTTTAATTGTTTGACCGGGAATCGCGCCGTCCAAAATCGGCTTGCCCGTCACGGGGATAGTTGGCTTGTTAAATTGTTCTACTGGCGTGTTGGCCAAAATTGTCTTCATATACTGATTCCAAATCGGACCGGCGGCATTGACGGCTTCGGAATTGCTCTTCATCGCTTTGTTGTCGGCATTGCCTACCCAGACGCCAGTTACGATTGAAGGAGTGTAGCCCATTTGCCAGGCATCGCGATAATCGTTGGTGGTGCCGGTTTTGGCGGCCACCGGGCGGTCAGCGAGAGTCAGATTGCTGTGCAGACCGAACATGTAGGCGCGGGCGTTATTATCGGACAAGACATCGGTAATTTCCCTGGCGACGTTTTGATCAAGAACGGTTTGCGCCGAAGGCTGCCACTGTTCCAGAACGTTTCCATCCTTGCCCTCGACTTTTAAAATCGTCGCCGTCGGATGATAAATACCTTCTTGGGAAAAAACCGCGTAGCCGGCAACGTGTTCCAGAAGCTCTACCTCTGCTCCGCCCAGCGCGAGCGACAAGCCGAAACGGCTCGGGTCGTCAAAGCTGGTGTAGCCGAAAGTTTTGGCCAAGCTGATGATATTATCCAGCCCGGCCAGATAAGTCGCTTTGACCGCCGGAATATTCAGCGAGCCTTGCAGAGCCGCGCGGATGGTTATCGGGCCAAGCTCTTTGCCGCTGAAATCTTTTGGCGTGTAGGGGTTTTTGGGGTCGGTTGAAAAATTAGTGGAGACATCGTAAAGAATAGTGTTGGGTGTGTATCCTTTTAAAAATAGGGCGGAATAAACAAGCGGTTTAAGCGATGAGCCGGGCTGGCGGGGGGAAATGGCGACGTTAACCTGCCCGTCGATTTTTTCGTTGAAAAAATCGCGCGAGCCGACCATGGCAAGCACTTGCCCGGTTTTAGGATCAAGGGAAACCAGCGCGGCATCGGAAGCGCCGAAACTATTATACTCGCTTTCTTGGCCGGTTTTTTTATCAACAATTTTAGTTCTGTTCCACCAATCGCTGATCGATTTTTCCGCCGCCCGCTGATCGTTCATATCAAGCGTGGTGGTGATTTTTAAACCGCCCTGCTCCACCATTTTTTCCCCGTATTTTTCCGTCAGTAATTCTTTAACATACATCACGAAATGCGGCGCGGTAATGTTTTCCGTGTCCGGGGCAAATTTCAGTTCTTCTTTTTTGGCTGCTTCGGCTTCGTCGCGGGTGATATAGCCTTGCTCGGCCATTAAATCCAGAATTACATGCTGCCGATTAATGAGCCGATCTTTATGCGAGCCATAAGGCGAATAAACTGTCGGCGATTGCGGCAGGGCGGCCAGAACGGCAGCCTCGGCCAGGTCGATATTCTGGACGTCTTTTTTGAAATAGCGCTGGCTGGCCGCTTCCACACCATAGGCGGTGGATCCATAAGGAATTTCGTTCAGGTACAATTGCAAAATCTGGTCTTTGGAAAATTTCTGTTCCAGCTTGTAAGCCAAAATCAACTCCTTGATTTTTCTGGTAAAAGTTTTTTCGTTGGTAAGAACGGCGTTCTTGATAAATTGCTGGGTCAGGGTCGAGCCGCCGGCTTTTTTATGGAAAATTACATCGGTTACGGCCGTGCGCAAGATTGCCATTAAGCTAAATCCTTTGTGCTCGTAAAAATTTTTGTCTTCAATGGCGATCGTCGCCCATTTAACGTTGTTGGGAATGTCGGCGAGCTGAACCAGGGTTCTGGCTTGGTCGCCATGGATTTCGTAAAGCAAATTTTGTCCGGTGCGGTCATAGATTTTGGTGCTTTGCGCCACTTGCCGGTCCATTAACTGGTTCGGATTGGGAAGATCGCGCGAAACCCAGGCGAAAACGGCAAAAAGCGAAATCACGCCCAGCAGAAAAATGACGGCGATTATTTTGAAGAAAGTCTTATTAAAAATCAATTTGGTTATCGAAAAACGCCCCTTCTTCCAGTTACCGACGGGCTTGCGCGAATTATCATTTAATTTTTTGCTTGACCAAGATTGTTGAAAATCCATAGCGATATTATTTTTATAAATCAACGATTCTTTTTAATTGATTAACGCGAAGAGTTTAGCTTGTTTTTTCGAATTTAGCAAGGCTTAGCCGAGTAATTAGAACAAAGAGGAGTAAATTTTAATGCTTTTATTATAACATAAAAATAGTTAATAACCATAGCGCTACGTTTTCTATCCAATAGCTTGGAAACGATTTATTAAATAATTTGGCGTTTTGAATTCAATGCCCATATGCAATCTTTCGGCATTATAGTATTCCAAGTAATTAGGCAATTTATTATTTAGCAT
>JAQUPS010000024.1 GCA_028716485.1 Patescibacteria group bacterium
CCAGTTTAACCGCTTTAGCCCGCAGTCTGGGCATCCGGGGATTGGTTGTGTAAGCCATACGAAGAAACGTTAATTTGATATCTGTTTATTATATCAAAACGTTTCCAAGCTATTGGGCTATTACGTTGCTATTGACTTTTTTGTTATTTTGTTATATAATTATCTTTCGTTCTTTATTGTTTTATATCACCATTTTTCCAGGAGGGTTTTATGAAAAATTTTTTCAGGAAGATTGGCGTTCGTTCGGTTATATCGCTGGGGGTAAATGTTTTTATCGCGTCGGTCGTCGGCATTTGTCTCCAGGATTTTAAAGGAGGATTGGTTGATTTAATAATTAGCGTTTATCTTGTCCTTAGCGTGGTGGTTTTTTTCGGATCAGCCATCATTGCCGCCGATAACTTGATTGCCGGCAGAAAAAAGATTCAAATCTAAATTGTTTAATTATCTAGGGCGGCTGATGAAATATTCAGCCGCTTTTTTTGTTGCCAAAATGGTTGAAATTTATTTGCAATTTATCAATTTTTCAGGTAAAATAATTATTCAGATGTGATGATTATCATGTGATCTTATTATTCGCAGATTCGCATCATTCGTGAAATTAGCATTATGATAGAGTTATAAATATGGAGAAATACAACCATCAAGAAATAGAAGCCAAATGGCATAAAAAATGGGACGAGGAAAAACTTTACCAGGTTGGCGAGGATAAATCCAGGCCGAAGTATTATGTTTTAGATATGTTTCCTTATCCGTCCGGAGCCGGTCTGCATGTCGGACATCCCAAGGGTTATATTGCCACGGATATTCTGGCCAGAATGAAAATGATGGGCGGCTTTAACGTGCTTCATCCGATGGGCTGGGACGCTTTCGGCTTGCCGGCGGAAAATTTCGCGCTGAAAAATAAAGTCCATCCGGCGACGCAGACTGCCAAGAATGTCGTCACTTACAAAAGCCAATTGCAGAAAATCGGCTTGACTTATGATTGGGACAGAGAAATAAATACGACCGACCCGGAATATTATAAATGGACGCAATGGGCGTTTATCAAGATGTGGGAAAAAGGCTTGGCCTACGAATCAACCGCGCCGATCATTTGGTGTCCATCTTGTCAGACTGGCTTGGCGATGGAAGATTTGGAAGAAGGAAGATGCGAACGCTGCGGCTCGGAAATCGAACGCAAGCCGATGAAACAATGGGTAATAAAAATCACGGCCTACGCCGACCGTTTATTGAATGACTTGGACAAGCTTTCCGGTTGGGAAGATTCAATCAAAGAAATGCAGAAGAATTGGATCGGAAGAAGCGAAGGCGCGGAAATAAATTTTTCTTTAGTTTGTCATCCCGAGCGGAGCGGAGCGGAGCCGAGGGATCCCTTAAAAGTTTTTACAACTCGGCCCGATACTTTGTTCGGTGTGACTTATGTTGTCCTGGCGCCGGAACACGAAATAATTAAAAATGAAAAGTTAATAATTAAAAATAAAAAAGAAGTTGATCAGTATATTAATGAGGCGAAGAAAAAATCGGATTTGCAGCGGACGGATTTGAATAAAGACAAAACCGGCGTCAAGCTGGAAGGCGTGATGGCGGTGAATCCGGCGAATGGCGAAGAAGTGCCGGTATTTATCGCCGATTATGTTCTCCCGAATTACGGCACGGGCGCGATTATGGCCGTCCCGGCGCACGACGAGCGGGATTTTGAATTTGCCCGGAAATATGATTTACCGATTAAAACTGTTGTCTCATCTTTTTGTCATCCTGAACGGAGCGACAGCGAAGTGAAGGATCTGAAAATAGCAGATCCTTCGCGAGGCGCTCAGGATGACAAAGGCGGGGGTGATGTTTTTTGCGATGATGGCGTAAATATTAACTCTGATTTTTTAAATGGATTAAAAACGGCCGAGGCCAAGAAGAAAATGATCGAGTGGCTGGAAAAAGAAGGCAAGGGAAAGATGAAGGTCAATTATAAATTGAACGACTGGGTTTTTTCCCGGCAAAGATATTGGGGCGAGCCGATCCCGTTCGTGCATTGCGCTAAATGCGGCACCGTGCCGGTCGCGGAAAAAGATTTGCCCGTGCGTTTGCCTGAAGTCGAACATTACGAGCCGACCGGAACCGGCGAATCGCCATTGGCGAATATTTCCGATTGGGTGAACACGACTTGCCCGAAATGCGGCGGCCAAGCCAAACGGGAAACCAATACAATGCCGCAATGGGCTGGTTCGTCTTGGTATTATTTAAGATATATTGACCCGAAAAATTCTCAAGCGCTGGTTGATAAGGAGAAGGAAAAATATTGGTCGCCGGTGGATTTTTATGTCGGCGGCGCCGAGCACGCGACGCGCCACCTGATTTACGCGCGTTTCTGGCACAAATTCTTATTTGATATCGGCGCGGTAAATTACGACGAGCCGTTTACGCGTTTGCAGCACGTCGGCTTGATTATCGGCGAGGATGGCCGCAAGATGTCCAAACGCTGGGGTAATGTCATTAATCCTGATGATATTATTGAAAAATTCGGCGCGGACGCGATGCGTGTTTATGAAATGTTTATGGGGCCGTTCGGCGCGTCTTGCGCCTGGAGCACCAACGGTTTGACCGGCGCGCGGAAATTTTTGGATCATGTCTGGGCGATTTCAGAGAGCATTGAGCAAAGAACAGAGAACAGCGGCAAAGAGATTTCGTCTTTATTGCACAAAACTATCAAGAAAATTTCCGAAGATATTGCTGAATTCAAATTAAATACTTGCGTTTCGGCAATGATGATATTGACTAACGAGATTGAGAAAAAAACCCACCCCGTCTCGCGCGGCAGTAACTATAGATACCCACCCCGCCTCGCCGAGCTCGGCACCCCTCCCGCGGAGGGGAATAGCCACCCCTCCCAAGAGGGGATTTCCCGTGAAGATTTCGCCAAATTCATCCAAATCCTGGCCCCGTTCGCGCCGCATCTGGCCGAAGAAATCTGGCAAGAAAAATTAGGCAATCAGGCCAGCGTCTTTAAATCTGTCTGGCCGAAATTCGACCCCGAATTGATCAAGGATGAAACTATAAATTTAATTGTGCAAATTAACGGCAAATTGCGCGCGACCATTTCCGTGCCGGCGGAAATTTCTCAAAACGAGGCGATAAATTCGGCGCGCGAAAACGACAATGTCAAAAAATGGCTGGTAGGCAAAGAAATCAGCAAAATAATTTTCGTCCCCGGCAAACTTCTTAATATTGTCTTAAAATAAATTGCTGATTAAAAATTACCAATGAAAAATTCGTAATTTGTAATTCGTAATTCGTAATTTGAAATGTTCCGCCCCACTTATTTAAGCAGCCGCGTTTCCGGCGGCCTGGTCTCGATTTATTCTTCCCGGATAATTTTAAGCATCGCTTCGGCGCTGACCGGCTTGTTCCTGCCGATTTTTTTATTTGAGCTTTTTGATTTGAAATTAAGCTACACGCTGATTTATTTTTTGGTTGATTACGCGATTTACGGCGCTCTGGTCGCTTTTGGCGCGAAATTTTCTTTGAATAAAATCGGCATCAAGGCGGCGATTATCGTGAGCACAGTCTGGGGTTCGGTTTATTATCTGGTGTTTTATTTTATGACCGGTTCTAACGGCAAGATTGAGGCGGCCTTGGGAATGGATCATAATAAGATTTTAATCCTCTTGGGTTTGTCGATATTTTTCATAAATTTGCAGCGCCTGATGTATTGGGTGCCGGTGCATACCGAGATGACCAAATTCACCGACCGCGCCAATCGCAGCCGCCAGCTTTCGCTTTTGGAAGCGACTTCCATCGCTTTCAACGCCGTGGTGCCGGCTTTCGCGGGCTGGATTTTGATCGCCTATGGCTATAATATCCTTTTTATCATCACGATTTTTATTTCTTTCCTTTCGATCGTGCCGCTCTTTTCTCTGCCGCCGACGAAAGAAGAATTCAGCTGGACTTATTGGGAAACCTGGAAAGAATTTTTTTCCAAAAAGCGGCGGAAAACCGTTTTGGCATTTATGGGCGATGGCGCCGAGAACGTGGTTTCCGGCATTGTCTGGCCGATCTTTATCTGGCAGATTTTGCGGGGAAATTATCTCTCAGTCGGCGCGATTTCTTCGGCGATCGTCTTGTCCACGATTATTTTGGAATTGTTCATCGGCAAGTTCGCCGATTCGGGCAAGCGCGACAAAATCCTTCATTGGGGAACCTTCCTTTACGCGCTGGGCTGGTTCATTAAAATTTTTATCGATACCGCTTTCCAGATTTTCGTCGTTTCCACTTATCATAACCTCACCCGGCTTTTCACGCGCACGCCGTTTGACGCGATGACCTACGAGCGCGCCGCCGACCAGGGGCATTATGTCGATGAATACACGGTAGTGCACGAAATGGCCCTGATGGCCGGCCGGATTTTGATAATTATCGCCATGCTCATCTTAGTGCCGGTTTTCGGCATCGGGCTGACTTTTGTCCTGGCCGCTTTTTCGACCTTGATGATGAATCTCCTGATCGATGACAAGACCGTAAAAGAAATCAGTTCTCGGCTCCCGTAACACATAACACGTAACAAAAAACCTTACCGGATAAAATTTTATTGAATTATTTTTAAATTTAAGTATGGATAAATATTTAGAAAAACATTTTCTAATCGTTACGTTACGTGTTACGTGATATGTGTTGCGTGATTTATGGATCTGCTCGACCGAACCAAAGAAATTTGCAAGCTCTATGACATCTGGCCGTCCCGCTCCAAAGGCCAGAATTTTTTAATTGAGGAAAGCGTTTATGACAAAGTCGTGGCTGCGGCTGATTTATCCAAGGACGATACTGTTTTAGAAGTCGGGCCGGGCTTGGGATTTCTCACCGCCAAACTGGCCAAAGCCGCCGGCCGCGTGATTGCCGTGGAATTGGACGACAAGCTCGCCGCTTATCTGAAAGACGCGATTACCTCCGGCGAAACCGAAAACGTGGAAATTTTTAACGAGAATATTTTATACCTTGATTTAAAAAATACGAAATACGAAATACGAAATACGAAATACAAGATCGTTGCCAATTTGCCTTATAACATAACGTCGATTTTTTTACGGAAATTTTTATCCGGAGAGACAAAACCGGAAACAATGACTTTGCTTCTGCAAAAAGAAGTCGCTGAACGCATCTGCGCCAAACCCGGCAAGATGTCCTTGCTCGCTTTGTCCGTGCAATTTTACGCCGAGCCGGAAATTATTGATTATGTTCCGAGCAAGGATTTTTGGCCGGCGCCGAAAGTCGATAGCGCCATAATTCAATTAAGAATTAAGAATGAAAAATTAAAAATTAGCGGAGAAGATGAAAAATCTTTTTTTAGAATGGCCAAGATCGGGTTTTCGGCCAAACGGAAAATGCTGAAGAACAATTTAGCCAATGGTTTGCATGTCCCTGCGGCGGAAGTAGAAAAAATGCTCGTCGAGGCCGGCTTTAACCCGAAAATCAGAGCGGAGGATTTGGGGGTGGAGGATTGGAAAAAGATAGTGGAACAAGTAACAAGTAACCATATCCGCCCCAATAAATAGGGGAAAAATTATTTTGTCAAGAACTCTTTTTAAAAGAGTTACGAGTTGTGTGGATAGAGAGGGGATATTTAACAATATGTTTTATGCTACCTGTTATATGTTTCTTGATTAATGATATTGTGTTATAATTATGCACAGAAAAGGTAAGATGAACTTTACATGGCGCAGCCGATAAAAAATCTCGATAAAAAGCAAAAGTTAGCTTTGGCCGGGCTGGCTGTTTTTGGCATATTATTGATTGGATTTTGGGTTTATAAATTAGACAGCGAAATCAAAGGGCCGCTGGCTTATAAACCAGCGGCGGATAATTCAGCTTCGGCTACGGCGCAAGACGCAGCGGCAGCCGAGGAAGCAAAATTAAAAAGCCAGGATACCGACGGCGATGGATTATCTGATTGGGACGAATTGAATATTTATCATACCTCGCCTTATCTGGCGGACTCGGATAGCGACGGCATTCCCGACGGCGTGGAAGTGAAAAATGGCACTGACCCGAATTGCCCGCAAGGAAAAGTCTGCAACGCCCCGCTGCCGGTGGCGACATCTTCCAATCTGTCGGTTCCGGCCGCTTTGCCGATTGTTTCCACGGCCAGCAGCTCGGCTGATTTGAACAGCCTACTGCTTTCCGGCCAAATCGACGCGGCTTCTTTGCGCCAGCTACTGATTAATTCCGGAGTGAGCAAGGCGGATTTGGATAAAATCAGCGACGCGGATTTATTAAAGGCCTATCAAACTCAGCTGGCATCAAGCAGTAAGAAGCAATAAAAATTTGAAGCGTAAAAATAATTTTTTTCAATTTCCGCTATGCCGTTAAACGAAGAAAAAAATAACCCGGTAAGAAGCAAGCGCGGACTCGCCGGCCGGAAAAATTTTTTGGCAATTTTATTTTTGGCATCAATTTTATTTTTTGCCGCGTCTCGCCCGACTTACGCCCTCGGTCTGGCTGATGTTTTCGCGCCGATAACCGCGGCATACGAAGGGCTGAAGTATGTTGGCGACAGGGTTTACAACATCGGCAAGGATTTGATCGGGTATGAAGGGTCGATCGCGTTGCAGCAAGCGGTTATGCATTCTTTGAATACGATTGCCTATGATACCGCGACTTGGCTCGGCTCCGGAGGCGCCGGCCAGAAACCGCAATATTTTTCGGTCACCCCGATCCATAATTTAGAGAACATAAGTAACGCCGCCGCGGGACAATTTATCTCCAGTTTCGGCCAGCAGGAAGGTGTTAATTTTTGCAAACTTAGCGCTAATGCCAAATTATCAATCGGCCTGGGCTTAGTGGGCGCGGTAAAACCACCCGATATTGATTGCACCGCCAGCCAGATGATGACTAATTGGGGTATCGGTAATACCAAGAATTTTTTGAAAAATTTCAGCGGTTATTTTGATGTGACTCAGAATGACTTGGGTGCCGCGCTTACGGCGCAAACTTCTTTGCTTACCGCTCAAGAAAATGCCAAATTGAATCAGATAATGCAGCAGCAGCTGAGCGGCCGCTATAATGAATTATCCAATATTGCCGGGAATATTGTCGGTTTGCCAAACCAGGCGGAGATGGAGGCGGATGTTGCCAATGGCCTGTATTCTAAAAATATGTATTTTTTCACCGGCAACGCGCTGCAAGACGCGGCCGGCGTTTTTATCAATCAGTTTATCGCTTCTGAATTTAAAAACGCGCAAAGAAAATTAACCGCTCTGCTTAGTTCGGGAAACAATTCTTCTCCCAATAATAGTTTTGGCAATTTTCAAGCCGCGCCGCAAACCGGAGGCGTGGCTGCGGCGCAAGGAGTTCTGCGCAAGATTTTTGAACCGAATTTCAGTTCTAACGCCGATCTTGATATTTTGGCGACTTTATCAATCTGCGGCAATAGCGTGTTCGGCGGCGTCGGGCCGACCGATTGCGTGTTGGATGAAAATTTGCGCCAGGCGATTACCAATCGGGAAACCGTGGCCGAGGCGTTAGCCGACGGGTCGCTCAAAGGCGGCGCGCCGTTCGGTTTTGTGATGGGCGGGGACAATAAGCCGATCGAGCCGGCCTGGAACCAGGGCTATCCTTATCGGTCTTTGATTATTTTAAGAAAATATCGGATTATTCCGGTGGGCTGGGAAATCGCCGCCGAATATATTCAGAGCCATCCTAATGACGTGCAGAATCATAATAATTTAAATGACTTGATGGCGTGCTACGACCCCAATGATTCTTATCGCGGCTATAATGATGACGGTTCGCAAAAGTGGTGCGAGGGATTGATTGACCCGACCTGGGTTTTGAAAGCGCCGCAGAATTATTGCGCCAAGCAAGGCTATGGCCCGCAGATTCTGGACAGCCAGACAGTTGACCAGGGGACTGATGACAAAGGGAATAAATTGCCGCCGAAACTTACCGTCACCCGCTCTGACACTTATTGCGGCGACGAGCAATCCTGCATAAAGGAAAACGCCGACGGCTCCTGTAAATATTTTGGCTACTGCGCCGGAGATAAGCGGCTTTGGAAATTCGGCGCCAGCGGCTCCTGCGACGCGCAATATAATACTTGCCAGACTTTCACCGATACCTCCGGCAACCAGGTTTCTTATCTGAAAAATTCTCTGCAATATTGCGACGCGACCAATGCCGGCTGTAATGAATACGCCATCGCTTCGCCAGCCAGCTACAATAATGTTACCGGAAATTTGGATTGGACGAAAAATTCCGGCTCGATCTTCTTAAATAAAAACGCTACGCCCTGCGACCAAAGCAACGAAGGCTGCCACGAATTTTTGCGCTATACCTCGGGTTTGGGAACGAATTTGATAATTGATTCTGATTTTGAAAATGATACGGTTGACAGCGTTCTTTCCGACTGGAAAGCAAATGTGAACACTAAAGTCAGCGACAATCCTCCGTCTGGCGCGAGCGGCAACGCCCTTTACGTTATTGCTCTCCCATTTTCTTCTACCGCGGAAATCGATTCTTTTGACCGGTCGGAATCTGCCAACCCTTCGGCAATGCCTGCCGGCTTCGTGATGGAGCCGGAAGTTTCCTATACTTTAAGCGCCGATGTTTATCTGCAAGCGGGCAATAGCGTGACAATCGGCATCGGCCGCGAAGGCAGCACCTGGCAGACGGCCAGCACTAATATAACCGGCTCTTGGCAAAGAATTTCCGTCACGCTTCTTAATAATAAAGATATTTTAGCCAATGAAATAAAAATTTACGGTACTGGCGCCATGGGCGGCGTTAAATTCTACGTTGATAACCTGAAATTCGAAGTCGGCAACGCGCCGACTCGCTACACAGCTTATCGCGGCAATAATCTGGTTTATGAAAAGTTTATGCCGGCCTATCTGCGCGATGCCTGCTATAACAATCCGGCCGGCGGCGATTATAGTTTGAAAAATAATTTATCGCCCGCGCAACAATCGGTTTGCGGCAATTTCGCCCGCCAATGCAATCAGGATGAAGTAAATTGCGATTCTTTCACTAACAATGATAATCCGAACCAGGCTGCCATTCCGGCCGCCGTCACCGAAGTCGACACTTGCCCGCTCTCTTGCGTCGGCTACAATACTTATATCCAGAGCGCGGATAATTTTTCTTCCGCGCATGTCAAATATTTCATTCCGTCCACGGCGCAAACTTGTTCGGCCGCGGCGGTCGGCTGCGAAGAATTCACCAATCTGGACAAATCGGCGCAGGGCGGCGAGCAGAAAGAATATTATTCCTATCTGCGCCAATGCGTGAAGCCGACCGA
>JAQUPS010000025.1 GCA_028716485.1 Patescibacteria group bacterium
TCCATTTCCTTCACCTCGATTCTCTTTTTCCCCTTGCTCTGGATGCGCAACAGCGGCAATTTCAGGACCAGCACTCCGTTTTCGATCAGCGATTCGATCTTGGCGACATTGATTTCCTCGGGCAGGATTATCTGGCGGTAAAATTCTCCCCAGCGGTTTTCCTGGCAGAGATATTCTTTTTCATCATCATCGTCTTTGATCAGTTTGGGAATCTCTTTTTTGCCGGAAATGGTGATGACGTCATTCTCGCTTTCCACGAAAATATCCAGCTTGTCGGTTTTTACTCCGGCGATCGGCGCGTAGACGACGATCTTTGAAGAAGTCTGGTAAATATCCACGTCCAATTGCAAATGTTCGCTGGCTTCTTCGTCAGTCATTCTTTTCGGCGACTTCTCTTCTTCGGCAATATCGACCGCCTCGGTTTTTTTCTTTATTTTGCTTAAAAAAGACATAATTTAAAAATTAAAAAATAAAAATTAAAAATTAAAAAATGGGAGGTAAAATTTATACATTTATTATAACACAAAAAACTATTTAAAACAAAACATCTGTAAAATTAAAGGTTTTTTCTTTTTTATTTTTTCTTTTTTCTTTGCTTTAGCCCGTCCAGCAATACATCAGGATGGAGAAATCGACCAGGTTGATTTTGCCGTCCTGATTGATATCGGCAGTGGCGTTATTCGTTCCCCAGTAATACATCATGATGGAAAAATCCACCAAATTTATTTTGCCGTCCTGATTGATATCCGAACGGGAACAAGGCCCTTGGTCAAGCTTCTGCCCCACGCCGCATTGGACTTTGGCGCTCAAAGTGCTCGAGCCTATCTTGGGATAAGAAGTAAGCGCCGTTAATTCATAAATTCCCTTGCTCAAGCCGGTGGTGGAAAAAATCGAGCTCCAGCGGCCGTCCGGGCCGACGCTTTCCTTGTTAGCGCTCAATATTTTCTTGCCGCTCGGATCGTTTAGTTGCGCGATCACCCGCGCCTGGGGCGCGCTTTGGCCGGAAACAATGATATTTTGGCCAAGCTCAACCGTCGTATTAGCGAGCTTGATGGTCGGCGGAATCAAAATATTGGTCACGTTAGTTTGCGTGTTGGCCTCGATCCAAAAAGTCGTGGGAAAAGCGATCGATTTTGTCCCTTCCGTATCTTTGGCAATCAAAGTGAAAGTGTATATTCCTTTTTTCAAATTAAAGATTTCAGCCAAGAAACCGGCATCCGGCTTGGCGATAATTGTTTGCAACAGTTCGCTGTCCTGCAAGACGCTGATTGAGCTTCCCGGATAGGCGAAACCGCTCAAAGCCACGCTGGGCAATTGCGTGTTCTCCAAAGGAAAAGGTTTAAAAATGCCTGTGCCGCCGCCTGTGCCGCCGCCGCTTCCGCCGCCTGTGCCGCCGCCTGTGCCGCTTTCACCGGTTGAGGCCACACAGAAATGAATCAAATAATCATCAAGATCCGGCGTGCTGGTATCAGTATCAACGCAACGGACATAATAATCAAAGCAGTGGGAGCTGTATAATCCGGTAAGCAATATCGTATGATAAAGATTGTCGGAAGTGTAAAAAACACCGGTCATGGCGGAATAAGCCGTTCCGCTCTGCGCGCTATACCGGCAAGTGGCCGAATAATTGGTTGTTAAGGACATGATTGTCTGGGTTGTTCCGGCGGCGAGAACGCCATTCGGCAAACCATTGCTGCGAATTCTGGATGTGCTGAAATTGACGAAAACCGGACTGACCATTGCCACAAAAGTCCGGACATTATCAATAATAACATCAGCCGCGGAATAAGTTTTGACATCAAGCCAATAGCTGCCGGTCGCGGCGGCGTTAAGGATCTGCTTGCTGCCCGGAGCGCCGAAAACGGCGTTAGTGCCAATTTTGATCCGCACCCGGCTATGAGCGGCAATGCCGGAAGAAGAATTCAAAGTAATAATGATCTTCCCTCCCAAACCGGTATTGGCTGCTATGCCGTCAGCGCTGCCGGAGGCCGCGCCGGCAAGCTGCCGGTCCAGAAAAATATCAGTGCCCGAAGCGGCGACCGCCAAATCCAAATCAGAATAATCAAATCCGGCCGGAATATTCAAACCGTTATCGGCCAAGCTGATTTTTATTTTTCCGCCGGGCGGAATCGCCTGAGCGGTAATAAAATTCAAAAGATGGTTGGTCGAGGTGGCCGGCCGGGACGTGCCGATCAAATCGTAAGCTTCATATAAATTGGCGGCGCGGGTGGACCAAGAGGAGATGAAAAAAATGGCCAGCAAACAAACCAGGCCGCCCAAAAGATAACCGATTTTATTGAATTTTTTACCGTTATTCATTTTTTACTTTTATCATTCATCGTTCTTTTCTTCCTCGACTACGGCCTCCTCGCTTTCCCGCTGCGCCAAAATTTCCAATTCTTTTTCCCGGCGGCGGTCGAAATAAAAATTAAGGATTACCAAGACTCCCAAAACCACCAAGGCAAGGATAATCGCCAAGAGCAAGCCGTTATTCCAAAAATTGTTTTGCCCTGCCAGCTTGGCCGCCTGGTCATTCAGCGCCTGCTCCCGCTGATCAAGCTGCTGCTGTTTCTCATCAAGCTGCAGCGCCAGCTGATTGATCGGATTGGCCGGCACGGTGGCGGAATTGGTCAGACCGGTGGCCGCCCTTAATTTATCTCCCAAAAAGAAAACCAGATTGAGCGGATGGAGGAAAAGAAAAAATAAAAAATAAGAGAAGACAACCGCCATAGCGAAAATCATTATCGAATGCCAAATTTTCTTAATGAATGAAAACATAAAATTAGTATTTCGTATCTCGTATTTGGTATTTCGTATATTTTTTATTAATTATTTTCGCTGACTGATGAATCGCCGGCAGCGTAGGTGACCATTTTAGCCTTAACCAAAAATTCGCAGAGTTGTTTTTTGTCTATCATATTATATATACGAAATACGAAATACCAAATACGAGATACGACGAATTATTTCGCGCATCTGAACCCCGTGCCCGGACCAACCGAAGATGGCGGCGTTACCATATAGATAGAATATGCTCCAGCCTGGTCATTGTTGCCCCAATAGCCGCCGCGGGCAATGCCGCGCGAACCGGTTTTTTTTATCCACAGATAATCATTATTATAATTGGGGTCGGCTTGATCCAAATTAGTGTCAGTAGGCATGGCCAGAGAATTAACTCCTTTGATATACCCTTCTTCGGGCAAAGCATTGCCCTGATATTTGCCGTCTTCCACCGTGCCTTCAACCCATTCCCAGACATTGCCGACCATATCAAAGGCGCCGGCGCCGGAGACGCAATTTTTTCCCGAACCGGTTAAGCCGGGCTGTGAGCTCCAATTATCGGCCACTTGGCAATCATCAGCTCCCCAATTACTTGTCTTATCCGGAGTGGCCAAAGCTCCGGCCAGCCATTCCTCGTTGGTGGGCAAGCGCTTGCCGGCTTTGGCGCAAGCCACCGCCGCCTGATTTTGGGAAATATAAGTCCAGGGGATCAATCCTTTTTGCGAAACCGGCTGGCAAGAAATATTTTCCAAATCGCTCCGCGTTTCATCCTGATTGGCGGGATTACCAAACGCGCAGCCGCTGCCGGCCGCGGCTTCATATTTATCCAGGCAGAAACCGCCGGTCGAACCGGGAACAAAAACCATCTCGGCCGGACAAAGAGGATTATTTTTCGCTTTGTTGCCGAACAAACTGTCGCTGGCCTTGATGCCGGCGGTGGTCAGCGCCACCGCGACTATCATCACGATGATCCAGCTTAATAATCCGAATCTTCGTTTTTTATTTTCCAACTCAAAATCCGCGGACTCACTTGATCCCTCATATCCCCTTTTCGCTTTTCGTTTTAAGTCTAAAATTTCAGACATCTAATAAAAAATTTGATAATTGAAAAATTTAAAATTTATTTATCGAACCAGTAAAAAAGAGTTTCAATTTCTGTTACGTGTTACGTGCTATGTGTTATGTGATCTTATTTCTTCTTCCTCAAATCAATCACCTTTTTTTCTTCCGTTTTTTTCATTGACTCTATTCTATTTGTCTGTTTTTTCTCGGCTTTCTTCCGGGCGATTTCCGCGTCTTTAATCTGCTTTTCCAAGCCCTTAACCGATTGGCGGATATAAAACCGGACAAAAAGAATTATTAGAATAAGCAGGATTAACAGGCTGCCGCCGATGATGGAAAGCCAGCGCCAATTAAATCCCCAGAAAAAGAAAGTGGCGAATTCGGTCTGCTTGGCCTGGTCGCCGAAAGAAAGCGACAGCTCCGCCCGATAGCGGTTGATTAAAAAGAAATCGTCTCCCGCCCATTTCAAATTATCCCAGGTCCGCTCGCCTTTGGGCAAAACATTGCCGAAGTCGCTGGCGATATTCACCGGGATCTCCCCTTTCTGCTTGCCGAACATATCGAAAATTTTGATATCGCCGGTCGGCGCCAAGTGGACATTGCCCGAATTATCAAAGCGCACGCGGAAATTCCCCTCGCCGCCCGAATAAATCCGCGGACTGAAAGTGAATTCCCTGATCATGCCCTTTTCCTCGATCGCCCCGGCCACTCTGGCTAAAATCAACGAAGAAAGATAGGAAGAAACTTTTATTTCCGTGCCGCGGGCTGTTTCGGCGGGCGGATTGGTGCCGATTAAAATCGCCGCGTAATGGCCGCCGGGCTGGGCATTGAGCGGCACCGAGATGGAAAAAGAAAAAGTGGCGGTCTGAAACGGCTGTAAATCTTCTTTTTCCTGGCTCAAGGAAATCCATTGGCTTAGATAAATGCTTTGATTTTCCGGCGTGTCCGGCACATTGCCGTTATTTAAAAATTTTAATCCGCCCGAGCCGTTGTCGGCGAAATCGACCGCCTTGGCGTAAACGGTTACCGGATAATTATTATTATTGACGACTTTGATGGCCGTAGCCAGGCTCTCGCCCGGTTCCATATTTATCTTTAAGAGCGGCGGCGTGATCGTCAGCGCCAAGGTGGAATTATCGGCGGCCAAAATTAGACCCGGAGAGAGAATGAAAAAAATCGACAAGCTTATAAAAAATGTTTTTTTGCTCATTTGGATAAAATCACAATTTTAAATTTTAAAATAAATCAAAATATTTAAATTTAAAACTTTTTGGATTTTTTGCTTAAACTTTATTTTAAAATTTAAAATTGTGATTTAAGGCTTAGTTATTCCAATTTTCTAATCTTATTTTCGCAAGTCGATAACATGCTTGGGGTGATGTTTAGAATGACTGGCCAGCGGTTCGGGAGGAATATCTTTTTCTTCGGCATCAGGCAAAGTTTTGGCTCCGGCATAATCTCCGCCGCGGGATTCTGCCGCTGATCGGCTCCAGCTAAGTCTCGCGAAGCGGACTCGGCCGCTGATATAAATCGCCGCGCCGATTATCAAGCAAAAAATTATCGCCAGCGCCGTCAGGAATAAATTCAGGGGCAAATAGGAAAAATAAACGATGTCGGTCAGGCTTTTCCCGTCATCCTGTCCGTAATTAAAATTCAAAGTCGCTTTGAATTTTCCCGGCCCGAGATTCAACTTGGCCTGGGCGGAAAAATTTTTAATTTCATTTGGGGCGATAGTGCCACCCGTAATCGGAATTGAACCAGCCTCCCGCCCGCTCTTATCATAAATGATAATTTCGCCTCTTGGCTCTACCGCTTGCGTGCCGATATTTTTTATTTTTAGCGCGAAGCCGATGGGATTACCGGTAAAAAGCGCGCGCGCCGGCTGAAAGCGATTTATTTCCGCCTGCTCCACTTGATGCTCAACCAAGTCCAGATTGATCTGCAGTTTGGCTTGGTTCAGCTTCTGATCGACCGCTTGCGCCTCAGGCAAGTTGCCGCCGGTCGGGAAAGAAATCAGCGCGTGATATTTTCCCGGGATAGCGTTGGGGCTCGCGGTGATGCGCAGGGTCTGCGTCGCGGTTCCGCCGGGAGGAATTTTAATCACCGAGCGGTAAAAATCTATCCAGCGCGCCAGCGAAGCGTCGGCCGGCAATTCGCCGGGGTCGGAATAAGCGATTATTCCGGATTCAGGCGACAGATCGTTGACTTGCGCGTAAACATCGGCGCGGACCGCGGAATTATTTTTGATCGCGATGGTTTTTTCCAGGCAAATCTGTCCTTTTTCGCAGGCCGGAATATCGATCACTGCCGGCGTCACGGTTAAATTAAAAATCGTATCGGCCGAACAGATGGCGGGCAAAAAAAACATGGACAAAAGAAAACCGATAAATATTAATTTTTGTGATAAGCGCATTTCAAAATAAAATAAAATAAAGTATGGCGATGGCCGCGGCGGCGATTCCCGATAAAATCAGGAAGCTTAGGATGAATTCATTCCTGGTTCGGGATGATTTTTTCTTTTTTAAAATTTGCCCGCCTCTGACGCCCATCTTCTTCAAGGCCGACTTGACCGCCATTTTCCGATAAATTCGCAGAAAAATTATAAACAGCAGCGCGAGAATCAAGAGGCTGATGCCGGCGGAAACTAAAATCTTAACCGGGAATATCCAAAAATACCAGAACATCGTCAAAGTTTTTTTCCCTTCGCCTCCTGATTCGGCGGGCGTGCCATAACTTAAAATCAGGGCTGCTTCATAACGGCCGAAGCCGAAACTGTCTTTCCAAGTGTTGGTAAAAAGGCGGGCGCTTTTGGGCAAAATATTTCCTCCTTTATCGTTAACCGGCAAAGCCGCCACTTTCTTGCCCAGCATATTGCTGATTTCGATTACCCCCATCGGCTTGACGTGCACATTGCCGAAATTCTGGATCTTGGTGGAAAAATCAACCGTGAAAGGCGTGGCATAAAAAAGTTTGTCTGTCTTGAATTCGCGGATCTCGGCGCGCTCGTCGGCAATGCCGGCGATCTGCAATAAAAGCAGGGAAGCCGCTTGTTCGGCCACGCCGATGGAAGCGCCCTTATCCGTTTCGCCCGGCTTGGCTTTCGGCGCTACCGTGCCAAAAACTATCGCTCCGTAATAACCGCCCGGACCGACATTAGAAGGAACGTTAATCGTATAAGGAATCGCCTGCTCCTGTCCGGGCGCGAGTTTTATGCCGTCAGTGGAAATATCCACCCAGGAAGAAACATAATTGCCCGGCTCCGAACCCGGCACGATCAATTGCGCTTTGCCGGTTTCGTCATCGGCGGCCGCCTTGAAATCTTTCAGATAAGCGTAAAAAGTGATCTCCTGATCCGATTGATTGGCCAATTTTATTTGTTGGGCGAGAATATCGCCGGGCTTGACCAATTTTTCCAGGATCGAAGGCGTGATTTTAAGGCTTATTTCACTGCCCGCCGCCTGTGCAAAAAAAACCGGAATTAAAAAACAAATTAAAATCAAACCCAGCCCCAGCGCCAATTTTTTTCCTTTTTTCATAAACCGCCGCGACGACTGATTTTCCAATTTTAAATGAGAAAAACCAATTATTAGCTTTCCCAACTCAAAATTCGACCACCGGGTCTGCCGCTTTTCTTTGAATGAATTATTAATAATATTATATCAATTTATCAACTTTTCCTCAACTGCCGATTATTATCAAGAAAAGTTCGATTTTCGGAAAATTCATCCCAAAATTCAAAGAGAGAGAATAAATTTTTAATATTTATAAATTAAGATATTGGAAATTTGAAATTAGATAATTTTTTAAAAATCTTAAAAATCCAAATATCCAATTTCAAATTTCTAATTTCTACTTACAAAAACAAAACCCCCGCTTTTTCAGGCAGGGGTTTATTTAATGGAATATAATTTCAATAGGTCGGCGTGCAGACGTAAGTGAGGGTATTGGAGTAATCGCCGGCTTCCTGCAAGGCGCTGATCTCGATGGAGTAAGCGACTGTTGAAGAGCCGACGCCGGAAGTCAATCCGTCGGCCGGACCGTTATGATACATTACTTCCACCGGGGTCGTGCCCCAAAAACCCTTATAGAGCGAGCCGGTAAAAGGGTTGCCGTCGCTCAAAACCGTGTCGCCGCTGGTAAAGCCGAAATGGCCATAGGTATGGGCATTGCCCAATAAAGCCGCTGGCGAGGCCCAGGCCAAAGGCGTGGTGGAGGCCGCCGAGCCGTCTTTGAAAGAATCGATGTCCGCGCCGTTGCTCGATAACAAATTATGATCCTGCGCCACTGTTACCGTGTAGCCGTAATTGGCATTAGTAGTAACATTCAATCGCTGGCCTAATGTTTTTTTAACATTCGGGGAAAGAACTCCAAATGCCAAAGTATTATATGTCGATGATCCGGTAGTAGTGACGCCATTGACCGCCGTCGTTGTTGCCAGCCCGGAAACGGTAAAAGTCAAGGAAGCTTCGACAGTCGCGGTTACGGCCACGCTATTGACTATTGCCACTCGAAAAGTCGAATGTTCAATCAGCGCTCCGCCGGTTTGTCTGGTGTTGATGGTAATCAATTGGCTGCCGACCGTAGCCGGGTTGGTGGTTCCGCTTAAAAGTATGGTGTAAAGGCCGGGGACCAAACCGCCCGTGTAAGCGCAGGTGATGGTATTGCCGGTTCCGCCATACGCTCCCGAACCGGGGCAGGTTACATTGGTGGAAGAAATATCGGCGAAGGCCGCGGGAAAAACAACTTCGATGTATCCGTCGGCGCCGATCGCCTGCGTGGTCGAGGCGATAATCGTATGCGTCACATTAGCTTTCAGAACATCGGAGCTGGAAATCGTATCTTTGACGCTTTTCAAGGAGATGGCTTCGGTTACCGAAGGAACCGAACCATACATTAAGAGCATGGTCAGCATCAGCAAGCCGATAAGAAATTTTTGTTTTTGG
>JAQUPS010000026.1 GCA_028716485.1 Patescibacteria group bacterium
ATGCTAAATAATAAATTGCCTAATTACTTGGAATACTATAATGCCGAAAGATTGCATATGGGCATTGAATTCAAAACGCCAAATTATTTAATAAATCGTTTCCAAGCTATTGGATAGAAAACGTAGCAATAAAAAAGCGGCCATCATTCAGCCGCTTTGACTCCAAACAAATGCTTGACGCTTTTTATAACATTCTTGACCACAAATAAGTAAAAAAGGATCGGCGTCCCCGTTATTACCAGCCTGATTACTACCCACAGACAGAGAAAAAAGACGCCAATCGTTACGGAATTATTTTTTTTATCCATTATCCTCTCCTAACAATCCGCATCGGGCGGTGGAAAAAAACTCACGAACGATTCCCCGGACGCCATTTTCGGCTCGTCCGAAAAGATCACGGCGATCATCAGGACGATAAGCAGTCCGACAATCCACAAAATCGACCCGGCTGTGGAAAAAAAATTCAGCATATCCCCTCCTTTGTTTTTAATCCCCATTTCCGCCCTGCCCGCCGCCTTTCTAATAATCCGCGTCAGAAGCGGGGAAAAAACTCACGAGAATGTCTGTCAAAATCTTTCTCGCCTTGGGCAGAAAAATCGCCAAAACGAGCAAGCCGACGAATGCCAAAACCATCAAGACCGTGGAAAAAAAATTCCGCATAACCCCTCCTGGTTGATTATTTATCCAGTATTATGCCGACCGGACAATGATCCGAGCCCATTATTTCATTCATTATAAAAGAACTTTTGACTGATTTCATTAGTTTACCCGAAACGCAGAAATAGTCAATCCGCCAGCCGATATTACGCGCCCGGGCGTTCATCCGGAAGCTCCACCAGGAATATTGCGCTTTTTCGGGATTTTGCGCGCGGAAAGCATCGACAAATCCGGCCTGCAAAAATTTAGTCATCCAGCCGCGCTCTTCAGCCGTGTAGCCCGGATTGCCTTCATTCTCTTTCGGATGGAAAAGGTCGATCGGCTCGTGCGCCACGTTAAAATCGCCGCAGACGATGATCGGTTTGGTCTTCTTTGAATTAATTCCCCTTCCCGGGAGGGGTGCCGAAGGCGGGGTGGGTTTCATTTCTAACTTCTTCAAAAACTTCAGCAAACGATCATTGAATTTTAATTTAAAATCAAGCCGCGATAACTCGTGATTGGCGTTGGGGAAATAAACATTAGCCAGATAAAATCCGGCGAATTCCAAAATCTGCGCCCGGCCTTCCGAATCGGCAATAAACTTTTCTTCGCCTAAAACTTCAATACCATCCTTTACCAAAGTCATCGTGCCGGAATATCCCGGTCTGACAGCCGAATGCCAATACTCCTGATAGCCGGCAAAATCAAAAACTTCTTTATTGCGAGCATCATCCGATATTTTTATTTCCTGCAAACATAAAATATCCGGCTTCTCGCTTTTTAAAAAATCGGCAAAACCTTTTTTGACCGCCGCGCGGATACCGTTGACGTTCCAGGAAAGTAATTTCATAAATCTCAAATCTAAATTTTAAATTTTAAAATAAGCTTAAAATTAAAAATCTAAAAAATTGATATTTTAAATTTATAATTTATTTTAAAATTTAAAATTGGAATTTTTATTTAAAAAACTACCTTGTATTAATCAGCTTTTGCAATTTTTTCACCCCCGCGCCCGACACTTTCATCCCCGGCTTTTTCTTCTTCTCCCGCTTCTTGCTTTTCTGCAAGGCTTTGGCTTCCCAATATTCATGATTAACCCTCGCCATAGAAAGTAAAAAATGATATAATTAAATCACTTCTATTATAGGCTAATTTTCCTCCCGGCGCAATGAATAAACTGAACAAAAAAACAATCGCGATTATCGTTCTTGGCCTGATAATTCTGATTGGCGCGCTGATCGCGCATTTTTCCGTCCCGGCAAAAACTCCGGAAACCGCGCAAAAATTCAATGTCCCCGAACGGAATGATTATTTTTTCGGCGCCAGCACTTCCCCGGTCACCATTGTCGAGTTTGCCGATTTCGCCTGCCCGTATTGCCGCAATGACTATACTGTCATCAGAGAAATTGGCTATAGATATAAAAATTCGGTTAAAATAATTTTCAAGGACTTTCCCTTGCATGACAATTCCCTCGATTTGGCCATGGCCGGACGCTGCGCCGGCGAGCAAGGATATTTCTGGCCGATGCACGATAAATTATTCGCTTTGCAAGGCCAATTTCCTACCAGCTCTTTGCCTGACTTGGCGGTTTCCGTCGGCGCTGACAAAACCAAATTTACCGGCTGCCTGACCGGCAAAAAATATTTGAATGATATCAAGGCTGATTATGCCGACGGCCAATCGCTGGGAGTGGCCGGCACACCGACTTTTTTCATCAATGGCTACAGGGTGGTCGGCGAAATCCCGGCGGACAAATTCGAGCAAATGATAGGACAATTTTTGAAATAATAAAACATAATCCGAACCTACAAAATATCCGAATACAACAAACATTAAATCCGAAACACGAAATCCGAAATCCTAAACAAATTTAAAAGTCTAAAATTACAAATCCAAAACGTTTCGAACTTTTGTCATTCGGATTTTGAATTTGTTTCGGATTTAGCGCTTAGGATTTCGAATTTAAAATTCATTTAATCTGAGGGCAGCTTGGCAAGCACACATAAACACAAAATAAAATGAAACAAATAAGATTGCACGGTCGGGGCGGGCAAGGCGTTGTCACCGCCGCCGAACTTATAGCTATTGCCGCTTATGCCGACGGCCATCAGGCCCAGGCCTTTCCCGCTTTCGGCGTGGAACGCACCGGCGCGCCGATTCAATCATTTGCCAGAATCAATGATAAATTTATCCGCAACCGGGAACAAGTTTATCACCCGGATATTTTGATTATCCTTGATCCGTCATTAATCGGCCTGGTTGATATGACCGGCGACTGCGGCAAAGACGTTAAAATCATAGTCAACACCACGCAACCAGCCGCCGAGCTTAATCTGACTTACGGCCCGAAAAAAGAAAAAATCCCGCTGACCGATATTTACGCGGCCGACGCCAGCAAGATCGCCATGGAAATTCTCGGCCGCAATCTGGCTAACACCACCATTCTCGGCGTCCTGGCTCGCGCGATTGATTTAGTCAGCATCAATGGCCTGCGCAAAGCCATCCGCGAAAAATTCGCCGAAAAAGGCGATGAGATAGTCAAAAAAAATATCGAAGCTATAGAGAAAGCTTATAATAGCTAATTTTATAATTTTTAAATTTTTAAAAAATTTTTAAGGTCTAATTTTTAAAAATTAAAAATTAGGATTTCTTTAAAAATTATAAAATTTAAAAATTAAAAATTTTATAAAAAATATTTTTGAAATCAATAAAACAATGTCTATTAATATTACTGTTTCCCCTGGTTCTACGACTATAAATAAGACCGGCGGCTGGCGGACTTTCCGCCCGTCGACGGATTTGGCGCGCTGTATTTCCTGCGCCACTTGCGCCCGCGTCTGCCCGGAAAACTGCATCAAGATGATCGATCAAACGGAAGGAAAGCCCAAACCGAAAACCGATTATGATTTCTGCAAAGGCTGCGGCGTCTGCGCCGAAGAGTGCCCGGTGAAGGTTATTAAGATGGAACTGGAAAGAAAATAAAAAATCTCAATTTAAAATTTTAAAATAAATTCCAAATCAAAAATTTAAATTTTAAATTTTGATTTATTTTAAAATTTAGATTTTAAAATTGCGTTTTGTATGTCAAATAAGCCCCAAATATTAGAAGGTTCCCGCGCCATCGCCCTGACCATAAAAAATATCCGCCCGGCGGTCGTTTCCGCTTATCCGATCACGCCGCAGACGCATATTGTGGAAGATTTGGCGCGCTTTAAAGCTGATGGCGAAGCGGATTTCGAATATGTCCGCGCCGAAAGCGAATTTGCCGCCGCCTCCATAATCTTAGGCGCTTCGGCCGCCGGCGCGCGCGTTTACAGCTCAACCAGCTCGCAAGGATTATTATTGATGACCGAGGTAATCTTCAATATCGCCGGTATGCGCTTGCCGGTCGTCATCACCTGCGCCAACCGCGCCGTTTCCGCGCCGATAAATATCTGGAACGACGCTCAAGACGTAATGACCATCCGCGATGCGGGCTGGATATTGCTCTTTGCCGAAAATCATCAAGAAGCGGTAACCCAGCATATTTTAGCTTACAAAATCGCGGAAAAATTGCGCTTGCCGGTGATGGTCAATATCGATGGTTTTGTCCTGACTCATTCTTACGAAGAAGTGACAATACCTTCCGAAAAAGATATTAAAAAATTCCTGCCTGATTATCAGCCGAAAGCTGGAACTTATCTTGACCCGGATAATCCCCGCACGCTCGGTTCGTTCGCCACGCCCGCCGATTATCTGGAAATCCGCCAGGAATTGCACGACGATTTAACCGCTTCTTTAAAAACTATTAAGGAAGAGTACGAAAAATATAACAAACTTATTTCAATTTCAAATACGAAATACGAAATACGAAATACGAAATACGACAACGGCCTGCTTGAATACTATGGTCCAGCCAAAGCTAAAACCGTGATAATCGCCATGGGCTCGGTGGTCGGCACGATCAAGGAAGTGATTGATGAAAAAAGAGAGGTGAGCGGTTTGTTCGGTTCGGGTAGCAGCCTCGGCGTTTTGAAAATAAAAACTTTCCGGCCGTTTCCGTCCGAAGAAATAATAAAAGTTTTAAAAAATGTCGGCGCCAAAAATATCGCCGTCGCGGAAAAAGCCGTTTCCCTGGGCTATGCCGGTCCTTTATATATAGAGGTAAAAGCGGCGATTCAGGGCAAACTTTCCTCCACTGTCAAAAATTTCATCATCGGCTTGGGCGGCCGGGACGTGACCAAGAAGATGATCGAAACTATAATCAATAAAGCAGCGATTAAAAATGAAGATATAAATTTTATAGGGAGATGAAAATTTTTAATTTTAAAATTAGACCTTAAAAATTCTTTAAAAATTTAAAAATTATAAAATTCATATCAATAATATGCTTAAAAAATTATTATCAACAATCTTTCTGTCTGCTTTTGTGGCCGCTTTTTCAATCCAAATGATTGCCGCTACCGCTTTATTTATCCTGCCCGCGCCGGCGCAAGCTGCTGAATTTGCCATGGATCTGGAAGTGCCGATTCCCGGCCTCCCTAAACATATTGTTTTTAGCGACAGCACCGAACCGATTGCCAAATACATCAAGGCGATTTACACTTATGCGGTAGGCGCGGTCGGCATTGTCGCCGCCGTAGTTTTAATGATTGGCGGCTTGATGTGGATTACGGCCGGCGGCAACGCTTCGTCAGTTTCCGAAGCCAAATCAATGATCACCGCCAGCCTGACCGGTTTGGTTTTGGTCTTAACTTCTTATCTGCTTTTATCGCAAGTCAATCCGGCGCTGGTAAATCTGCAATCGAGCGTTATCAAACCGCCGGAAGTCACACAAACACAAACAACAAATTCATTGTGCAAATGGGTAACCGGAACAAATCAAGAAACTAATTTTTGCCCTCAAGATTTAATTCAAACGACTAATATTAAACTTTGCGGCCCATTGCAGGGAGCGCAACAAAGTTCTAAGTGCTGCTGTCCGCCAGGAGCTAATTGGTCGTATCAATCCGGCATAGAGGCGCAAGAAAAAGATGCTTCTCCGCAAATAGACAGCCTCATAGCTTGTCTGAAAAATGCCATCCCAGCAACTGTTCCTATCACTATTAATTCTATCAGCGATTCCCAAATAACCCCCGGAGGACAAACCTTTGCCTATTGCCGGGCAAGCGGATGTTCTCATACCGTTGACTCTTGCCACTACGGGGGCATCAATGGTCCGGACAAATCCTATGCCGTTGATTTAGGGGGAAATGCCAACGCGATAAACGCCGCAGCCTATAAATGCCCGGATGTAAAATTTATCAATCCCGAAGGGACTCACGTTCATATAAGCGTTCTGGAATGCCAAAGCGATCATACTAACGTGGAAGTAAAAGATTATTAACACAAGCCCGCCAATAAACATAACAAAACAAAAACTATGATTGAAAACAGTAAGATAACCAAGGCCGTTTTAGGGGAATGCCTGATTTCCCCCGGCCATCGCGCCTGCGCGGGGTGCGGGCAGATGATCGCGGCTATCGCGGCCTCGCGGGCAATGGGGCCGGACGTGATTATCGCCAATGCCACCGGCTGCTTGGAAGTGACCACCACGCCTTATCCGGAATCATCCTGGAAAGTGCCATGGATCCATTCTTTGTTTGAAAACCCGGCCGCGGTCGCTTCGGGCATCCGCGCCGCTTTAAATTTTAAAAAAGATATTAAGACGAAAGTCATAGTTCAGGGCGGCGACGGCTCGACTTTTGATATCGGCCTTGGTTTGATTTCCGGAATGTGGGAGCGTGGCGAAAATATTTTATATATCTGCTACGATACCGAAGTTTATTCCAATACCGGCATCCAGGCTTCCGGCGCCACTCCGCCCGGAGCTTCCACCACTACCACTCCGGCGGGAAAAAATTCTATCGGTTCAGTGCAAAGAAAAAAAGATATGCTCTCTATCGCCCTGGCGCACGGCGTAAAATATATCGCCCAATCCACCGCCGGCTATCCGCTGGACATCACCGCCAAAGTCCGCCGCGGCATCGAAACGAACGGTCCGGCTTACATTCAAATTATGTCGCCCTGTATTCCCGGCTTTGGCATTAAAACTTCCGAGGCGATGCAAGTCGGCCAGCTCGCCGTCCAAACCGGACTTTATCCGCTGTTAGAATATGTCGATGGCCAATTAACCGATGTTTCCAAAATCGAAACTCCGGTCAAAGTCGAAGAATATTTAAAAATCCAATCGCGCTTCAAGCATCTGTTCTCGACTGATGCGGGCAAAAAAGAAATCGAATATATACAAAGCCTGGCAGATAAAAATATAGAAAAATACGGATTAAAATAAATCCCCTCCTCGGGAGGCCCGCCTACGCTAAAGCTTCGGCAGGGCAAGGGTGGCCAATCCTAAAAAGACAGCTTGTCCAACGAAGCTCCGTCGCGGAGCGAAGTTGGAGGGAGGGTCTATTCCTGACATTATTTTCAACATCTTTGCCACTTTTTTTAAAAAAAGTGGCACAACCTGCCTGCCGGCAGGCAGGTACGCTGCGTGATTACGGAAATTTTCCAATGCGCGCCATAAGGAATATTTATTTATTTTTATACAAAAAAGATGGACTATTTTGCCCATCTTTTTTATTTATACATTTTACTTTTTGTCTATTTTTATGTGGGGCTCGCGCCAGCAGTTCAAATAAAATTATGTTTTAATTATACCTATTCGCTCATTTGGTAAAAGACAAAATAAGTATAACCATCTTTGCCCTCGGCGCGTCTTTCCATCGGAGCGCCTCCGCCTGAGATAATTACGTGACTAAACGATTCGGTTTTCCCGAAATTTCCCGCCAAGAATTGAGCTCTGGCGCCATCAGCGGATATTTCAGCTCTTTCTCTCGCCAAATTATCGTCAGCGCCGGCGCTCGCCGATCCGACATAGATCTTGCCGTCAACATTGGCAACACAATCATTCCCCTGCTTTATCACTTTTATTTCTTTGGCGGCGGGAAATTGGCCTTTGAAAAATTTTTCAAAATCAATCTTGCTTTCTTTTTCTTGTTTATTTTCGATTTTATTTTCCGCTTTTCCGCTTAAATCGATTTTCTGTCCGGTTATCTCTCCCATCTTTTTTGCCTGTCTTTCCATGTCTTTCGTCATCTCATCTTGAACCTGCTTGAGCCGCTGTTCCGAATTGCCGCTCGATTCTTCCACTTTTTCAGCGGCAACGCGGGAATGGAGTTCATCGAAAGCATCCTGGGAAAAAGCCTTGCTTCCGGCCATTCCTCCGGCAATAGTCAATAAAGCCGCGGTTAACAAACTTCTTGATCCTCCGAATTTCTTGCCAAGTTTAGTTAAAAAACCTCCGGGGTTGTCTATTTTTACATCTGAAAAATTTTCTTTTTTCCCGCCCTCGAGGCCTTTCACCACATAATCATAAACATCTTGATCTTCCGGGCTTAACTCAACTTCTCCTTCCCTTTTTTCCGCATCAACGTCAAAATTTTCTTCGTCCGGCAAATTGTCGATAGCTCTTTTTGCCGGCTCTTTATGAACTTCATTCATTGGTATTTCCTCGGGTTCTTCAGGTTTCCAATTTTCAAAACTCATAAATTTATCATTAGATTATTATACTTTATATATTAGCATTATATGTTAAAAAAATCAATGGCTT
>JAQUPS010000027.1 GCA_028716485.1 Patescibacteria group bacterium
AGAATGCTAAATAATAAATTGCCTAATTACTTGGAATACTATAATGCCGAAAGATTGCATATGGGCATTGAATTCAAAACGCCAAATTATTTAATAAATCGTTTCCAAGCTATTGGATAGAAAACGTTAAAAGTTTTAACTCCCTATTGTTAAATGGCCAACATTTAACAATAATTTTTAATTCTTAATTTTTAATTCTTAATTGATATGAGCCTCTTGCTTTTTTTTAAGTATTCTGATAATGTATAAACAACAAATCAAAATAAAGCCTTTTCCATGATCCTGCTTCGGCAGGATCGGCCTCGGTAAATTCCGCGGCCATTGGCAATCAGCAAGAAATCTCTTGTTCGGTTACCTTTATGCAAAGGCCATTGAACAAGAGATTTTTTTATGCGGAAGAAAATAAATTAATAAAAAGTAAAATCAATTATGTCTAAAGTGAAAAAAACGGAAAATTTTCATTATGAAATGCTTTACATCATCCCGAACAAATTCACCGAGGATGAAGCCAAGGCGATCAATGAGAAAATCGAAAAACAAATCGCGGCGGTCGGAGGCGAAGTGACTTATACCGAAGATTGGGGCAAAAAGAAATTGGCCTACATGATCGGCAATTACAATCACGGCTATTACAAATTGGCCGAATTTGATTTGGCAGGAGTGAAATTAGCCGAGCTGGATAATTTTTTGCGCCTGTCCAATGATGTTTTGAGACACCAGATTATCCGCATTGTTAAGCGCAGCGCCGAGCAGATCGCGGCTGATAAGAAGAAGTCCGACGAATTGGCGGCGATTAGAAAGCGCCTCAAAGAAGGCGGAGCTGAAAAATCCGAAAAGCCGGAAAAAGCGGAAGAGAAAACCGCCGGATTGGTGGCCGGAGAAAAACCCCAGCCGGCCGAAGAAAGAAAATCTTTCAAAAAGAAAACCGAGCTCAAAGATTTGGACGCTAAACTGGACGATATCTTGGATACCAAGGACTTGATATAGAAGGAAGATATTTGAAATTTGAGATTGGAAATTTGGTAAAACGAGTTTTCTCCCCCAATATCTAATTTCTAATTTCATCATTATTTTCTGAAGCTAAAGCGGCTTTAAAGTATTAATAATTTATGCACCCAATCAGGGTGTTAATACTAAATATATGACTCTTAACAAAGCAATGATCATCGGCAATCTGACCCGCGATCCGGAAATTAGGAACACGTCCACCGGCAAGACGGTCGCGTCATTCGGCGTCGCCACCAGTATGGTTTGGAAAGACCAATCCGGAGCGAAGCAGGAAAAAACCGAATTTCATAACGTCGTCGCTTGGGGAAAGTTGGCGGAAATCTGCGGCCAGTATTTAAAAAAAGGCTTGAAAGTTTATATTGAAGGCCGCCTGCAAACCAGCGATTGGACCGGCCAAGACGGCGTGAAAAGATACCGCACCGAAATTATCGCCGAAAATATGATCATCCTGACGCCGAAAAATTCGTCCGGCTATTCGGGCGGACAATCGTCCGGAAATAATTATGCTCCGCGCGCGGCTGCCGCTCCGAGTCAGGAACAACCTTTCGCTTCTAATGAGCCGATCATCGACATCGACAGTCCGTCAACCGGCGGAAATAGCGGCGCGGCGGAAGAAGAAGAAATTAGGGTTGAGAATATTCCGTTTTAGTCGATTGAAAAAATAATTTAACAAAAAATGCTGATTTTGTGGATATTCGCAGATTCGCATCATTCGCGAAATTAGCATTAGCTTTTATGTATAACAACCAACCAAAAAAAGAAAAGAAGTGTTTTTTCTGCGCCAATCAGGTGGGAGATATCGATTACAAGGACACTCGCCTTTTGCGCGGCTTTATCAATTTTCACATGAAAATTCTGCCGAGCAAGCGCACCGGAACCTGTTCCTGGCATCAGCGCAAGCTATCATCGGCCGTTAAGCGTTCTCGTGTCATGGCGCTCTTGTCTTCAACTCACCAATAATCATAAAAATTTTAAAATCTCAAATCTAAATTTTAAAATAAATTTCAAATTTCAATTTTAAAGTTTTTGATTTGCGGCCTATTTTAAAATTTAAAATTTAGATTTGAGATTTGAACCATATGCTTACTCTCAGCGACATCAAACCGGGCAAGATTATCTTGAACAATGGTCAGCCGTATCTGGTCATCAAGACTGATCATCTCAAAGTCGCCATGCGTGGCGCGGTTTTGAAAGTGAAAGCGAAAAATTTGTTGACCGGAAATATTTTGGACGACAGTTTTCATGGCGCGGAAAAGATCGAAGAAGCTGATATTTCCACCAAGAAAGTGAACTATCTTTACCGCGACGAAAAAAACGCTTACTTTATGGATAATGAAACTTTTGAACAGTTCGAATTGCCGCTGGAAAATCTGGGCGGCAAGGAAATTTATTTGAAAGACGGCACGGACGTGAAGATGATGTATTTTAACGACAAAGCCATCAATTTGGAATTGCCGATCAAAATGGATTTCAAAGTCATCTCCGCTCCGCCGGCCATCCGCGGTAATACCGCCGGCAATATCACCAAGCCGGTGGAACTCGAGACCGGCGCCAAGATCGATGTGCCGATATTCATCAACGAAGGCGATGTGATAAAAATCAACACCGATTCAGGGTTGTATGTGGAAAGAGTCAATCAATAAATTTAGTATAATCTCAATAAAAAGTGCGCTTAATCGGCGCATTTTTTGATTTTGGAGTCAGCTTGACTAAAATTGTATTTTGTGCCAACATATTGATATTATCCCAAATCTGCCGGGAAAGCGCAGAAAAGCACTTTAACATTCAAAAAAGGATGGGACTATGAGCCAATCACCAAGTTCTGGACAAGCGCTGGAACTGGCCGATATCGCCGTTAAAGCGATAGCCAGTGGAATTAAAAAGGAAAATCCCGATTTTGACCGAGTTCAGAGAATAGTTGGTAACCCAGGCGCTATTTACGATTTTTTCAGGAAGCTGTTCTCTGAAAAGACCGAAGACAAAAAAGTCGCGCCGATTTTAAAATTTTTGTCCGGCGATGAAAAATTGGTCATCGAAGCTCTTGATGGCAAGAAATTCATCTACGGAGACAAAAAGGTTTTTGAGTCCGACATTGATAGTGATTTCGAAAACTACGGATTGAAAAAGGCGGGCGTTGCCACTCCGGAAACTGCGGTGCGAGTGTATGAAATGGTTGAAGATGCGGTCTTCGCAAAAATGTTCACCTCGCTTTCCGGCGATTTGGACAAACTCTGTCTTACTCAGCACCAGATTAAGCGGTTCTGCGTGAAATATTCTAACTGGCTTTGTCGGGGATATTCCACTTTTTTTCTGTTCAAGATGAACGGCGAATATTTCGTGGCCAGCGTGCGCGTGAGTGCCGGTGGTCTCAGCGCCCACGTCAACCGTTTCAAGTACGACGATGTCTGGCTTGCCGAGTGTCGGCGTCGCGTGGTTGTCCCGCAACTTTGATGTTTTTGTCTTTTTGCTTTTGATTCTTTGTCCCTTGGATTCTTGGAGCTTGATTAAAAAACCTTGCTCTAGTAATCCGAGGGATTTTTTGTTACAAAAAACGCATTCTTTAAGAATGCGTTTTATGCTATGAAAAAAATTTAAGCTCAGGAAGTTTCTTCCATCTCTTTCGCTTTGGCTTCGGCGATGATCGCTTTTTTGATGTCTTTCGTTATTTTCGGATTCTGGCGGAGGAAAGCTTTGGCGTTCTCGCGGCCGACGCCGAGCTTATTTTCACCGAAAGCGTAGGAGTTGCCGAGTTTCTTAACCACGCCGAGCTCGGTGCCCAGGTCGATCATATCGCCGGCAACAGAGATGCCTTCATTATACATAATGTCGAATTCGCAGGCGCGGAAAGGCGCGGCGACTTTATTTTTGACAATCTTCACTTTGACGCGATTGCCGATAATTTTTTCGCCTTGTTTGATTTGCGCCGCACGGCGGATTTCGATGCGAACCGAGGAATAGAATTTCAGAGCCACGCCGCCGGTGGTGGTTTCCGGGTTGCCGAAGAAAACGCCGATCTTCTGGCGGATCTGGTTGATAAAGATGACGACGGTTTTGGTCTTGGAAACAATGCCGGTTAATTTTCTTAAAGCCTGTGACATCAGGCGCGCCTGCAAGCCCATATGCGAATCGCCCATATCGCCTTCAATTTCTTTTTGCGGCACCAGCGCAGCGACCGAATCAACCACGACCACGTCAACCGCGTTGGAGCGGATCAAGGTTTCCAAAATTTCCAAAGCCTGCTCGCCGGTATCCGGTTGCGAAATCAAAAGATTATTGACGTCCACGCCGATCTTTTTGGCATAGTCCGGATCAAGCGCGTGCTCGGCGTCGATGAAAGCCGCAATGCCGCCGGCCTTCTGCACTTCGGCGATGATATGCTGGGCCAGCGTGGTTTTGCCCGAAGCTTCCGGACCGAAAATTTCAATGATGCGGCCTCGCGGCACGCCGCCGATTCCTAAAGCCAGATCAAGCGAAACGCAGCCGGTCGAAACCGCGTCCACGTCGGATTTCTTGGCTTCGCCGAATTTCATGATCGCGCCGTCGCCGTATTTTTCCTTAATCTGCGTCATCGCCAGCATAGCCGCCTCCAGCTTGGCTTTCTTATCGCCGTCCTTGATTTCTTCGCCGATAATTTTTTTTTCTTCTTTTTCTTCAGACATAGTATATTCAATTAAAGTTATTAATTATGAGCTATGCCGACGTGAAGTCGGCATCCCGAACTTGCTTCGGGAAAAATTACCTTTATATTATAAAGCATAATATAAATAAGGGCTATATTGACGGGTTAAGATTTTTGTTGTAGGGTAATAAGTTAAAAATCTATGAGTGAGCCGAGATTGAACATTAACAAAAAACAGGAGGGTTTATGAAACTATTACGATGTCTGGTTGTTGTAGTTATCCTGGCGTCATTTTCTTGTTCTTGGGCCGCAGATTCGCCTTGGAATGCGGTAAAAAAGTACGAAAATGTGATCGGAGACATGCTTGATTATGTCCATGCCCAGTCGTATGGAAGAAACTTATCGTTTGATCGGTACGACGCCATGCTCAAAAGCAAGCTCCTTCGGTTGTTTGAAAGGTGCATGACCGGCGATTTTCTCGAAGAGGGCAAGCAGAGGATAGAAAATGCCCTTACCAATGGGTCGCATTTGGCAGGCAGCGATTATTGGTATGTAACTTTCGTGCCCGCTTCAATCGCGACTGATCTTCATCGGGAAGTATTGGAGAATGCGCCGGATAAAAAAGTTTACTCTTTCAGGGGAAGAAGGGGCAATACGGAATTCAACCAAAAAGTAACCGTGATAAAAACGGATAAGGGTTGGCGCATCTCCGAGTTCGAGCATCCGGAAGAAAACTGAATATTTCGTCTTCGGAGTTTTCGTTTGACTGCGGCGGAACAAAAAAGAAAGCGAAGAATGATTTTTATCATCCAGCAGCCTCTAATCAGAGGCTGCTATTTTTTATACAAAAAAATCCTCTTGTTCAAACGAACAAGAGGATGAAATCAGAAAACGATTTTAATATTCGGGCCGGCTTGCCGAATCGGCCGCAGTTTGCCGGATATTTTGGCGGAAGTTATTTTTCTGCCCAAAACATCGAAATAAATCGGCGCATCAGTATGCCGGAATAAAGCGAAAACCGTTCTGTCGCGGACAGCCACCGGTTCGTTGAACGCCGTATAGCGCGCCAGGCGGTATTTGTCCAAAAGAATCGCCGGCACGCGCGCCTCGGTCAGAGGTTTTAAAAATTCGGCGGCGATATTGGTCAGCGGTACGACAGCCGCGTTCTTCGTGCTGCCCCAGAAAACATATTCCAGGATGCTCAAGTTTTTGCCCGGATAATTTTGCGGCGCAAGAATAATGTCGCAAAGCGTGGCAACAAACAATGAGTCGCTTTTTTTCGCCAAGACGCGGAGGATATTCCGGTGCGCTTCGGCTTGCCGCATTTCATTATCTTTGAGCAGCCATAAATAATTTTCCGGCGGAGTATGCAGGGGGTCGCAGAGCGCCACATACATAATCGTAAAAATCGCGAACTGCCTATCCCTGGGGCTGATGACCATCGTCCCTCTTTGCAGATAAGCAGCCAGCGCGGCGGCCACGCCATTTTCTGCGACATGCTTGGCGGTATCTCCCGAACCTTTCCAATAAATCTGATATAACAAATTTATATCAATGCTGGTTTCGGCGCGGGACGCGGAATCGATTCTGATTGAATAAATATTGAACCGATTCAGCCAATATTTCGCATTGGCGTCGCTGATTGTCACGCCGCGGCTCATTCCGCCCGGCGCATCGTCGATCGGGATGTCTTGTCCGAATAATATCGCCGGCAGAACGAAAATCAAGAAAATAAAGCTATTTTTAAGCATTACCAACTCCTTTTTATTGGGTTTTTTGTGAATGAACGAATCATCGTAATATATAATATTTATAAAGAAAAGTCAAGGGGGAGGATGGGGGAGGATGGCTTGCTCGCTCTATTGAAAAAAGGTATTGACAGATTTTTTAATTTCCTATAATATTAACAACATTGAACAAACTACAATTAAATTAGGAGGAAGAGCAAACAGGATATAAATTATTTATATCGCT
>JAQUPS010000028.1 GCA_028716485.1 Patescibacteria group bacterium
TTTGGCGGTGAAATCGATTGCTAAAAGCAGTTCGATTTTCAGCCTCTGGACGGCTGAACCGGCTTTTTCTAACACTGAAGGAACCATAACTTACAGCGGCGGATTGCCGCCGCCGGCATACAAAGGAAGTTCGGGGGTGATTATGTCGGTGAGTTTTACGGTTTTAAAAGCCGGATCGGGCGGAGCCAGTTTTTCCTCGGCAAGCGCTTTGGCCGCCGACGGCAAGGGAACTAATATTTTAGCCAATACTTCCGGCGCAAAATACACCTTTACTGAAAAAACTCCCGCTCCCAATCAGCCCGCTCCGACCCCGCCGGCTACCCCGGCCACGCCGGCCGCTCCAACTACCGCCGGCCTTTTACCGCCGGCGCCCAAAGTTGATTCGACGACTCACCCCGATGAAAATACCTGGTACGCCAATAATAATCCGGAATTAGGATGGAAACTTCTGCCCGATGTTTCGGCAGTCAGCTACTTGCTCAATCAAAGCTCCTCGTCTGATCCGGGGAAAAAGTCGGATGGCATCATTGAATCAAAAATTTTCTCCAACGTTGCCGACGGCCGGAATTTTTTTCATATCAAGTTTCAAAACAAAAGCGGCTGGGGGCCGGTAACGAACCGCCAAGTTCTGATTGATATCACGCCGCCGGCTGATTTTATCATCAATATCGATAACGGCAACGACCCCACCAATCCGACGCCGAAATTGTCTTTCACCACCGCTGACGCCAGCTCGGGAATAGCCGATTACAAATTCAATTTGGACGGAGAGATCAAGGATGTTCCCGTTGCCGAATATCTTAAAAATCCCTATCAGCTGCCGATACTTAAGCCGGGCGTGCATCAGTTTTCCATTATTGTGGCCGACCAAGCCGGCAACACAGCCAGCTCTTCGAAACAATTTTCCGTGGAAGCTTTGAAGGCGCCGGTAATCACCGAAATGCCCGCCGCGATCAACGCGGGCGCGGAGCTGGCGATCCAGGGCACCTCTTTCTATCCTAACGCGACGGTTAAAATTTATATCTCCGACGGCAAGAATACCAAAGTTTTGGAGACCAAAACCGACGCCGACGGCAACTGGACTTATTTCCAGCACAACGAATTGGCCAAGGGCGAATATCATGTTTGGGCGCAAATAACGGATAGCCGCGGCGCGCTCAGCGCGGAAAGTTCGCGCAAGGCTTTATTGGTTCAGTCGCCGACTTTGATTGCCGCCTATGGTTCCTGGATAATTCTTTTCCTGATTTTGCTCATCATCTTCCTGATTTGCCTGCTGATTTATTTCCGGCATCAGAATAATATCAGAACAGCCCGGGCGATCAGGGAAGCGCAGGAATTGGAAAAGAGGCTGAACGAAATATTCGCCGCGCTCAAGGAGGAGGTTAACGAATTAATGGAGCTGGCCGATAAGAAAGCCGGCTATAGCGAATCGGAAAAAAGAGTGCGCGACAAGATCAATGAAGCTCTGGATATTTCCCAGGAATTCATCAGCAAGGAGATCAAGGATGTGGAAAAAGAGATCGAATAAAAATCAGTACCGAGTATTTAATATCAAGTATTTAGTATATTGGTAATAAATTGCTAATAATACATAGAAAAGAGCGGGGAATTAATCATTCTTCGCTCTTTTTGTTTGAGTATAAAAATGATATAATTCATGATGTAAGATTGTACGCTTTTGAGCGGAATTTTTGTGTTTGTAATCAAGGGAAATTTCAGATTTTCCGCTTAATAAATCATAGTCCGCATTCGAAAAAATTCGATTACTTTCAGAAATTTAAATCCGAAATCCTAAGCGCGAAAGCGAATAGATTCGATAAGTTTAAGATTTAGGATTTCGAATTTGTTTCGAATTTCTAATTTCGAGCTTCGGATTTAATGCCCTTAGTATTTAGGAATATATTTTTGCCCATGTCCAAGGCCAGAATAATGATCAATAAGCCGATAATAAAGTTGGGATTTTTGATTTTATTTCTAATCCTGTTTTTCAGCTACCTCCATTATAATTTTTCGGCGCGGGCTTCCGATGAAAGAGTCAGCCTTTTCCCGCAAAGTTTTAAAGCGGAAAGCAATGCCGCTGATTTGAATGATCCGGCCATCAAATCCGGTTCATCGTGGCAAGGCCCGGAAAAGGCGCTGGCTTCCGAAGCGGGCCAGGCGGCTGATTTTTCTTCATTCGATGAAAATAATTCGGCGGTCTTTATTTTCGGCACGGGAAAAATTTCGACTTCCACCGCTGGCAATGAAACAGTTAATCAGCCGACCGCCGCGGGTTCGGCGCCGGAAAATCCCGCCGATTCCGCGTCAACGCCGGATGTTTCTTTGCCCGAGGCGCCTAATCCTGTTTTGGATAATCAAGCATCGCCTGTTCCGCCGCTTGATTCAAGCGCGCCGGCTGATAACGTTGATAACCCCGCCGCTCCCGCGCCGGTTATTCAGAATCATTTGCCCGAAGCCGGTCCGGCAACGGCTGAAAACGCGCCGGTTGCCCCGGCCGATAATCCGGTTTCGGCTCCGGCGGATAATTCTACGCCGCCTCCGGCGGATAATTTTGTCCCGCCGCCCCCGGACAATTCGGCGCCGGCCGGAAATGAAAATAATTCCGCGCCCGTTCCGGTCGATGTCGATCAGCCGGCCAATAATGACAATGCCGCCGGCGATCCGGTTTCAATTTTAGATAATTTAAAAACTACGGTTCGCGCCATCGGGCAATTTTGGGAAAATTTAGTTTCCGCCCCGAAAGTTTTGGCTGAAAATTCCGCCGAGTTAAACGCGTCTTCAACCGCTTTGAATAATCCGTCCTCCCCGGCCGGCGCGACCGAACTTAAAGACAGTCTGATTTTTTCGGATTTCAACGTCGAGAGTTATACGTTGGCGAGTGAAATAACCAATGTCCAATTAAGGTTATCGCTTGCGGCGCAAAGCGACTTTAATTTTGACCATTTGCTGGTGGAGTATTCCACCGGCAACGACTGGCAAACGGCCGGCGACCTGTTCCTTAAAGGCGGCGCCAGCAATGCCGCTAACGGCGGTTATTTTCTTTATGCTCTGCCTGTTTTTAATTCCTGGGATGATTTGAATAATTTGCGGGTGAGGATCAGCTACCAGAACAGCGAACTTTCCGCCGACGACTTAAAAACCAAAGCGACAAAAATATATTTGGACGGCGTTTGGCTGGAAGTCGATTATAACCAGGGTCAGGTGAAGGGCGCGCAAGAAAAAAATCAGGATCTGCTTGCCGCCGGCGAAGAAAAACATTTTTTCAACGACGCGCCGCTCTACACCGGCGGCCAAAAAACCAATTTTACTTATACCGACGCGATCGATAATGAAAATCTGATCATCAAGACTGACCGGAAAGATTATACCGGCTTAACTAACGCGCCGGTTTATTTCAGCGTCACCAATATCGGCGCGCAAGCGGAAAATTTCGGCGTGCAGACTTATTTCCCGGCCGACAACGGCAACGTGTCAGGCTTGGAAAAATTAAGCCGCCAAGCCGCGGTCAAAGAAATCCCGGTCAAAGACAGCCGTATTTATTATTGCGCCGCCGGCTGGCAGGCTTCGAGCTCCGAACAAATTTATTTTTGTCCGGGAAAAAATATGAGCCGGCAATGCGATTCGCTTTCCGCTGACCAAAAAAAATGCCAGAAAGATAACGCCATTGTCGGCAGTTCCACCGAGATTAGCGATGTTGACCAATGGGATGAAGCCGGAATTACGGCCGGCAAACTGCCGGACAAAAGGAATTTCTGGCAGAAATTATTCGGATTGGGACCGCGCCGTAAAACAGTGCCGGATAATTTCACGCCCCGCGCCAGCACTGCCGCCGGACAATTCAATATCCAGCCCGGCGAGACTGAATATTTCAAGATGAATATTTCTTTCGCGCCTCAATCCAAGGGAGAATTTTATCTGGAAACCGTCGGTGATAAATCCGGCTACGGGCTCCTGGATCCGTGGTGGAATGCCAGCTGGAATTATCAGGTGCCGATAACCGTTACTTATTCCGGCTCGGCCGTCCTCACCGATTTTCAGACTTCCGTCACCATCGATACGGCGACCTTGATCACCGCCGGAAAAATGAAATCGGATTGCTCGGATATCGCCTTTGCCGATTCCAATAAATGGAGCGATACCAGCGAACTGTATTATTATCTGGAACCCGGCACTTGCAATAAATCTTATACCAAAGTCTGGGTAAAAATTCCTTCGCTTAGCGCCACCAAAACCATCTATCTTTTTTACGGCAATAGCGCCGCGACTTCTTATTCCAGCGGCGCCAATACTTTTGTTTATTTCAACGACTTCGAATCGGGCGTGGGTTTTGACGCCGGCACTTTGAATCCGGTTCAGAAAGCCAGGGTGGCGAAGAGCGGCAGTTATGGCTTGTATGCCAACGGCGCCACCAATTATCGTCTGGAGACGCGCAATGGAATTTCTTCCGGACGGAATTTAATCTGGGAAAGCTGGATGAGGAGCGAATCAAGCTCAACCGCTTCTTCCCTGGCCAGTATCACCATCGGCCACCCCAATGGCGATACCCAGAACGGTTATCAGGCGATCATCGACCCCCGGGTATCCAACTCGCGTTATTTGATGATCAGATCGGATTATAATTCGGAAAATATTCTCGCTTTCGCTTCCACGCCGGCTATCAGCACCAACACCTGGTATTTTATGAGATTCACCTGGACTTCCACCAACATTCTCTGGGCTTCGCTTTATGCCGGCGCCACCACCACTTCGCCCCTGCTCACTTGCTCCACTACCGATTCCACTTACACCGACGGCGAATACGGCGTGGGTTCTTACCAGATCGGCGACTGGGATAATTATCGCGTGCGCAAATACGCTTCCAGCTCCGTTTCCACCGCGCTCGGTTCGGAAACTTCCATCACCCACGTGCCGGCCAATCCTTCCTCGCTTAACCAGTATAGCCATGCCACTTCCACCCCGCTGGCCAACGGCGCCTGGACCAATCAAAATGATATTTATTTATACGCCACTTCCACGGATAAGGACAGCAAT